>CAZBFV010000001.1:0-31524 GCA_964491345.1 uncultured Muribaculaceae bacterium
GAGCGCAAAGCAATTCCAAGAAGCGGAATTGCGGACGGATGAAATCTGTAAACCAATTAAAAGGATGTGAACAAAAAATAAAAATAAAAATCATCAAACGGATACTCTGCGCCTAAATTGTTAATTTCAACCAGAAGCGTGCTAAACGGCGCACGCTTTGGCATAGTTTCAATAAACAATTTTACGGCGCTTCGTATATGTTTTCTGATTTTTTATTTTTATTTGTACATAACCCCGATAAGCGGAATTCTGTACGGACGAAGTCCGGTTAGCGAGAAATGAAGCGACGACAGATGAAATCGAAGGAGCGACAATTTCGAGCGAAAAGAATTCCAAGAGGGCGGAATTGCGGACTCGTGAAACGAGGTAAGCGAGCAGCGGCGGAACGACTTGAAGCCGGCAGGCTTCAAAAAGTGAAGTTCTAACCTGCGAGTGCAAAGCAATTCCAAGAGGCGGAATTTCTGACGGACGGAGCGAAGCGCAGTTCCGTAAAGCGAGCAGCGGCGGAGCGGAAGAATTAATTGTTAAAGTAATTCTGTAGCGAAGTCCTAACCTGCGAGCGGTTAAGCAATTCCAAGAGGCGGAATTTCTGACGGACGGAGCATAATTATGGACGGATGGAGCGAAACGTCATGCGAGTAGTTCTAATCTTTTTTCGTCATTGCGTGGAGTGAAACGACGAAGCAATCCGGAAGAAGAAACAGGATTGCTTCTATAAGACAGCGTAATTTCTGCATAAACAAAAAACGCCGTTACTGTATTATTCAAGTGCGGAAATATCGTCAACAGCTGTTATCAACCTTTTTTCTTTTTTTTCCCCCCCCCACAGCATAAAAACATGTATAAAACGAAACGTTTTGGTTTAATGTTTATACTAACAAAAAGCGAAACCAGAAAGAAGCTGTAATCTATATCATTCCCCACCCCTCGCACGTAAAAACACTATAGGTTTAAACATTTTTGAAAGCTGAAATTACAAAATCGGTCCGGTTTTTAGTTACAATTATCGGTAAATTCCGAACCTTTGATGCGTGTAATAATTTCAGTAACATCATCATCATCCAGAGTTTCTTTTTCTAAAAGTTCTTTTGCTATGGCATCAAGAAGATCTCGATGTTCTGTCAATAAACTTTTTGCAACTTCATAGCGTCCGTCTATAATTTTTTTGATTTCTCTGTCTAATTCGGCAGCAAACTCCTCCGAAAAATCTCTTGTCGTACCAAAATCACGCCCCATAAAGACATGTTCTTGAGATTTTCCGTAAGTCATTGCTCCCATTTTTTCGGACATACCCCATTGTGAAACCATCTTTTTTGCAACTTCCGTAACTTTTTCCAAATCGCTTGAAGCGCCGGTTGATATTTTATCTGCCCCATATACAATTTCTTCAGCGACACGACCGCCTAAAGTCATTGTAATTTGGTCGAGCAGCTTAGCCTTGCTTACATGAACCTTGTTATCTTCAGGTTTAGTCCATGTTATGCCAAGCGCATAACCACGGGGAATAATTGTAACTTTGTGTAATTCATCGCAATTTTTAAGTAATTTAGCTAAAAGAGCATGCCCTACTTCATGGTAGGATGTAATTTCCTTATCATCATCCGTCATAACCTTGCTTTTCTTTTCGATGCCTGCAATTACTCTATCAATAGCATCGTCAATTTCAGCCATATTTATAACGATTTTGTTGCGTCTTGCAGCAAGAAGCGCAGCCTCATTAAGCAGGCTTTGTAAGTCGGCACCGGTAAATCCCGGAGTCCTTTTTGCAAGAACCTTTAAATCAACATCATTGCCAAGAGGTTTGCCCTTTGCATGAACAAGCAGAATTTGTTCCCGGCCTTTCACATCGGGCAGGCTGACCATAATCTGCCTGTCAAAGCGTCCCGGACGCAAAAGTGCATTATCTAATATATCAGGTCTGTTTGTCGCAGCAAGAATAATAATATTTGTATTACCGTCAAAGCCATCCATTTCGACAAGAAGCTGGTTTAAGGTTTGCTCACGTTCGTCATGTCCTCCGCCGAGTCCGGCGCCTCTTTGGCGCCCTACAGCATCAATTTCATCAATAAAAACAATACAAGGCTGATGTTTTTTAGCCTGTTCAAATAAATCACGAACTCTTGAAGCGCCGACACCGACAAACATTTCGACAAAATCAGAGCCGCTGATTGAAAAGAACGGAACGCCCGCTTCACCTGCAACAGCTTTAGCCATCAGGGTTTTACCTGTACCCGGCGCACCGACAAGCAAAACTCCCTTTGGAATTTTAGCTCCCACTTTAAGATATTTTTCACCGTTTTTAAGAAAATCAACAATTTCTTCAAGTTCCTGTTTTTCTTCATCAATACCTGCAACATCCTTAAAAGTAATTTTAACTTTACTGTCAAGCATCATTTTTGCTTTGCTTTTGCCGAATGAAAGTGCTTGAGAACCGCCTGTTTGAATGATTTTGGCTAAAATAATAAAGAAAGCTACAATCAATATGATTGGAAGCGCAGTACTCATAAGCCCGATAACAGAGGAATTCTCGCCAGATTTTTTTATTTCATAATTGACATTATTTTCATCCAAAATGCTGTAGATAGGGTTGTCTGATACGGGAATATTAACTCTGTATCTCAAAGAAGAAGTGTTTAAATCTTTGCCGTTGAGTTCCGATTTAACGGTATCATCAAACGGAACGGCAGTAACCGTATCATTATCTATAACGGCTTCTTTAATTTCCGCATTTTTGACTTTACTGAGGAAGTCTGTATATGTTAATGATTTAGTTGCCGTGGTAGGTCCTGCGAAAAGCATGGAAGCTAAGGCAAGCACCAGAATAAATACTACCAGCCAAATACCCGTTGATTGTTGTTTATTCATAAAAAACCCTTATCAATAAAATGTATGACATATAGATTATAACATCAATATTACGGATTTTGATAGTATGTTAAACCAAAAATCCGGGAATAAATTTTAACTTATAAAAAAGTAATATAGTGATAATGCAGGGAGGATATATGGTATACTAAAAAAATCAGGATAAGAAGGGGATATATGATATTAAATATTTCAAAGGATGAAACAGATAACATAAATGGTTTTAAAGGCGGGATATGGACAAAAGAAATAAACGTAAGGGATTTTATACAAAATAATTACACTCCGTATTTGGGAAATGATGAATTTTTAAAGCCTGCAACCGAAGCAACAAAAGAACTCTGGCTGAAATGCGCTAAATTATTTAAACAAGAACGGTTATGCGGCGGTGTGCTTGATATGGATACAGAAACGGTATCAACGATAACATCGCATAAGGCAGGCTATATAGATAAAAATTTGGAGAAAATTACCGGTTTGCAGACCGATAAACCCTTAAAACGCTCGCTGCAGCCTTTCGGCGGAATAAGAATGGCTGAAACAGCATGTAAAGCATACGGCTATGAGGTTGATAAAAAAATATCCGAAATTTTTACAAAATACAGAAAAACTCATAATCAGGGGGTATTTGATGTCTATACTCCTGAAATGAAAAAGGCAAGGCATGCTGCTGTTTTAACGGGGCTTCCGGATGCATACGGCAGAGGACGGATTATCGGCGATTATAGAAGGGTCGCCCTATATGGCATTGACAGGCTTATAGAAGATAAAACGGAACAGCATGCTTCTATCTGCGGGATGATGACAAATGATAAAATACAGCTCAAAGAAGAAATCGCAGAACAGATAAAAGCATTAAAAGAAATATTAGAGCTTGGCAGATTATACGATTTTGATATTTCAAAACCCGCAAAGAATGCAAAAGAAGCCGTGCAATGGCTGTATTTAGGCTATTTGGCAGCGGTAAAAGAACAAAACGGCGCCGCCATGAGTATAGGAAGAACATCGACATTCTTAGATATATATATTGAAAGGGATATAAAAAACGGTACACTCAGCGAGTCTGAAGCGCAAGAGTTAATAGACCATTTTATAATGAAATTAAGGCTGGTTAAGTTTGCAAGAACACCGGAATATAATGCTCTGTTTTCCGGCGATCCTACATGGATAACGGAATCTATAGGTGGCATGGGAACAGACGGCAGAACGCTTGTTACAAAAACATCATTCAGATATATTCATACGCTTGATAATTTAGGAACAGCTCCGGAGCCAAATATGACAATACTTTGGTCAAACCGGCTCCCCGAAAATTTTAAGCGGTATTGCGCCAAAATGTCCATAAAAACTTCTTCAATTCAATACGAAAATGATGATATGATGAGAAAAATTCATGGGGATGATTATGCTATAGCCTGCTGTGTTTCATCCATGACAGTAGGAAAAGAAATGCAGTTTTTCGGTGCAAGGGCTAACCTTGCAAAATGTCTGCTGTATGCAATAAACGGCGGGAAAGACGAAATACTGAAAGAGCAGATTGGTCCTGAGTATGCTCCCATAACATCGGAATATCTGAATTATGATGAGGTTATGGAACGCTATACATCAATGATGGAATGGCTTGCGGATTTATATGTTAATACATTGAATATAATTCACTATATGCATGATAAATACTGCTATGAGCGGGCGCAGATGGCATTGCATGACAAGAATGTAAAGAGATATTTTGCAACTGGGATAGCCGGTTTATCGGTTGTAGCCGATTCGCTTTCTGCAATAAAATATGCAAAAGTAAAGACAATAAGGGATGAAAACGGAATCGTTACCGATTATGAGGTTGAAGGTGATTATCCCGAGTACGGAAATAACGATGACAGAGTCGACAATATTGCAGTGGATATAGTTCATAAGTTTATGGAAATGATTAGGAAACATTATACATACAGAGGTTCTATACCTACCATGTCAATACTAACAATAACTTCGAATGTTGTTTACGGAAAGAAAACGGGTAATACTCCCGACGGAAGAAAAAAAGGTGTTCCGCTGGCTCCCGGTGCAAATCCTATGCACGGCAGGGATAAAAATGGAGCGGCTGCATCTTTGTCATCAGTAGCAAAACTTCCTTTTAATGATGCTCAAGACGGTATATCGAACACTTTTTCAATAGTGCCTGATGCACTTGGTAAGAATGAAATATTTATAGATAATTTAGCGGTAAATTTGGACTGCGGATGTTGTGAAAGTAAAATAGGAGATGAGTGATATGTCTGAAATGCAGGAGGAAAATTTAATAAGTCTTTTAGACGGATATTTTGAAAAAGGCGGGCATCATTTGAATGTAAATGTACTGACAAAAGAAACGCTGCTTGATGCACAAAAGCATCCTGAAAAATATCCGCAGCTTACGGTGCGTGTTTCCGGCTATGCGGTTAATTTTATAAAACTTACAAAAGAACAACAGGATGATGTTATCTCAAGAACGTTCCATAACAGGTTAGGATAAAAACAGAGGATAAAATATGCGCAGTGATGAAATAAAACAAGGAGTTGAAAGAACACCTCACAGGGCATTGTTATATGCCGCAGGCGTGAGCGAAAAGCAGCTTAACAAAAGGTTTATAGGTATAGCAAGCAGTTTTTCCGATTTAGTCCCCGGTCATTGCGGAATGCGTGATCTTGAAAGACAGATAGAGAAGGGAATACATACAGGAGGCGGACAGGCATTTATATTCGGAGTTCCTGCCGTCTGCGACGGAATAGCAATGGGGCATAGCGGAATGAATTATTCGCTTCCGTCAAGGGATTTAATCGCTGATTGCATTGAATCGGTCGCAATGGCTCATAAGCTGGACGGATTAGTATTATTGACCAATTGTGATAAAATAACTCCGGGGATGCTGATGGCTGCTGCCAGACTTGATATTCCCTGCATTGTAGTAACGGCAGGTCCTATGCCGGACGGAAAATGTCATAATAATACATTAACAATGATAAAAGGTACATTTGAAGCCGTAGGAAAGTATGCAAGCGGTGAAATTGACAAAACAATGCTGAAGGAAATGGAAATTGCATCATGCCCGGGTGCAGGCGCTTGCCAGGGGCTATATACGGCAAATACAATGGCATGTCTAACAGAGGTTATAGGAATGAGTTTATCCGGATGTGCAACATCGTCTGCAGTAAGCGCAAAAACCAAAAGAATTGCATTTGAGTCCGGCATAATAATCAACGAACTGGTGGAAAAGGATATAAAACCTGCGTCAATTATAACAAAAGATTCAATAAGAAATGCAGTAATAGTTGATTTAGCACTCGGAGGTTCTACAAATTCGATTCTGCATTTGCTTGCAATAGCAAACGAAGCAGGGATTAATATAACATTAAAAGATTTTGAGGAATTAAGCCATAAAGTTCCTCAAATAATTAAACTTGACCCTTCATCCGAAAAAACAATGACGGATTTAGATAATGCAGGCGGTATTCCGGCAGTTTTAAAAACTATATACGGAAACATAAAAGAAATGAAAGATACAAAAGGCGTATCAGGTATAAGCATATCTCAAATAGCTAAATCCGATATATGGTGTGATAATGAAGTTATAAGGCCGATATCTAATCCTGTTACAAATAATCCGGGGCTTGCGGTGCTTTACGGCAACCTTGCTCCAAAAGGCGCAGTTGTTAAAATATCGGGAGTGGAAAAAGAATGCCTTGAATTTACAGGCAGAGCAAAAACCTTTGACTGTGAAGAAGATGCAATGAAAGCAATAATGGAAGATAAGATAAAAGCAGGGGACGTTGTCGTAATAAGATATGAAGGTCCGAAAGGCGGTCCGGGCATGCGCGAGATGCTCTCGCCCACATCCGCTATAGTGGGAAAAGGCTTGGGAAAGCAAGTTGCGCTTATAACGGACGGAAGATTTTCAGGCGGAACAAGAGGGCTTTGTATCGGTCATATTTCTCCTGAAGCTCCTGACGGAGGAGTTATAGGACTAATTAAAGACGGAGATGAAATTTATATAAATATTTTGAAACGTGAATTAACTTTAAGAGCGGGCGAAAAAGAACTTGAAGAAAGGAAAAAATCATTTGTTCCTAAACCGCCTAAAATTAGAAAAGGATATTTAAAAAGATACTCAAAAGTTGTTTCTTCATCGGATAAAGGTGCTGTAACAAGCATTTAAGCCTATCCGGATATATGATAGAAAAGCACTGTGAAATTAGGAAGAACTGTGCTTTTCGTTTTCTCTTTTGTTTTTATATCCGTAAGATATATATATGGCAATACCCATAATAATCCATAGAATAAAATATAAAGTCGATTCCCCGCCTGAAAGACTTTTATATATCATAAAGCAGCTGCATAAAATAATGCCTAGGACAGGAAAAAGCGGACAGAAAGGGACTTTGAACGGTCTTTTTCTGTTTGGTTCTGTTTTTCTTAGTATTAAAACTTCGATACAAATAATTACAAAAGAGGCAAATGTACCGTAGTTGCACAGTTCGGCCGAAATATTCAGGTCCATAAATAAAGCGCCCAAAATAACAATCAAACCGGAAATCCAGGTTATTATATGAGGGGTTTTATACTTAGGATGAATTTGCATAATATTTTTAGGCAGAAAATTATCTCTTGCAATAGCATAAAAGATTCTTGTTGTGCCAAGCTGGTAGACAAGCAAAACAGATGTCAATGCGCATAATGCGCCCACGGAAATTGCTCCGGCATACCAGTTTTTGCCTATATGGCGCATTGCATGAGCTAAAGGAGCATGAGTATCTATATTTGCTAATGGGACAATACCTGTTAAAACGAGTGCAACCGAAACATATAATACAGTGCATATGGCAAGTGTCCCTATAATTGCGGCAGGTAAATCTCTTTGCGGATTTTTTGTTTCTTCTGCCGCTGTAGATACTGCATCAAAGCCGATATAAGCAAAAAATATAATAAATGTACCGGCTAAAATTCCTTCTGTGCCGTTAGGTGCGAAAGGAAGCCAGTTATCGGGCGCAACATACTTTGAACCGACTATAACAAAAGAAATGATTATTGATAAATTAATAAAAACCATTATGCCTGCAACTTTTGTTGATTCTTTTACGCCTTTTATCAAAATAACGGTAAGCAGCAGCACTATAAAAACGGCGGGAAGATTAACCGCAACAGGAATTTCTGTTCCAAAAGGCAGATGTATGAACGGCATTTTGTCATGTATATCAATATTATATTTATCGCAGAATATATATATTGAGCGGAAATCATTTCTGAGCCATAGAGGGAAATCCACGACAAATGAGGGTAAAATATGTTTAAAACCTTTTAACAGCTGGGTAAGGTAGCCTGTCCATGCGGCGGCAACGGTAATATTTCCTATTGCATATTCAAGCATTAAAACCCAGCCGGTCATCCAAGCCATAAATTCGCCCATTGTAGCGTAGGTAAATGTATATGCGCTTCCTGCAACAGGTATCATAGCTGCCATTTCCGAATATGCCAGTGCGGAAAATAAACTTGCCGTTGCAGCAATAAGCATTGATATAATAACAGCCGTTCCTGCACCTGTACCGCCGGAACCGCCCGTTATGGCGCTGCCTATAATGGTAAAAATTCCTGTTCCTACAACAGCACTTATGCCTAATATTAATAAATCAAAAATATTTAATGTTTTTTTCAGCTCCGTTAATCTGCTTTCCTCAATAAAAACATCAGTTGATTTTTTTCTTAGTATATTTTTTGCAATATTTAAAATTTTATCATTTATATTCAGCATATTATTGTTTTATTATAAAACAAACAAAATAAACGGGGAAATCACCCGTTAATATTTTGAATGTAAGATTGAGCAGCCGAACTCAATGTCAGCTGTTTTATTGTTTCATTTGCATTTTGTCTTATTAATTCAATATCGGTATCTTTCATAGATAAAATTTTGTTTATGCATTTAGCAAGCTCTTCAGGCTTTGCATCGATTAAAAAAGCATTTTTGTTATTTAAAAGAATTCCGTCTATACCATCATCTTTTTTTGCAATAATAATATTGTCCGTAAGCATTGCCTCAAGATAACAAAGCCCAAACGTTTCATTATTGCTTAGAAGGACAAATATATCTGATTTTGCAAAATATTCAAACACTTTTTCCCTTGATATTCTGCCCGTAAATTTTACTTTTTGCAGAACATTCAATTTTGAAGCCAGCCTTATTAATTTAGATTTTTCTTTTCCGTCGCCTATAACTGTTAAATTTATATTCTGATTATCTAAAAGCGTGAGGGTTTTAATTAAAATATCAATATTTTTTCTTTTAATCAGCGTTGATGCCGTAACAAGTTTTATTTTATCATCGTTAAAAGGTTTTGTAATCAACTGTTCATTGATAATTTTGTCATTAATGCCTGAATATGCAACAAAAGTTTTATCTTGAACCTCAGGCATAATATTTTCGATTTTATTTTGGAGAACAGGGCTTCTTGCTGCTATTTTGTCGGCTGATAATAAAGCCTGTTTTAATTTATTTTTAAAATAAAAAGAATATTTAAAATCAACCAATACAGAAATATCTGAAGCGTGCAGCCCGTATATGTATTTGATTTTATGCTTTTTTAAAAGTTTTTGTGCAAGTAATGCACCGCAAGGCATGTGCGAAATTGCAACATCATAATTTTCTAAAGAAAAATCCTTGGGAAGTTTATTATAGACGTTAAAAAGAAAAGGAGTAAAATAATTTAAATTATATACTTTTATGTTATTATCGAGATATATTTTTTCTTTTATAATTTTTCTGCCTCTGATAATTGAATTAATTACAAAATTTGAGCGGATAACTTCGACAGAATGCCCCTGTTTTATCCATTCTTGAATAATATAAAACAAAGCCTTCGAAACATTTTCGTCTTTTATCGGATATAAATCTGTTATAAAAAGTATTTTCATGGTTAATATATTACTATAATATAATTATAGTTTACAGAAAGAAATAAAAATTTGCAGGAACTTAATATTAAAAATTATGCTCATATAGGTGATGCAGTGTACGAGGTCTTTATAAGGGAACACACAATTTTTATGACTTCAAATTTAAGTAAATTGCATAAATATACCGTGCATTTTGTAAATGCCGGATTTCAGACAAAACTGTCAGAAAAATTAAAATTATTTTTAAATGAACATGAGCTTGATATAGCAAGACGGGCAAGAAATATACCTACATCGCCCGCAAGAAGAATAAATAAATCGCTTCATTCAAATGCAACATCTCTTGAAGCAGTTTTAGGCTATAACTATATTCATAACAAAAATCGTTATGATGAATTATGCGGTATAATGACACAATTAATAAATTTTGAAGATTCTATATTACAAATTAAATAAATACATAAATAATTTTGTACAACCGTACAATAAATAAGACGGCTTTTTGCTTCATAATCAACCGGTAGAAAAGGAGTTATTATGAAAGATGTTATAATTTATACCGTTGATTATTGTCCGTACTGCAAAAAAGCCGAAATGCTTTTAAAGGAAAGGAATATTTCCTATAAAAAAATTGATATTACTCAAAATGAAAACGAGTACAGAAAAAAACTGGGCGGGTATTATGGTATTCAAGGCAAAGTAACAGTTCCGCAGATAATTATCGGAGGAAAAAGAATCGGCGGACTTGATTCTCTTGAAAGACTTGATAATTCCGGTGAACTTGAAACAATGTTAAAAGATTAGGAGTTAATATGTATAAATTTCTAAACTATTACAATTCTTTATGTTCAGGAATTAATACTCCTGCAATATTTTCTTATGACCCGTACATAACAGCCATAAGACAGCTGCTTGTTCATGAATTGCAGCAGATTGTATATTATATTGAAAAATTAAAAGATTATGATGTTGATATGAAAAAATATACAGATAAAGTAATTGAGTTTATATCAATGCTAATTGTGAACCTTGATTTTAAAAAAGAAAGTTTTTTTATAATTATTGAAGATTTATATAACAATAAAAAGACATTAGAAAAATTGTATATTTCAGCTTGCGAAAAAATGAATACAAAGCCTGAACTTCTTTTAGAGCTAAATTTATCATCACACGAAAATATACTAAAAGCATTGAATGATAAACAGCTTAATATTCAAAGCAGAGAAGAAGCAGAAATAAACAAAAACAAAAAAAATTTATATGAAATTATAATAAATATGGTGCTGAATGCGTGCAACTGCTTAATAGAATTAAAAAATTATAACGAAGATTTTGAAGAAGCAAAAAATCAGGTGCTTAAGCTCTTAAACAGTTCTAATTTCCCGTCGCATAACGAGAGCGACCTGATTAATATAATTAAAAATTTTTCAAAATGCAACTATTCGATAATGAAAAAACTTTATGAATTAACCGCAGAAAAATACGGCCCCGTTATACAAAAAGAAGTTGAAATAGGTCAAAAACAGGGCAGGGGAATTTTAGTTTCAGGTGAAAGTTTAATAGACCTTGAAAAAATACTTTCTGCTGCTAAAGACTTGAATATAAAAGTATATACCCACTATGAAATGATTAATGCCTTTAAATTTTCTAAATTCGGTAATTATAAAAATCTTGCATGCCACTATAAAAAATCAAATAATAATTTTCCTCTCGACTTTGCTTCTTTTCCTGGTCCAATCTATATATCACGCAACTCAATATCAAAAGTTGACTTAATACGGGGACAAATATATACATCGGCAAAATATCCGCCCTTTGGAATCGGAAAAATAGAAAATGATGATTTTACGCCTTTAATTGAATATGCACTCGATGCAAAAGGTTTTGAAAATAACTCTCATAGCGAAACTGTTGTTATAGGCTATGATTTAAGCACAATAAAAGAAAAAATCGAGCTTTTGCATAAGAAAATATTAAATAATACAGTTAATAAGATTTTTATAATCGGTGAAATCGAATACTTCAACTCAAATAACAGCTATTTGGAGGAATTTATAAAGAATCAGCCTGAAAATACATTCATACTTTTATTTTCCAATATAAAATTTAATGACAGCAATAAAATCTTTAGAATTAATTCATACTATGATTTTCCGATTTTATACCGCATATTGGAAGAATTAAAAGAAAAAAATCCGAATATTACTGACAAAATAGGAATATATCTTACCGACTGCGGCACTAATACAATATCACACATATTCAACCTTCTGCAGCTTAATATAAAAAATATATATCTAAGCTCATGCTGCCCTAACATAATTAATCCGGCATTAATAGAGTGCCTGAATCAATTATTTAATGTAAAAAATTTGACTACGCCGAAAGATGATTTTAAATTTTAAAAAAGAGGATAATATTTCAATCCTCTTTCTAAAAATAAGACCTATTCATATTTTTTAAAGACTAGAACGGCGTTATGCCCGCCAAATCCGAATGAATTAGTCAATGCAATATTAACATCCAATTTTTCAGCTTTATTTGGAACATAATTTAAGTCTGCCACTTCTTCGTCCAAATTATCAAGATTAATAGTAGGCGGAACAATATGTTTATTTATTGCGTTGATGCAGATAACGGATTCTATTGCGCCTGAAGCACCTAACATGTGTCCTGTTTCAGACTTTGTAGAACTTACTCTTAATTTCGGATTTTTCTTTCTGTCCCCGAAAACATTGGCAATTGCTTTAGTTTCAGCTATGTCGCCAAGATGAGTGCTTGTTCCATGCGTATTAATATATTGTACATCTTCTGGTTTTATATCAGCATCTTTAAGTGCAAATTCCATTGCTTTAGCCGCACTTGAACCGTCAGGACAAGGCGCTACAACATCATAAGCATCGCCTGTCTGCCCGTAGCCTATAATTTCAGCATAAATTTCAGCACCTCTTTTTTTTGCATGCTCTAATTCTTCAAGAACTAAAATTCCGGCGCCTTCAGCCATAACAAAACCATCACGGTCTTTATCATAAGGTCTTGACGCTTTTGCCGGTTCATCATTACGTTTTGATAAAGTTTTAGCTGCGGTGAAAGCGCCCAAACCGATTGTTGATATGACGGCCTCGCTTCCGCCGGCGATTATGGCATCGGCTTCGCCGTATTGAATAGTACGGAAGGAATCGCCTATGCAATGCGCTGACGTGGCACAAGCGGAAATAACAGCCTTATTAACTCCTTTAGCCCCTATTTCCATGGATATTCTTCCTGCAGCCATATTCGTAATTAACATTGGTATGGTAAAAGGAGAACATTTTGTCGGTCCTTTAGTAACCATTGCGGTATAACTTTTTTCGATGGTATGAAAACCTCCTGCCGCAGAACCGGCTATAACCCCAAATCTAAAAGGGTCTATATGTGAACTTTTAATGTCCGAATCTTCGACAGCCTCTCTTGCTGCAACTATTGCATATTGCAAAAATTTATCCAGCCTTTTGGCTTCTTTTGCGTCAAAATAATCAATAGGATTAAAAACTGATTCTTTAATTTCGCCTCCGATTAAAACAGTGTGTCCGCTCATATTTCCCATATTTTCAATTCTTGAAACAGCACTTTTTCCGCTTACGACACTGTTCCATAACTTCTCATAGCCGGTTCCGTAAGGGGAAACTACTCCCATACCTGTTATTACTACCCGTTTTTTCATCATTTTCACCTGTTTAAATCTCTACTTTTAATTAAAAAGAGGAGAACTTATACAAGCCCCCTCTTTTAATCTAAAAATTTTTTTCCGGAGCAATTTATGAATTAGCTTCAATATAATTAACCGCATCTTGAACAGTCGCAATTTTTTCGGCATCTTCATCAGGAATTTCACAACCGAATTCTTCTTCAAAAGCCATAACCAATTCAACCGTATCCAGAGAATCAGCTCCCAAATCAGACGTAAAACTTGCTTCCGGAGTAACAGCAGCTTCATCTACACTTAATTGTTCAACAACTACTTTTTTTACTCTTTCAAGAACATCACTCATTTTTTCTACCTCATTTTTACTAATACTTACTATAATCAATTTATGTATCTATTATACTATCTACATACAAATTTGCAAATTTGTAAACTATACAACAAGACCTCCGTCTACACCGATAATCTGTCCGGTTATATATTGAGCATCTGCGGCTAAAAACTTTACGGTTTTTGCTATATCTTCAGGCAGCCCCAGCCTTTTTAAAGGGATATGCTCCGCTATTTTTCCGGTATCCAAATCTTTTGTCATATCCGTTTGAATAAACCCCGGCGCAATCGCATTAACTCTTATATTTCTTGAACCAAGTTCTTTTGCTAATGATTTTGTAAATCCTATTAATCCTGCCTTTGCGGCAGAATAGTTTGCTTGGCCGGCATTACCCATTATCCCGACAATACTGGACATATTTATAATAACGCCTTCTCTTTGTTTCATCATTGTTTTTATTACCGCATTTGTCATATAAAATGCACTGTTTAAATTTGTATTTATTACGGCTTCCCAATTTTCGGGGCTCATCCTGATAAACAGCCCGTCTTTTGTAATACCGGCATTATTTACAAGCACATGTATGCTGCCGAAATCTGAAATTACCTGTTCCACAGCCTTTATACAAGCCTCTTTATCCGAAACATCAAACTTATAAGATTTAGCTTTAACCCCTATTCCTTTTAATTCATCTACGGTACTATTTGCAGCCTCAACGTTTCCCGCATAACCGATTGCAATATTAAAACCGGCTTTAGCAAGCTCGACTGCGCAGGACTTTCCTATCCCTCTTGACCCTCCAGTAACTAATGCAGCTTTATTCTCAGGCATTATACAAACTCCTTTTCTTTTGAATTTTCTAATTCATTAATAACAAAATCAAGCGATTCTTTATCATAAATATTATATGTCTTTAATTCCGGACTGATTTTTTTATTCAAGCCCGCCAATACTTTTCCGGTTCCGATTTCTATAAATTTATTTATTCCTCTGCTTTTCATATTTTCAATCGTTTGAGTCCACATAACCGATGACGATATCTGTTTTGAAAGTTTTGCTTTAATTTCATCGCCGTTGAATGACGGCTTTGCATCAACATTTGTATATACCGGAATATTTGAATTGTTAAATGCAAAATTGTTAACGTAACTTTTAAACTCAATGCCCGCCGAATTCATAAACGGCGAATGAAATGCGCCTGAAACTGCAAGCAGAATAACTCTTTTCGCACCCGCACTCTTGAACTTTTCAATATTTTTTTCTATTTCCTGTTTATTCCCCGTAATTACAACCTGTTCAGGAGAATTAAAGTTTGCTACATAAACTTCATTCATATCTTCTGCAAGTTTCATTACGATTTCACTGCCCAGACCCAAAACAGCAGCCATTGCCCCTTGTGATTTCAATGCGGCTTCATTCATAACTTCGGCTCTTTTTTTAATTAAAAGCAAAACTGTTTTTAAATCAACTATGCCTGCCGCATATAATGCCGCATACTCGCCTAAACTGTGTCCGGCAACAGCAGACGGTATAATTTCAGACATTTCTCTGAATGTTTCATAAGCCGCAATACTAACAGTCAATATAGCCGGCTGAGAATTGACGGTTTTCATTAAATCCTCATCACTGCCGTTAAAACACAATTCGGAAATACCGCAGCCTAAAACATCATCCGCAGTATCAAAAACTCTTTTTGCACTTTCAAAATTTTCGTATAAATCCTTACCCATGCCGGATTTTTGTGTGCCTTGTCCCGGAAAAATAAAAGCATATTTATTCATTAAGCAATACCTTCTCTCAACTTAACTACGGCAGTACCAACAGTCATGCCTGCACCGAAGCCTGTTAATATTGCACTGCAGGGAAGTTTCATTCTGCCTTGATTAACAGCCTCCGTTAAAGCAATAGGAATAGATGCAGCAGATGTATTGGCATAATCTTTTATATTTGAAATGACATTTTTAGGATTGAAATTAAGTCTTTGCTCCAATGCTTCAATAATTCTCATATTAGCCTGATGCGGAACTAAATAGTCGATTTCATTAATTTTTAAACCCGATTTATTGACACATTCTTCTATATATAAAGGAAGCTTAGTAACAACAAACTTATATACTTCCTTGCCATTCATTGTTACAAACATTTTCTGTTCGTCATTAGGCTTAACTAAAGGGCAGTTTCTGCCTGAAGCCGGCATTTTAATAAAACTGCCGAGATTTCCATCAGATTTTAAATCGATTGCCAAGATATCATCCTGATTATCATCGGAAACCGTAAGAACCATAGCGCCTGCTCCATCGCCGAATAAAACGCAAGAAGCTCTGTCCGTCCAATCCATACATCTGGATAAACCTTCCGTTGCAACAATCAATATATTTTCTGCCTCGCCCGATTTTATAAAAGAACGGGCAATACCCATTGCATAAATCAGCCCCGAGCAGGCCGCAGTAATATCGAAACATGCCGCATTCAAAGCACCGATTGCAGCTTGAATTTCGCATGCGCTGGACGGATAAATATGCGTGCCTAAACTTGCCGCCGCAATAATATAATCAAGCGATTTAACATTAATTTTCGACTTGGACAAGGCATTTTTTGCAGCTTCAATCCCCATTTCGACTGCTGTTTCATTGCCTGATAAAACATGCCTTTTTTCAATACCCGTTCTTGTTCGTATCCATTCATCGGATGTATCGAGTATTTTTGTCAAATCGTCATTTGTAACTATAGACTCTGGAACTTTAAACCCTACACCGGCAATTCTTATCGGAATGCTCATTATCAGCTATATCTCCCCAAAATGTGATGCAATACTATGATTTACATCGGCTTTAACCGCATTATACGCAACTTTAACCGCATTTTTTATGGCATAGGCAGTCGAACGGCCATGGCAAATAACCGTTATGCCTTTTACACCCAGTAATAATGCGCCTCCAAATTCTTCGTAATTAATCTTGGAATACATTTTCTTTAAAATAGGACGAACTAAAACGCCTATAATTTTAGAAACAAAATCATTGCAAAATTCTTTTTTAACCATATAAAAGAACATTCTGGCAACACCTTCGATAGTTTTTAATGTAACATTTCCGACAAATCCGTCGCATACAATTACATCGCAATTTCCCAGAAATATCTCTTTACCTTCGGCATTACCGATAAAATTTAATTTATCTTTATTTTCATCAAACAGCTTATATGTATCTTTTGCTAATTCATCGCCTTTGCCTGCTTCTTCGCCGATATTTAATAATGCAACTCTCGGATTTTCCATGCCTAAAACAGATTTAGCGTAAGTAGAACCCATTAATCCGAACTGATACAGCATAGCAGGAGTACAATCGGTATTTGCACCGGAATCAATTAAAACCAAAGGTCCTTTCATTGTAGGTATAACCGTCGCAATAGCCGGACGCTCTATACCGTTTAAACGTCCTAATCCGAACAAACTTGCACCCATTGCGGCGCCGGTGGAGCCTGCGGCGACAACGGCATCCGAACTGCCTGATGCTACTGCATTTACGGCTAAAACTATTGATGAATTTTTCTTTTTTCTGATAGCCTGAGCCGGCGCTTCACCCATTTCTATAACTTCAGAGGCTTGAGTCATTTTTATATCAAGATTCTTAATGTTTACCTTAATCCTTTTAGGAGGGAAGATACCTCCGCCTATTGAAACAACAATACCCTCCTGCTCAATACGGTCAAGCTCACGCTCAATATCGTATAATTTACCGACCAGTTCAATGGGAATATTATACTCCATTGCAGCCCATACCGCCCCTTCAACTATCGCCTTGGGGGCGTTATCTCCCCCCATTGCATCTACAGCTATCCTAGTCATTATTTATATCCCCATTACTGCTATTATTCCGTACTATTTATTCAGCGCTGTCAGCCGGTTTAACTTTTTCGGCTTTTCTGCTTGCCTGCTTCCCTTTGTATGAACCGCATTCAGTACAAACTGTATGTGTTAAAACCGTAGCTCCGCAATTTGAACAAATTGTTGTTTCGGGAACAGTTCCTTTCCAATTTGCCCTCCTTGACGCCTGCGCTGCTTTACCCGTTCTCTTTTTTGGTACTGCCATAATTTTATTCCTTTTCTGTTTTTATATTTTTAAATATATCTAATCTTGGATCAATAGAATCTTTTTTCAAATATTTATCAAGATTTTCTTTCCCTCTACAATTTATACCACAAACAAGTTGATTTGGTATATGCAATATTATACATTGGTAAACAAAATCTGTTAAATCTATTTCATTACTGCCGTTTAAATCCTGAACAAAATTGTTTTTTGTTATTTCAAACTCCTTATTGCCGGTATTGTTCAGACATTCTCTTTCGTATGTTTCATTAACATCTATATCAATTTTTTTTGTAAATTCTTCTAAACAAAAATCACAAATTAATTTTAAAACGGCGCCGATTTTCCCCGTAATTTTTATGACCGAATCAATTAATTCTATTTTTAATTCGGCATTTACGGGGGTATCACCGTTAAATTCTTCAAATGTTTTAGAAAAATTTATATTTCTTATTTTATCTTTTTTATTCTCAATTTCAGAAATTAATATCTTCATCCCTTTTATTTTAAATTGAAGATATTAATTGTCAAATAAAACTGTTTATTTATTAACTATAATTAACCGTAAATGAACGCTGTGTATCCTGCTGCAACATTTGGCCGGCAGATTGAAGCTCCGTATTTACGGCTTGTAATTTTGTTTGATATTTCTGAGATTCAAGGTCTAATTTATTATCAAGACTTTCCAATTCCGCTTTTCTTGCTTTTAATTTTTTTACGGACGGGGAATCATTATTTGATATATCACTTATTTCGCTTTGTATATTACTTAAATATTCTGTCAAATCAG
The DNA here is from genome assembly GCA_964491345.1 of uncultured Muribaculaceae bacterium. GTDB lineage: Bacteria > Cyanobacteriota > Vampirovibrionia > Gastranaerophilales > Gastranaerophilaceae > Avigastranaerophilus. Next base: position 18,685 of record CAZBFV010000001.1, read on the forward strand.
ACTTTTCAGCCATTATATCATTAATTTTGCTTTTCAGCTGATTAGCTGCAAATGTCAGATTCATAACTCTGTCAAATGATAACAAGAACCCCATACTTTTCACCTTGTCTGATTTAATTGCCTGCCTTTTAAGAACACATGTTCAGAGTTTTGCGCCAATATTAACTCTGTCTTTTTGAGCTTGTATTTTTCATAATTAATACGATACTCAATTCTTTTTAATTTTTGCTTTACCGTTGCCAAATCCTTTACAAAGGCAATAATAGAGCTTACAAAAAGTTTAACCGGATTTTTTTTCTTCAAATAAACTTTTGTAAAATTTAAAAAGTTTTTGATTTTCATTATGTTCAATTGTAGTGCTGCCATTGCCGTCGGTTTAGCCAATTATCAATCTCCTTAACTTTGACAAGACCACATATATATAAAAACATTTTTTATAAATAAATTGCTAGTGTTTTTACATTAAATGCCTTGTCTTACCAATATATAAAATAGTCTAAAATACTAATTTAACTAACGGTATAATTAATTTTTTCTTTAATTTTTTCATATTTTATAAAATAAAAATTTACATTTGTTAATATAAATGCAGATTAAATCAGAAAAATTTTGATAAAAAACTATCTGTAGAAACTTATTATATCATTTACAAGATTTATAATTCTTGTTGTTATTTCTTCTATATACTCGGCGGATGATAATCCGTTTATGATAATATCGGATTTTTGCATAGTAGGTCTTATATAAACCTGTGCCGTAGAATTAACATCATTAAACTGATGTTCGGCTGCAGGACCGGTTTTTCCTCTCAATATTGCACGTGTAAACCATCTCTCTTTAATTTTTTCAAATGGAGTAAATACATATACTTTTACATCAAACAAATCGCAGAGTTCATCTCCCAAAACATACAAACCTTCAGCCAAAACTGCTCTTGTAGGATTTTTATATGCCCTGTTTGGAATACTTTCACAGGTAACAAAGTCATATTCAGGCGCATTAACGCCGCACCCGTTTTTTAAACTTATCAAATGCGCACGCATTAATTCTAAGTTTATTGCAGAAGGCTTATCAAAACTAAACCCTGTTTCATACAATTTTTCATAGCTTCCCGCTGCCTTTAATTCATTTGAAGTATCTTTATAATAATCATCGCAGCATAAAGAAGTATAGGTTTCATTATACAATTTTTTTCGCAATGCTTTTAAAACATAGTTTACAAGAGTAGTCTTGCCGGATGCCGATTCTCCCGTAATACCTATCAAACACTGCCTGTTTCTATCTTCAAGAAACTTTCTTATTATTTTTATCAGTAAAGTTTCATTTACGGACAAAAAAAGCGGCTGTTTTTGTTTTCTGTCATCTTCCAATATTTCTTTTATGCCGTCGACAATTCTAAATACCATAAAACCGGCATCTTTGCCGGGAACAGCATTTACTTGTTTCTGCATGGTTTCGGTATTCATATATTCTCCACTCTTTGATGAAATTTGCTTATACTAAAAACGATTATAAAATAATTTGTCAGTAAAATTCTTATTATTAAGATATATTTTTATATTTTGAAACAAACTCATAAATTTCATCTGTTCTTTTTCTCAGTAAATCTTTTAAAAAGTTAATTTTATTAATTAATAATTTTTCATTCTCAATTTTTTTTGTAAACAGAAATTGCTTTTTGGCACTCTTTAAAAATTGCCGTTTTATTGAATTTATCTGTTCATAAAATATATTATCCGCAAATTTTTTATACTCATTCATATCTGCAAGAATTTCATTAATTATAAACAAAAATTTGTCTAAATTTCTTTTTTGAATTTCATTTTCCAGCAGATTAACCTGCATTAGTATCTTTTTATAGATTTTTAACAAATTTTCCTTTTTATTAATAAGTTCTTTTGATAAAAATTCTTTAGTTCTGTTATAGCCGATATCAATTAATTTTTCTTTTGTTTCTCTGGCAGCGGCAAAATCAAAAAGAACCGCATCCTTTGTATCGATTATAATAAAATCATACCTGTCGTTATCGCCATACAAATTAAAAACATTTTCCGCAGATAAATACCATACGGCATTTATTATGGAATTTAAGTAATCTATCGGATTTTTTACCCTCGTGCCGTCTCTTGAGCCTTCTAATCTGAATTCTAATAATCTTACATCAGGAGAATTAAGTCCGCAGTATATCTCCCACGCCGGCCGGCTTTTAATTAAATCTCCGTCGACAAGAAGCATGCCGTTATAATCAATTGGTTTCAATAGTCCCGGCAGCCCCGCAGAACATCTTACCGCAAACGCAATTTCTTCATCAGGTGTATTTGCTTTTGAAAAGACATAAGGGATGTTAGTATTTAAATCAAGCGTCAAAATTTGCAAATCGTAATTGATATCCGAAAAAGTTACTTTTTTATCAAATGAATAACTGCTCCCTAAAAATTTTCTGCCTATTTTTTCACGAAGCCATTTTAAAAATATTTCTCCCCTGCTCAGTGAAATATCGGAATTAAAAATTTTTATGTTTAAATCTCTGAACATATTAAAGTTAAAATCTAAAAATAAATCTTTTATTTCATCTTCATTGTAGCCGGATGCATATAAACACGCAAAAACCGCACCGACAGAAGAACCCGCAGCCGAATTGACCGCAACTCCGAATTCCCTTAATGCTTTCATTGCGCCGATATAGCACATGCCTCTTATTCCGCCGCCGCCAAACACACAATTATATTTTAATCCGTTTAACAAAACATCTCCTTAAAAGTTTAAAATAATAGCCTAAAATATCCAAAAGAAGGAATTAGAGGCTATTATTTTATAATTTGGTCAGATAGAATTAAATACAGCCGGCGGCTTCTTCTTCCGTAACTCCTTTAATTGTAAGGCTGATTTTGCCTCTGTCGTCTATTTTAAGAATTTTAACCGTTACAATATCGCCGACGTTTAATTTACCCTCAATAGTATCAATTCTTTCTTTGCAGATTTGCGATATGTGAACCATGCCGTCTTTGCCCGGAGCAAGCTCAACAAAAGCGCCGAATTGAACAATCTTAACAATTCTGCCTCTGCATACAAGCCCTTCAACAGGTTTAAATGTCATTTGATTAATCATTTTCATTGCGATATCGGCGCCTTCTTTATCATTTGAAGTTATTGTTACACGCCCGTCATCCTGAATATCAATTTCAACCCCCGATGCTTCGATAATTCCCCTGATATTTTTACCTCCCGGTCCGATAACGGTGCCGATATCTTCAACAGGAATATTCATAGTGAAAATACGAGGTGCATAAGGAGATAACTCTTTAGCGGGTTCGGAAATAACTTCTCTCATTTTGGACAGTATGTGCAGCCGCCCTTCTTTAGCCTGAGCCAGCGCACGTCTTAATGTGTCATTAGCAATGCCTTTTGCTTTCATATCCATCTGCAGAGCGGTAATGCCGGTATCATTCCCCGTTACTTTAAAATCCATATCTCCGAGGAAATCTTCAATACCTTGAATATCCGTTAAAACTACAGGTTCACGTCCGGCTTCGGTTATCATACCCATAGCGACGCCGCCAATCATACATTTAACAGGAACACCGGCGTTCATTAAAGCCATTGACGAACCGCAAGTTGACCCCATAGAGGTTGACCCGTTTGATTCCAGAACATCGGATGTAACCCGTATGGTATAGCCGAATTCTTCCTGCGACGGAAGCGCAGGTATATTTGCACGTTCCGCAAGATGCCCATGCCCTACTTCACGTCTTCCGGGTCCTCTTAACGCTTTAACTTCGCCGACCGAAAACCCCGGAAATATATATTTGTGCATATAAGTTTTCTCTGTTTCAGGACCAACACCGTCTATTTCCTGTTTCATTCCGGGACCGGCAAGAGTGGCAACGGAAAGTATTTGAGTTTGTCCTCTTGTAAATACGGCGCTGCCATGCGCTCTCGGAATAACACCTACTTCACACCATATAGGTCTTACTTCATTTGGCTTTCTTCCGTCTGCTCTGACCCCCTCATCCAAAATCATTGCACGCATAATTTTCTTTTCGGCAGCTTTAAATTCTTCTGCAACAAAATCAATGCCTGTTTCTTCAATGATTTGGCGGATATAATGATTTTCGGGAAGTGCTTCAACTTTTTCCTTTACAAGTTTTTTTGCTTCTTCAAGTTTATTCTGCCTGTATTCTCTGTCGAAATTATGATAAGCATCAAAAATCATTTCGTGTGCAGTTTCATCAATAATTTTCTTTAATTCTGAAGTATCGTATGGATCTGTGAATTCTTCTTTTGCGACACCGCACTCCAAAGCAAAGCGAGTTTGGGCTTCACACTGCCTTTTTATCTCTGTTTGGGCGAATTCAACGGCTTCCATAATATCATCTTCGGTTACGAATTTACATCCTGCTTCAACCATAATTACGCTGTCATAAGTGCCTGCAACTACAATATCCAAATCGGACTTGGCAGTTTCCTGATGAGTCGGATTTGCTATTAGCCGTCCGTCAATTTTAGAAACACGAACAGCTCCTATAGGTCCTTCAAAAGGAGCGCCTGAAAGCATTAACGCAAATGATGCCCCGAGCATAGCGAGTGTATCAGGCTGATTTTGCTGGTCATAGCTGAATAACTGAGCTACTATCTGGATATCATTTCTGTAGCCTTTAGGGAATAAAGGTCTGATAGGTCTGTCTATTAAACGTGAAACTAAAATAGCTTTATCGCTGGCTTTGCCTTCACTTCTGTTATATCCGCCGGGAATACGCCCTATAGCGGACATTCTTTCCTCATAATCAATTAATAGCGGGAAAAAATCAATTCCGACTCTTGGCTCTTTGCTTACGCAGCAATGAACAAAAAGCATTGTATCTCCGCATCTTACCGTAACGGAGCCGGTAGCTGATTTTGCATATTTACCGGTTTCAATGATAACTGTTTTACCTCCGACAGGTATTTCGATTTTTTTTGATTCTGCCATTTTTTTCTCTTTTCTTTTAAACACTTCTCTATTTTTCAATTTTTATTGTAACTTAAAAAATTTTTTTTTAATAATAAAACCATAAAAAGAATTTTTATAATTATTTTTGTAAACTCTGTACTTATAATTTTTGCTTTTATTTCAGCCGTAGGGGGGGGGAAAAAAAGTGTTGTTTATAAATCCGGATTAGACATGGAGCATTCTTCCTGATGCAAAATTTATAAAAGCCGTTCGGCTGGAATTGGGGAAAAGCGGCATTCGTGCAGTATATTTATCTGATATTTTTCCGAAAGCCGATATATTACTGCTCCTAAATCGGCAAAAATTAAACTTATAGTTATTTTAATGTATAATATCCTGTATGATTGGACGCATTATTAAAATATTTTCTGATTTTTATTATGTTGATACGGAAATCGGTACGGTAGAAGCAAAATTAAGAACCGTATTAAAAAAGCAAAAAGAAAATGTATATACCGGTGATTATGTTGAGCTTGAAGATTTTGATTTAAATTTAAAACAGGCTTTTATAAAGAATGTTGCGGGAAGAATAAATTTAATTACAAGACCGAAAGCAGCCAATGTATCGCAGGTTATTATCGTTTCGGCATTAAAAGAGCCGGATTTGAATTTTGAACAGCTGAACAGATATATTGCACACTGCGAATACCATAATATTAAAATTGTTTTATGTTTTAATAAAGAAGATATAAATGATGATGGAGATTTAAATTCTAAAATTAAAAGTATTTATAATAAAATCGGATATGAAACCGTTTTTACGTCAGCAGTAAAAAAATCAGGCATTGATGATTTAAAATCATACTTAACAGGCAATACATCCATACTTTGCGGTATGTCCGGAGTCGGGAAATCATCATTAATCAATGCCGTTTTAAATTCTGCAAGGCAAAAAACACTTACGGTAAGCGGAAAAACAAAAAAAGGAGTTCACACGACAAGGCACTGCGAATTGATTTATGTTTCTTCCGGCTCTTATATTGTTGATACTCCGGGGTTTTCAAACTTAAAGTTTGATTTTCTTCTTCCAAATCAAATTCAAAAATTATTTATTGAATTTAGAAACAAAGAATATAGCTGCAGGTACGGAAACTGTATTCATACGGGCGAAGCAGGATGCGGCGCCGAAGATATAGTTAAAGGCATGTCAAAAGAAAGATATGAAAGTTACAAAAAATTTGTATCCGAAGCAAAAATCTACGAAGAAAGCATATCAAAAAAATCAATAAAAGAAGAATCCAATAAAAAATTCAACCAAAATAAAATAATGACAAAGATTTCACATAAAAAAAGAGTGCAGTCAAGGAAAACGAAGAATCAAAAAATAGAAACAGATGAAATATGAACATGAATGAAAACGCAAAAAATGAATATAACAGATTTAAGGAAATAATAAATAATTATTTAGATGGCTGTATTGAGGTTATATATCCTGAAAGTATATACGAATCAATGAGATATTCGCTTTTAAATGCCGGAAAAAGGCTTCGTCCCGTTATGGCAATGGCTGCGGCAAAATTATATAGCGTGCCGGATGAAATCATAATACCATCTGCTTGTGCAATTGAAATGCTTCACTGCCAGAGTTTAATTCATGATGATTTGCCTGCAATGGATAATGACGACTACAGGAGAGGCAAATTATCCAATCATAAGGCATTTGGAGAAGCAACGGCAATACTCGCAGGAGATGCATTTTTGAGCTATGCGCCTAAATTAATAATTGATAAAACTCCGGACAGCGTGAATCCTAAACTTATACTTGATGTATTAAAGGAATTTTTTACAGCTGCGGGAGTAGACGGAATAATATCAGGTCAAATAGTAGATTTAGAGTCGGAAAAGAAAAAAATTTCAGAAAAAACATTAAGTTATCTGTATGAATATAAAACCGCCAAACTGTTTAAATTAGCGGTAAGAACAGGCGCAATACTGGGGGATGCAGACAATAATCAAATAAATGCACTGACTCAATACGCCGGATATTACGGCCACGCATTCCAAATATATGATGATATTTTGGATATAACATCAACACTTGATAAAATAGGCAAAACGCCAAAAAAAGATATTAATGCCGAAAAATCAACTTATGTTTCAATCTACGGGATTGAAAGCGCAAAAAAACAGGTTCTTTTATTATGCAATAAGGCATGTGATATACTAATGAAAAATGAAATCAATTCTTTAATTTTAGAAGGGGTTGTTGAAGATATTGTTAAGGGGATAGAAGAATGTTCTTAAACAGCAGTTATGAGGTTATTACCAACGGAATAGAATCGGCGGTTATTGCTCAGGTATTAAAATTTATAGGTCATGCCTTAAAAACAAAAAAAATAGATTTTCAAGTGCTTGCTACGACAGGAGGAATGCCGAGTTCTCATACCGCCGGAGTTGTTGCGTTATCAGCGACTGTCGGATTAATCTGCGGGTTTGATTCCGTAGAATTTGCTATTGCACTCGGATATGCAATTGTAGTAATGTATGATGCTGCGGGTTTAAGACGCTCTACAGGCAGAATTGCAGCCTGTTTAAATAAAATATGTGAAGATTATTATTCCCAAGGTCAAATTCCTATGGAAAGACTGAAGGAATTGTTGGGTCATACCCCGTTTGAGGTATTTGTAGGCGCATTATTAGGCGTATTTATTTCTTATGTTAATCACTTTTACTTATTTCAATAGGTTATTATGTCTGATTTTGATTTATATAACTGCATAACAGAACCAATCTGCATATTCGAGGGCAATAATGCAATATTTCAGAATAATTCGTTTAGAAATATTTTTTCCGAATATACATCATTTGTAAAGTTTAAAAAGCATTTTAATTTTGATTTATGCTTTTTATCATTTGATAATTTAAAAAACAAAACACCGCTTGATATGCTTTTAAGCTCCAGAGAGGATTTTCATACCACCTGTTTTTATCAAAATTATAAAGATGAGTATATATACTATTATATTTATTCGTTTGCGAATAAATCATATAAAATTGTTGTTTTTAAAAATATGTCGGCTGTAGAAAAGCTAAAAACGGAAGAAAAAAATAATGATAATCTGCAAAAATTATATCTGCTGGAAAAAAGCAAGAATGAAAAATATGCAAAACTTCAGGAGCATGCCCAGACGCAGGTCATAAAGATGGGAATAATAAACAGAATATCTTTAACAATCAGGGAAACAAATGATATTGAAAGAATACTTTTATTTGCGCTGACAGAAATTCATAATTTAACGGGTTCATTTAAAACATATTTTTCCGTAAAAGAGAAATCTCGATTTAAGATAAGGTATTTGGTCGGCGGAAATAATATAACCGCTGAAAAATCAACAGAATATGAACAGGAAGTTTTATCCGAGATAAAGAACAAAAATATAGTTGTATCCGACTGTCTTAAAGAATATTTAAATGCAGATGAAATACTTGATAAAAGCACAAAAAGAATAATAATACCCGTATGTAACAAGAATAGGCTTTTGGGAATTATTGTAACGCTTACCAGACAAAAATTCGGAATAGAGGATAATAAAGAGATACTTCAATCAATATCGGTTCAGCTTGCGAGTGCAATAATTCAAACCGGATTAATCGAGCAGCTGAATAAAAAGAACAAAAAACTGCAGAATACTTTAAATGAACTGAAAGAAACACAAATGCAGCTTATAAATACGGAAAAAATGGCATCGCTTGGCCAGCTGATTTCCGGAATTGCACATGAAATAAACACGCCTTTAGCATCAATAAGCTCAAATAATGATATAATAAAGAGAATATTAAAGCCGGAAAGTAATATCGGTAGAGATAAAATTCAGCTTTTAAAAGAATTAAACGCAACAGATATTGAAGCGGCATCAAGAATATCCAATATAGTAAAATCATTAAAAAAATTTGTAAGGCTCGATGAAGCCGAATTTCAAAAGGCGAACATAAATAACGAGATAGACTTAACCTTAAAATTATTAGAGCATGAAACAAAGAAGTCGGTAGAAATAACACGCATGTACGGAGATATCCCGCCGGTATTATGCAGTGTAAACATGCTTAATCAGGTATTTATGAATTTAATCGTAAATGCGTGCCAGAGTATAAAAGAAAAGAAAATAAAAGGAAAAATAGAAATTATAACAGCCGTGAAAGGCAAAAAACTGACTGTTCAAATAAAAGACAACGGCGGGGGAATACCGATGGAAATTCAAGACAAGATTTTTAATGCAGGCTTTACAACAAAACAGGCGGGAATAGGAACAGGCTTAGGGCTTGCAATATCAAAAAAAATAATAGAATTACATAAAGGAAGCATTACATTCAAAACAAAAGAGGGAATCGGAACGGAATTTACCGTTGTAATTCCGATTAAAAATGAATAATTATAAAGATGAGATGTTCGTGATAATATAAAAAAGATAATCAACCGGAGAAAATAAATGGGTATAACGGCACCAAAAGGAACAAAAGATATACTTCCTTCCGAGATAGAGAATTGGCAGGCTGTGGAAAAGACTGCCTCAAACATATTTGCAAAGGCAAACTTTAAAGAGATAAGGACGCCGATATTTGAAGATACTGATTTATTTGAAAGAGGGGTTGGAGATACAACCGATATTGTGAATAAAGAAATGTATACGTTTATAAAAAACGACAGGAGCCTGACACTTCGTCCCGAAAATACAGCAGGTGTCGTAAGAGCGTATATTGAACATAATTTTCACCGTGAGAGTCCGCCCGTAAAATTGTGGTATAAAGGTCCTATGTTCAGATATGAACGCCCGCAGGCGGGGCGCCAGCGCCAATTTCATCAAATAGGGGCAGAAATGTTCGGAATATGGGATGCTTCGGCGGATGCCGAATGTATAATGCTTGCCTCAGAATTATTAAAAGGTTTGGGCTTAAACGATTTATCCGTAGAAATAAACTCTTTAGGCTGTAATACATGCCGAAAAGAGTATAAAGAGCAGTTAAAAACGGTAATAAAGCCTTTTTTAAGCGGGTTATGCGGGGACTGCCGGCTGAGATTTGAAAAAAATCCGTTAAGAATATTGGATTGCAAGAATGAAAATTGCAACAGATTATTTGAGTTAAACAACTTAAAAGAAAAATTAAAAGGAATAGAGCTATGCAGTGAATGTTCAACTCATTATAATGAGTTAAAACAGTATTTAGATGTATTAAATATACAGTATGAAGAAAATCCGTTTTTGGTAAGGGGATTGGATTATTATACAAAAACCGTATTTGAAATAAAATCAAATATGCTGGGTTCGCAAAATGCAGTATGCGGAGGCGGAAGATATGACAATTTGGTAGAAATGCTCGGCGGAGAAAAAACGCCTGCGGTAGGCTGGGCAATGGGTATAGAGAGGCTGAATGCATTAATACCGAATATTGAGCCGCATAAAATTGATTGTTATGTTGTATCCGATAATAAAACGGAAGCAATAAAATTAGTTTCATTGATAAGAAGCCAAGGATTTAGTGCGGATTTTGACTATAATAACAGAAAATTTGCAAAACAGATTGAAAAGGCGGCAAGAATGGCAAAATATGCGGTTATATTGGGCGGATACGAAATAGAAAACAAATATTTAACATTGAAAGATTTAAAAACAGGAGAACAAAAGAAAGTAAAAAACAATGAATTATACGGTATATTGCTGACAAAATGACAAAAAAGGTAAATCAGAAAAAAAGATGTTTTGCAAGCTGTAATTCTTCGATAGAAGCGCCTGATTCTGCAAGTTCTTCGGCGGTGATGCCAAAAAGGCTGATATGAAGTTTGGTCTGTTCTGAAACCGAATTGTTATGAATATCTGAAATAACGGATTTAAGAGCTTCGCTGCGTTTAAAAGCCAAACCTCTATTCATTAAATTCTTATTAAAATTTCTTTTTTTAGATTTACCCATTAAAATATAAATTCCGGAAAGTTTTTATTAGTATATCAGATAATTTTATATATTCTTGTAAAATTTTGTAAATTTTTAAAAAATAATCAAATAAAATAGCAATTAAAAAAATCAGGAGTTTTTAGAGGTATAATGATAAAAGAAACAATAAAATGAAAGGGAGTTATTCATGCGAATCGGCAATATATCATCGATAACACAAAATAACAGATATAATCAAGTAAATAATAAAAATGCAAATAACAAAGCTAAAGATGTAACATTTGAAGGATCATCAAATGGAAAGAAATTTGTTGTGAGAACCGGAATTGCCACAACAGCGGTTTTAGCCGGTTTATCAAGTCAAAATGCAATAATATTAAAAAATGATTCGCTGGCTGCAGATAATACGGCGCAAGCTGATTTAACAGGTGCGGATGATTATGAAGAGCAAATTAAAAAAATAACGGCAGAAAGAGATTTATACAGAGATTTAGGCATATCTTCGGGAATAGTTCCTCAGGATATTGCATTAAATTCAATGCCGGTATCCGAATTTTATTTGCCTTCAAAAAGCAAAGTTGTAGAATTAACTCCGAATAAAGAATTAAAAAGAAATGATAAAGGCACGATAATAGTAACAATAACCAAAAGTCCGACTGATGATGATTCTGAAGGCAATACGTTAGATGAAATAGTTAATAAAGTTTATGCAGATGCATTATCCGGATATCAGGATGATGAAGAAAGAAGTGCGGTATATAATAAGATAATTGATGAAGTTATTCAATCTAATCCTGAATTATTGCAGTTTGTAAATGATGAGCTTGGAGAAAATGCCGACAGCTATGAAGATATAGCATTACTTAATTTGTATGAGGGTAATTCAAGCCGAGATTCTGCATTAGACACAAGATTATTAACTATGCCGGCGGTAATTGTATATCAGGTGCAGGGAAAAGATAAAGAAGATACAATGTTCAGCTATTCGTCCGACAGCTATATCCCAAAGTCGGCAACAGCAAGCGTAGTAAAAGATATGGAATTATTAGACGGAGAATATGCTTCATTTCCGGATTTAGTTTATGGCGAATACGGTGATGATATATCAAACGAGGCATATAGAGATATTGTATATGCAATTGTTAATTCTCCGGAAAATGCTGCGGAATTTGAAAATGTGTTAGGCGATATGAATTTTAATGATATTGTATCAAGCGGTAATATTAACGATTTAAACAGAACATTAGATGAAAATACCGGCGATATGATGATTGGCATATCATTGCCCGATGTTAATACATTCAGAGTCGTTGCAGATAATCTTAAATTTAATCCGGGGGATAAAAACGGAATAATATACCAAATTTCACCGGCAAAAGTAGCAGAAGGTCAAAACGATAAATCTGTTATATTAAAATCAAATACTAATGAAAACGGAAAATTAAAAGAAGGCGAAGTATATTCTTTAAAAGATACGCTTCAATTCTATTCTTCGCCGGATGGTAACGGAAGATTTGCTTCGGTAATCGACGGCAAATTAGAACTTAACCAAGATGCAAGCTATGTTGACCAATTTGCAAAAGAAATTATGCAGCAGATTGTATATTCAAATTTAGATATATTTACTGCTTCTTATGAAGATAATAACGGAACATACAAGTATGGCGTATTCGATGTAGACAGCGAATATGATATAACAGGTAAATCATTAGAAGAAATTATCGAACATTCAACAATTAACTATGACAGAATGATGAATTACAGTTTTGTAAATTCTGACGGAAGTTCTAAATTTGAAGACGGTGTTGAACTGAGCTTGCCGCAATTTAATTATAGATTAAATGAGAACGGCAAAGCAGAAAAAGAAAAACAAGATGTATATATAGTTCCTGAAGAGCCTACGCAGCCGACAGAGCCGACGCAGCCGACAGAACCGACAGAGCCGACAGAGCCGACGCAGCCGA
>CAZBFV010000001.1:31624-106622 GCA_964491345.1 uncultured Muribaculaceae bacterium
CGCAGCCGACAGAACCTACGCAGCCGACAGAACCGACAGAGCCGACTCAGCCTACGCAGCCTACAGAGCCGACAGAGCCGACGCAGCCGACAGAGCCTACAGAGCCGACGCAGCCGACAGAACCGACAGAGCCGACAGAGCCGACGCAGCCGACGCAGCCGACAGAACCTACGCAGCCGACAGAACCGACAGAGCCGACAGAGCCTACGCAGCCGACAGAACCTACGCAGCCGACAGAACCGACAGAGCCGACTCAGCCTACAGAGCCGACAGAGCCGACGCAGCCTACGCAGCCGACAGAGCCGACAGAGCCGACGCAGCCGACAGAACCGACAGAACCTACAGAGCCTACAGAGCCGACTCAGCCTACGCAGCCGACAGAGCCGACAGAGCCGACTCAGCCGACAGAGCCGACAGAGCCGACAGAGCCGACTCAGCCTACAGAGCCGACAGAGCCGACGCAGCCGACAGAGCCGACAGAGCCGACATGCGACACAAATCCTCCATATCCGGATACTCCGACATCTGAACCCGAACCTACATTAGAGCCTGAGCCTACATCTGAGCCTACGACAGAACCTACGTCTGAACCGACAACAGAGCCTACAATTCCAACAAAACCGTCAGCAACGGACATAGACCCTGTTGAACCGACAACAGAGCCTACATCTGAACCGACAACAGAGCCTACATCTGAACCGACAACAGAGCCTACATCTGAACCGACAACAGAGCCTACATCTGAACCAACGACAGAACCTACGTCTGAACCGACAACAGAGCCTACGTCTGAACCAACGACGGATCCTACATGTACTGATAATCCTGCTACTGATATACCATCACATGAAGATGAACCATCATTAGAACCATCGCCGACTCCATCAACTGAACCATCAACAGAACCATCAACAGAACCGTCAACGGAACCATCGACAGAACCGTCAACGGAACCATCGACAGAACCGTCAACGGAACCATCAACAGAACCATCGACAACTCCGTCGACAGAGCCGACAGAACCGACTCAGCCGACAGAACCGACGCAGCCGACAGAACCGACGATAACACCGGATCCTACATGTAACGACAATGCTGCTACTGATATACCATCGTACGAAGATGAACCGTCATTTGCATTTGACAACGAAATAAGCAATCAAGAGCAGGTCAATGCAGAAGCTCAAGCTCAAGCAGAGGCTCAAGCTCAAGCAGAGGCTCAAGCCCAAGCAGAAGCAGAAGCTCAAGCTCAAGCAGAGGCTCAAGCCCAAGCAGAAGCAGAAGCTCAAGCCCAAGCAGAGGCTCAAGCTCAAGCAGAGGCTCAAGCCCAAGCAGAAGCAGAAGCTCAAGCTCAAGCAGAGGCTCAAGCTCAAGCAGAAGCTCAAGCCCAAGCTCAAGCAGAAGCTCAAGCTCAAGCAGAAGCAGAGGCTCAAGTACAGGCTCAACAGGATGAAAACAGTAACGAGCAAGGTGTTCAAGATACCATTGAAGAAGAATCTGAACCAAATTTATCCGGTAAAAAGTCCAAACAATCAGTTACGGAAAAATTTGCTTCGTTCATTATAAACAAGATGGGAGAAAGAAAAGCCAAAAAATTTAAATCTTATAATGCATAATATAAAATAATTTAAAAAAAGAGTCATTACCTTTTGGTGTTGACTCTTTTTTTATTTAAATGAATATTTCGGAATGTGCCGGCAGAGGTCTGCTGAGCCGGCTTTTTTTTTTGGGGGGGGGGAAAAAAAAAAGGAGGAGGAGGGGAAAAGCAGGGTTTGTCTGAACTTTTTTTCTCGGTTGAATTTTACTGAACGGGGGTATTTACGGCAGGGGCGGGGTAAACAGAGTTTATCAAAGCTGTTTTTTTTTATTTAATTTGATTATAGAGGCAGAAGTTATTAATCTCCGGGATAAGAACAGCAGAATTTACCAGAAATGTTTTTACCTGTTGGATTGGGTTATAGCGATGGGAATTATTGACGGTCAGGGAAAAAAGCAAGCAGAGTTTTTTAGAACTGTTCTTGCCTGCCGTATTTGTTATGACCGGCGGAGTTATTGTGTTTAAGTTTGCCGATTGAGTCTGTAATTATATAAAAAATCTACAAAATTATATTGTAATAAATGGAATACATTTATAATAAAACAATTCAGGTTAAGAAAAGTTAAAAATATAAAAAACTAATAAATAAACCGTTTTAACTTTTTGAAGAATTTTCTTTTGCTAAATTCTGTTGAAAAATATCTAAAATTTCTCTCCACTGCTCAACAACAACATCATCTCCCAGTGCATCAGGAGAAATTCCGGCATGATGGATTAACGGGAGCAGTTTGTTTTCTTCGATTGATATGCGCTGATTAAGTCCATCATCTGTATCATTGCAGATAAAAAATCCTTTGCCGTTTTCATCTTTAATATAATCGGCAATTGTAATTTCATGCCCGCCGTCTACCTGTCCTTTGTCATCAAAATGCGTAATACCTATAATAACATTTTCCCCCTGTTGCAAAGAGTTTAAAATATGTGATTTAAGTACATCGTGAGGACAGTTATAGCTTGTTAATCTTCCATTTTCATCAATATTTTGATATACAATAGAAATTTTAGGTTTTTCAAAAATAACATTTTCAACAAAATTTTTCTCGTAATCATTTAAACCTTTATTATCAGAGTTTAATTGACCTGTTCTTATGTCAGTCATAGTATCATAAGTATTTTGTGAACCAAAATTCAAAAGTGCGGACTGCATTAAAACATCTATACTTGAACGTTCTCCGGGGTCTTTGTATGATTGCTGGACTCTGGCTCTGATAATAGCATTTCTGTCAGGTTTTATATTGATTTCAACATCATCCCATGATGTAATCTTATTTTCGGTATTAAATTCTCTGAGTTTTTTAATAGCAGAAGAAGGACTGCCGTCTATATCGGATAACTTAATTTTCTTTACGGCGCAATAGTTTTCACTGCTTAAGCCTTCAGCGAGTCTTGCAAATTCTGCAGGCTTTTTGCTCGCTAAATTATATTCAATGCTTGCAACTACGCAACAGGAGGAAGAAACATTTTTAGCTTCATCCGATAAAGGCATGCCTGTAGCTTCTTCAATAGGTGCAACAAGTTTATCGGGTATATCTCCAAAAGTCTGTGTAATCGTTTCGGGATTGTTTAAAGCGTTTATAACCTCCGTCAAAATAACAGAATCTTTTAACCCTTTGATTCTTGGCTGTTGCGAAATTTTATATAAATTATCCAAAACAGAAGTTCCGTCATTTGAATTTTTATCATCTAAAATTCCTTTTTTATCCAATTCTTTCAAAATGGAAGCAGTATTTTTGTCCAATTTTTTCATAACAGAAGATAACTGTCTGCGTTTTGATACTGTTTTGCTACCGTTAGAAACTGCGCAAAATGACGGGTGATATGCTTTTAATGTTTCGGAACTTACTTTTTTTAAATTTTGAGGTAATGTAACATTATAATTATTCCTGCCTGAAGCTCTGCTGGGCGGAGCGGAATAGTTATTCTGTGTTATATCGGTAATTTTGGGAATTTCTAACATAAAACATTAACCCTTGAATATAAAAAGGATAGAGAATAAAAAAAATTGCTATATATAAGATTGATTTTTACAAAAATAAAATGTTTATGAGAGCTGTTTTTGCCTGCCGGATTGAGTTATAGCGGGCAGAGTTATTGTCTGGGGGATGAAAAAAGAAAAAAATATAGACGGGCGGGAGAGGGAAAAATTTATTATCGGCTTTGATAATGACAGTTAATCTATGCAAGCGGTCATACCGGCATAACTGCCGTCTTAAGCCGGCGGTATTGTTATTGCTTAAGTTAAAGCTGATTTTTAAAATGAAGCAAAAACCTCAAAATCATTTCCGGACCGGTATGTTATCGGGCGGGTTAAAGCCGGTTTTTACCCTCTTTAAGCCCCCTTGCCCTATCATAAAGTTCAACTTTCATATTGTGTTCGATACCTTTATTCAAGACATAATTAACTAAATCTAAATAATAAGGCGAAATTGTAGAACGATTAATTTTATACCAGACATCTTCGATATCCAAGGCAAGCCATCTGCATCCGGCTTTTTCGGCTGAATCAATCCACATATCGATTTCTTTTATGTTATCATTAACATTTGGAATAATAATATATTTTGATGTCATCAGCCCGAAACCGCTGTTATTTGCATCAGCATATTTTTTCATGTTTTTGAGGACTTTTTTATAAGCGTTTACACGCTTAATTTTCTTATATGTTTTTTCCGTCCCTGCATCTATTGAAATAACAATATTTAAAACCCCTTTTCTAATAGCATCTTCAATAGCGGGGGAAAATTTAATGCCGGAAGAATGAATTCTCATATTTCTAAAATTATTCTCAGCCAGCAAATTAATTAATTTATCAAACTCCGGAGCAACGGTAGGCTCTCCTCCGCCAAAAGATACTTCCCCGCCGGGACGCAGGATATTTTTTTCAATCATATCCCGGACAACAGGAAAAGCATCATAGGGCTTTATTTTATCAAACATTTTTTTATTTTGAACTTCATAACAGTATGTGCATCTGCTGTTGCATAAAATCCAATAATTAAACTGGAGAAAATTTATATAATCTTCATCATCCCAATCTTTTTCTTCAACAAAAACACAGCCTTTGCAGTTCGGAAGCAGATTTCCCTTCCTGTGCTCCTCCCTGTATTTTCGTTTCAGTTCAAAGAGCTTATTCCAATTAATCGGTTCACCGCTGTATTCCTGCTTTAAAGTAATTTTTCCGCCTCCGCTGTGGCAAGAAAAACAGCATGTTTCTAAGCGCTGATGCTCAAAATCCATACCATGCTCAATATATCTGCAACTTATATATTTCAACTGTCCGTTCCGCTATTATATCCGCAATAAACAAAATACAATATTAGATTAACATCTACAGGCTCAATAGTCAAGAATGCCGGTATAAGAAAATGTTACAATTCTTGTTTTTGATTTTTATTGAATGTATAATTTAAACAATTACAGATTAATTAGGATTTTTATTTTGAGATATACGAGTTGTATTCATTTGGAGCATGGAATTACATTTTTTTCAACATCGGTTCAAATCTGCTGTATAAGTTCGCACCCCGGCGGGGGTAATATTTTGCAGATAGAAAATTATCATGGAGAGCCGGTTGACTGGAATGCGATATTTGAAAAAAGGAATCTTTTAAGAGAAGGCATAAGAAACGGGAATATACCTGAAAAATGCGAAGGCTGTTATTATCTCAAAGAACAGGAATGGAATACCGATAACTATTTTGATGAAGTATTAATCGGTCACTGGACTTACTGCAACTGCAGCTGCATATACTGCTATACGGAAAAAGATAAAAAGTTTTTTAATACAAATATAACCTATAATGTTTACCCTGTAATTAAAGATATGATAGATAAAGGCATTTTATCAAAAAATGCAACGATTACTTTCGGTGGCGGCGAGCCTACTATTTTAAAGGAATTTGAAGATTTAATATACTTATTGCTTGACTATGATGTATATAATATAAGAATTCACTCCGACGGCATTAAATACTCTCCCGCTATAGAAAAAGGCTTAAAGTTAGGGAAGATTACTTTAATCACATCAATAGATTCAAGTTCTTCCGATGTATATAAAAAAATAAAACAAGTTCCATTCTTTGAAAAAGTCTGGAGCAATTTAGAAAAATATGCCAAGACAAAAAACGGGCTTATAAGGACAAAATATGTGCTTATCCCCGGATTAAACGATAATTTAACGGAAGTTAAAAATTGGCTCCGTCAGACTTATGATGCCGGTATACGTAATATTGCCTTTGATATTGAAGATAACTGGTTTAAGGAAAACAGAAAAAACATTCCGCAATATATTTATGTGATTTTCGACTTTATTAATGAATGTTATAAGCAATATAATATTGACAGCTGTGAATTATACGAAAGGGCATATAACCTCAAAATAGACAGAGAAAATATTTTAAAAGCAGCGGCTGGCTCCAAATAGGCAGAAATATATGATAGGGGAAATTAAGGATTATTTTTATGATTTTTTTATCAATAAAAAAATTAATGCCTGTTCTAATGTTTTTTATTCACTATATTTTGACTGGCAGAATAATATAAGAGTGTGTCCTAAAAAAGACAACGGAATTTTAATAAAGGATTTTAACGGAATATGGCTTGACACAGATAAAATTGAGCAGGATAAAAAAAGCTATATAAACAAATTTAAGATATCCAGGCCTGATGATATTTGCATAACCTGTGAATATTATCGGAAGGGAGTGTTTAAAGAACAAAAAGCCTTAAAGGAAATTCATTTAGGTCATTGGAAAAATTGTTATTTAAAGTGCAGATATTGTTCGTCAATAAAAAATGAAAATTTAATAGAAGCAAAGCATTATAATATATTAAGCGCCATTGACCGGCTGATAGACGAAAAAATGCTTACTGATGAAACAAAAATAATATTTGAATGCGGTGATGCTCCTCTGCATCCTGAATTTAACAGGCTTTTATACTTTTTTATACATTATGAGTCCAAAGATATAATTATAAATACGCCTGCAGTTACATATAGAGAATCTATAGCTGATGCAATAGGGCATAATAAAATAAAATTAATAGTTAATTTAGATTGTGCAAATAAGCAGATATACAGTTACATAAAAGGCGAAAAATTATTTGAAACGGCTGTTGCAAACATAAAAAGATACCTGCAGTTTCAAGAGCCGGATGAAAAAAGAATAATAATAAAATATACCTTATTTGAAGGAGGGAATGACGGTAAAAAAGAATTTTCTGACTGGTTTGTCCTAATCAGGGATTTAGGCATTAATGAAATATTAATAGATATAGATGAAAACTGGTATGAAAGATTGAAGAACAACATACCTGATTATTTAAGGGAAATAGCGGTTTTTATAAAAAAGATTTCCTCCTTAGACGGTATTAAACTTGTTTTTTCAAAGAGAATGGAAAAAATATACAATAATGACAGGTAAATAAATGTTTATATATAATGAAAAATATGTAAGTAAAAAAGAAAATCATTACTATAGCTGTGAATGGATTGAACATGGGCTTGTATTTTTTAAATACAAACTTGCCGTATGCTGTAACTGCGGTCATGCAGGCAGTGTCCAGCCTCTTATAAGAAATAACTTTATAGGACAGAGAATACACTGGCAGAGAATATTTAAAATTAAAGATATGTACAGGAGATTTCATAAAAAGGGAAAAATTCATGCCGGCTGTATAAACTGTCCATATTTAAGGGAAGCCGATTGGGACGGAGAAAATTATATAGAAAATTTATATATAAGCCACTGGACTCATTGTAATTCGAAATGTATATACTGTTATTCGGCAGGACATCCCGAAGAATTTTCAATAAATAAAACATATAATATAATGCCGTACATAAAAGAAATGTTTGAAAATGGAATATTAAAGCCGGGCGGACAAATATCTTTCGGCGGAGGAGAACCTGCTTTGTTAAATGAGTTTGAAGAACTTGTTACTTACCTTCTTGATAATTACTTTTGGAATATCAGAGTGCATTCTTCAGGTATAAAATTCAGTAAAGCTCTGGCAAGAGCAATTAACGAAATACGAGGCTATGTAGTCGTTTCGGTAGATTCCGGTTCAAGCGAAGTATATGAAAAAGTAAAACAGGTTCCCTTTTATAATCAGGTAAGGGAAAACATCAGAAAATATGCGCTTGAAACAAGATTTTTAGGCAAATATTTAGTAAGCGCAAAATATATAATTATCCCTGGCATTAACGATTCAATAGAAGAAATAGAAAAATGGCTTCAGGCAAATGATAAAGCCGGACTTTATACAACAGTTCTGGATTTGGAGGAAAACTGGTACAAGGAAAACAAAAACAATATACCTCCGCATATATATAAACTCATCGAATATGCAAAAAAGCGGTCTAAACAGCTGAATACAAATTTTGAAATATATGAACGGCTTCAAAATGTACTGAAGGAGAGGCAGAAACGGAGAAATTACCTGACTAAAGCCTGAATATCTTTAAATACAGGATTTTTTGAAGTTTTCAGAAGCTCAAACAAAAGCATTTCAACCGTAATAATCTGTATGCCCGAATGTCTCAAGCGTCTTAGTCCTGCCTGTTTATTTTCTTCACTGCGTGAAGCAGTAGCATCCTGAACAACAAAAACATTACAGCCCGTGCATAATATATCAAACGCTGTCTGCAATACGCAGATATGGGTTTCTATTCCTGATAGTATTATTTGTTTTCTGTTTTTTAGTTTTAGTAAATTTTGGAAAGATTCTTCATTAAAAGCGCTGAAAGATGTTTTTTCAACATAATCCGCATTTGGCAGAGAATTTTTGATTTCATTCAGAGTCTGCCCTAAGCCATCAGGGTATTGCTCCGTAATAACAGAGGGAATTTTCATAATTTGAGCGGTTTTTGCAATTTTTACGGCATTTTGCGGGGCGGAATTATCACCAAGCATTTTAACGAGTTTTTCCTGAATGTCGATAAAGACAATCAATGCTTCATTTGAATTTATTGTATAATTCATTTTTACCTCCTGAAACTATTTTATTATATAATAATTTTAATCATGGAAAAAATAAAAAGAATAATTGAAAGCAGAAAATGCCTGAAACTCATTTGCGGAGCAGGCAACGAAAATGTAAAAGAAATTGAAAAACTATCATATATCTATTCAAAATGCGGATTTAATATTATCGATGTAAGCGCAAAACTTGAAGTCATTAATGCTGCAAAATCAGGCATAAAAAAAGCCGGCAGAGAAAATGAAACGGCAGTCTGCGTGAGCATAGGCATGCAAGATGACATACACATGATAAAAGCGGTAATAAACAATCAGAAATGCAGAAAATGCGCAGAATGTATAGAAGTCTGCCCGCAGGATGCAATTTATACGGAAGATGATAAAATTTATACCGATGATAAAAAATGTATCGGCTGTATGAAATGTAATAAA
This sequence comes from uncultured Muribaculaceae bacterium, assembly GCA_964491345.1. Lineage (GTDB taxonomy): Bacteria > Cyanobacteriota > Vampirovibrionia > Gastranaerophilales > Gastranaerophilaceae > Avigastranaerophilus. The sequence goes on from CAZBFV010000001.1 coordinate 40,634, forward strand.
GTATGCAGAGAAAATGCAATAATATTTGAACATAAATATAAAAATCCGCATGAAATGCTTTTGTCCGTTATGTCCGAAGATATAGACTGCATTGAATTCCACTGTTCAAGCGAAGATGAAAATCAAATTATTGATTTATGGAATAAAATAAAATCAATATATAAAAATAACGTCGGCGTCTGCCTTGACCGTTCAAAATCGGGAGATGCAAAAATAATAAGGTTATTGAAAAAATTTAATGAAAGTATGCCTGATTTAATTATACAATGCGACGGGAAGCCGATGAGCGGAAACAGCAATGATTTAAAATCCAATCTTCAATCAGTTGCTTTTGCAGAATTAATAAGAAGCTCCGGATTAAGCAACTTTTTGATACTGTCAGGCGGAACAAACGCAAAATCATCATATTTGGCGGATTTATTGGAAATAAATATTAACGGAGTTGCTGTCGGAAGTTATGCAAGAAAACTTGTAAAAGAATATCTTACGGAAGATTTTTTTTATAATACGGAAATGCAAAATAAAGCAGTAAAAGAAGCGCAGATACTTTCGGATGATATTATGGAATATCTGTAAGACTGTTTTTTAGTACTTGGATATTTCTTCAAAATAACGTTCAAGAGCTTTATAACCGCTGTATATTTCACTTGAAATACTGACATATCTGGAAGCTGCCAAAAATTTTAATTCTTTGGAACGAATTGAAATTATTTCATCCGCATCTTTTCTTAAACTTTTATCCAGAGATAAAGACCATCTTTTTAAGAAAGATAATTCTTCATTAATTTGTTTAATAGTGGAAAATTCAAGAGGATTAAAATCATACCTTGATAACAGCATTTTATCGTGATTATTTATACGGGACTGAACAACCGGAGAACCGTAGATACGCTTAATAACCATATAATTATCGGCAATGCGCCTGTGAGATTCAGGAACTTCGCCTTTAGCAAGCATTGCAGACGTGCTTAAAGAACTGAATCTATCGTCATCACAAGCCAATGAGCTTAAATTTGTACTTTCAAGGAATATTTTACTGCTAGAATTCAAAACCACTTTGTTTCCCCTACCGCCGATAACTGCAGACTACATTTTCAATAATAAACCTTAAACGGTGATTTGTCATGATAATATAGCGAATTATTAAGATTATATGCAGAATTTTTTACAAAACAGAAAAACTGATTGAAAGAATTTTTTTATTTTATAATAAATGTATGTTTAAGTATGATGTAATAGTAGTCGGGGCAGGACACGCCGGATGCGAGGCTTCATGCGCCTGCGCTAAATTAGGGGCAAAAACTCTGCTTGCTTCATTAAATCTTGATAATATAGCATTAATGCCCTGCAATCCGGCTGTAGGCGGACCTGCGAAGTCCTGTTTAGTCCGTGAAACAGATGCACTGGGCGGTATAATGGGAACAGCCGCCGATGCAACATATATGCAGTTAAAAGTTTTAAATTCATCAAAAGGACCTGCTGTAAGAGCCTTAAGAGCGCAGTCCGATAAAAAAGAGTATATGAGATATATAAGAAATTTAATTGAAAGCGAGCAGAATCTCTATTTGAAACAATGTACAATGACCGGGCTGATTGTTGAAAATGACTGCGTAAAAGGTCTTAAAGATGAGTTCGGGCAGGAATATTTTGCCCCTTGCGTAATTCTTGCAACGGGAACATCGCTTGAAGCAAAAATCTGGGTGGGGCTTCAATATTTAGAATTTGGAAGACTGGGCGAAGCAAGTGCAAAAGGATTATCATCGTCATTAAAAAAACTCGGATTTAGAACCGGCAGATTAAAGACAGGAACTCCTGCAAGGGTTGACGGAAGAACAATCGATTTCGGCAAAATGACAATCCAGTCCGGAGATGAAAATCCTTCATTTTTCTCGTTTCTGCCGGACAGACCCATAAGGGAGCAATACCCTTGTTATCTTACAAGAACAACATCAGCGACTCATGAGATAATAAAAAATAATCTTGATAAATCACCGATGTATTCCGGCTTAATTAACGGCAGAGGTCCAAGGTACTGCCCGTCTATAGAAGATAAGGTTATAAGATTTGCACATAATCCTTCGCATCATATTTTTATCGAACCTGAAGGCAAAAATACTTATGAAATGTATGTTCAGGGATTTTCAACGAGTCTTCCCGCAGAAGTTCAGATACAGATGTTAAAAACATTGCCGGGTCTTGAAAGAGTACATGTTATAAAACCTGCTTATGCCGTTGAATATGATTATCTGCCCGCCGTTCAGCTGTTTCATACATTGATGACAAAAAGAGTAAAAGGGCTGTTCTGCGCCGGACAGATAAACGGAACATCAGGATATGAAGAAGCAGCGTCGCAGGGGCTTCTTGCCGGCTTAAACGCCGTAAAATACCTTCAAAATAAAGAAATGATTGTTTTATCAAGAGAATCTTCATATTTAGGAACATTAGTGGATGATTTGGTAACAAAAGACATAGATGAGCCGTACAGAATGCTTACATCCCGTTCTGAGTACAGACTGCTTTTAAGGCAGGATAATGCAGATGAAAGATTAACAAAAATCGGGTACGAAGCAGGACTGATTGATGAATCAAGGTATCAAAGGTTTCTTGAAAAACAAAAAACAATAGAAAACGAAATTCAAAGGCTGATGAAAGATAAAGTTTCTCCGACGGATGAAGTAAATAATATTCTTGCAAAATACAATGAAAGCATTGATAAGGGAATGAAACTGTCAGAACTTATGAAACGCCCGAATATAACTTATAAAGTTATAAAAGAAATTGATAAAACAGCAAAAGGCTTAAATTTAACAAAAGATATATATGAACAGGCTGAAATAAGAATAAAATACGACGGATATATAAAAAGACAAATCGAACAGGCTAATATGTCCGATAAATATGAGAAAATTCGCCTGCCTGAAGATATTGATTATAAATCAATCCGCCATATATCAGCCGAAACAAAAGATAAACTTGAAAAGATAAGACCCGTAACATTAGGTCAGGCTTCAAGAATAGGGGGCGTAAAACCTTCCGATATTTCTGTATTAATGGTTATGATTGAATCTCACAATTTAAAGAAAAATTTAAAAGAAAAATAATATTGTTAATAATTGTTACGAAAATTATCTTAAAAATTCAAGAATTGCAGGGAAATTACCGACATATTTAATATAAACAATATTCGCAAAGGAGTATTAAATATGGGATTAGCTGCATCACAGGGACGTATGTTATGTTTAACGGCAAGAATGAGCGACCTTATATATGAAGGACAGCAGATTTCTCAGCAGAGAGCTGTACTTGCAGACCAGCAGCAGGATATAGCAAATGAATATAACGAAAAAACAAGCAATACGATATTGCAGGCAATGACGCCCGACGGACAGGTTCAAAGACTTACGTTTGATTTATTAACAAGCCAAGATGCATGGTCAGGGCTGGGAATGAGAATAGTAGATTCGAACGGCTATGTTGTTGTTCCTGAAAACGGCACATCAATTCAGGTCCCCGCTGATGACGGAACAATCCGGACATTTGATATAACAAATGCAGGAGAATTTATAACCGGTTATTTAAATATATCCCAGACTGATGATGAATATGATAAATACGCTGAAATGAGCATGACTGAACTTGTTGAGCAATACAATAATTCAATAGGGAATGATGATTCAAAAAAAGCAAAAGTTACGGATAAGTACAGCCATTTAAAAAGCGGTGATAATGACCGCTACTGTTATGATGAAAATATAAACGATCCTGAATACCTCAGGCAGATGCTCGCTAACGGAGAATGGACGATTGAAAAAATAAATGAATCAAATAAATGGGAAGAACTTTTATGGCAGGGTTCAAATGTTTTGTCAGAAGTCTATGATACAAGCGATGATGCTGCAGCCGAATCCGAATATGAATCTCAAATGCTTGCAGTGCAGAAAAAAGATAAACTTTACGAATTAAGACTTGAACAGGTGCAGACGGAAGAAAATGCAGTTCAGACTGATTTAGATTCTATAAGAAGCGTTATAGATAAAAATATTGAGGACTCGTTTAAAACATTTGCCTAAGCCAAATTAAAACAGGGTCTGATATTTCCTAATAATTCATAATCCTGAGAATAAATTTCCCTTGGATAAAGGCTGTTTAATTCCTGATTAAAATCAAGCCATTTCAGCTGTTTCAGTGCTTCAAGCACGGTTATTGAACGGGCTTCCATATTAGAATCGGCTATTTTTACCGCAATACATTCCTGCTTTTCAAGATTAACCACGACGCATAAACCGCAGGCGCCGACTTTAGCCGTTAATATATTTTTCTTATCGGCATTAATAATATCGGAATCCAGTCTGTTTTTACCGCCGATTAAAAAGGGATACCTGAGAAATGCATTTTTTAATCTGTGATATTTAGGATTTGTAAACAGATTTAAATACCCGCATCCGAGTTGTTCAAGGGTTGTTGCAATAACACTCAGCCCGCATCCGTCTTTGCTTATCCGGACATCGCTAATATCCGTTCCGCATAAATTGCATACGCTTTTTAATATATAATCGGTTAAAGGATTATCAAAATCTTTGTAGTTTTTTACGGGGAAATTTTTTTCACTGCAGATGCAAAGCATGGCGGAATGCTTGCCTGAACAATTATTATGCAGTGAAGACGGCTTTATATTATTTTTAATAAGCCTTGATTGTTCATCTCTGCTTAACGGTTCATGAGGCTTTAATAACAAATCATCTGGAGTATATCCGGTTTTTTTCAATATTGATAAAACTATATTTTGATGTATAGTATCTCCCGTATGCGATGCACAGCATAAAGCCAGCTCTTTTAAAGTCAGCCTGTACTTTTTATCGAGTTCTAAATCAATCAGGCAGGAAGCCAGCAGAGGTTTCATACAGGAGCGGTGATAAAATTTATAGGAATTATCATTTCCTGTTTCAGATATTATGCCATGCCTGCCTAAATGAACAATCAATCCGAAATGAATCTGCTCTGTAAGCCCGTTTCTGATATATTTAACTAAAGGTGCATAATCAGGTTCTTTCATAAAGCTATTTTATATCAAATTAAGGATTTGTGATACCATAGAAAATATGAAAGGTATAATTTTTGATTTTAACGGGACATTATTTTTCGATTCAAATTTGCACTATGAAGCATGGCGTATTTTTTCAAAAAAATTAAGAGGCTTTGCTTTTACCGATGAAGAAATGAGAAATTTTATGTTCGGCAGGACAAATGCGGATATTATAGAATATGCAGTCGGTAAAAAACCGGCTCAGGATACGGTTAATAAACTTGCAAAAGAAAAAGAAGCCATGTACAGGGAAATGTGTTTAAAAGATAAATTAAAATTGGTGCTTTCCCCCGGCGCAGAGGATTTTCTCGACTATTTAAAAGAAAACAGCATTCCCCGTACGATTGCGACAATGTCCGAATGGGATAATGTTGAATTTTATATAAAAGAGTTTAAGCTTGAAAAATGGTTTGATATTGAAAAGATTGTATATTCAAACGGGAAAATATCCGGAAAACCCAGCCCTGAAATATATCAGACCGCATCAAAAAATCTGCATTTGAAGCCTGAAGACTGCATAGTAATTGAAGATGCACTCTCGGGCATAAATTCTGCGGAGTCTGCCGGCATAGGAAAAATTATTGCAATAGCTTCCGTTGAAAGTGATGATTTCTACGGCAGAATCCCCTGTGTTTCACAGATAATACATAATTTTAACGAAATAGATAAGTCAATATTTGATAATTAAATACAATCTTAATATATTAAACAAACTGTTTTATTTAATATATAATGGGAAATTATACAGGGAGGTTTTATGAAAAATTTGTATTCTGTTATTTTAGCGGGCGGTTCGGGAAACAGGCTCTGGCCTTTATCAAGGGAAATGTTTCCAAAACAGATGTTTAAATTCAATGAAGAATATACTTTATTTCAAAAGACTTTTTTAAATCTGGCAAACTTTACCGATGATAAAAATATCATCACCGTAACAAATATTAAATATACCTCTCAAATAAAAGAACAGTTAAAAGCACTCCAAAAAAAGTTCGGGCGGAACAGCGAATATAAAATATTATCCGAGCCTGTATCGAGAAATACGGCTCCAGCTGTTTCACTGTCGGCTAAATTTGTCAAAGATATACAAAATTCAGCTTCTAAAAATCCGGTAATACTTGTAACCCCGTCAGACCATTTAATTACAAACAGGGAAAATTTTTCGCAGATTATTACAAAAGGCGTAAAACTTGCTCAGGCAGGCTATATAGTTTCTTTTTCAACCGAAATAATGTTTGATGATAATACAAATCAGAGCTACGGCTATTTAAAAGTCAGAAAAAACTCTAAATTGCAGGAAATGGAGCCTACGGCGCTTAAGGTAATGAAATTTGTTGAAAAACCGTCAGCGGAAGAAAAATCACTTCTTAAAGGAAAAGCCTATGTAAATTCAGGCAATTATATGTTCACTCCCGAAACAATTTTAACAGAATTAAAAAAATATGAACCTTCGATGTATAAAAATATATCTGAAATTACCGTAAAAACGACCGTTCCGTCGGTATCTTTAGAGCAATACGAGGTAATGAACAGCATTTCAATAGACTATGCGGTTATGGAGCATACAAAGAAACTTGTTACGATACCGCTTGGAAACAACTGGAAAGATATAGGCTCATGGGAAGCAATATATGAAATACTGCCTAAAGACGAAAATAACAACGTTTTCATCGGTGAAAGCATTGATATTGACAGTAAAAATTCGCTTATATACTCGCCGTCAAAATTGACTGCGACAGCAGGACTTAAAAATAAAGCAGTAATAACTACGGAAGATGCGATATTTGTTTCGGATTTAAATGATAAAGCGGGAATAAGAACAATTTATTCAAAAATCAGCGAAGAAAATACAAAAACAAAGCAGATTCATAGGACCGTTTACAGACCATGGGGCTGTTATACCGTTCTTGAAAACGGGCATGGATTTTTAACAAAATGTATAGTTGTAAATCCCGCTTCAAAATTAAGCCTTCAGCTTCACCATCATAGAAGCGAGCATTGGATTGTGCTTGAGGGTGAAGCAACGGTTATAAAGGGAAATAAGACATATAAGCTGAACTCCGGCGAAAGCATAGATATTGATGCGGAAGAAATACATTCTTTGCAGAACAGTTCCGATATTCAGCTGAAAGTTTTGGAAATACAGCAGGGTGAAATTTTGGATGAAAATGACATAGAAAGATTGGAAGATATGTACGGCAGAATATAGTATGAAAAAGAACATTGCAATAATAGGGTCGACAGGTTCAATCGGCACACAAGCGCTGGAAGTCATAGAAAAGTTAAAGGATAAGTTTAATGTTATAGGACTTTCTGCCGGCAGTAATGCTGATTTGCTCTCGAAACAAATTGAAAAGTTTCATCCTGAATATGTTTCGGTTTCAAAACCTGATTCTGCCGAAGAATTAAAAAATAAATATAAAAATATAACTGTATTCTATGGAGATGAAGGAGCATCTGAAATAGCGGAACTTGATGAAACAGATACGGTGCTTGTATCTGTTTCGGGCAGAGCGGGCTTAATTCCGACAATAAAAGCTGTTAAAAAGAAGAAAAATGTTGCATTGGCTAATAAAGAAACTCTTGTAATGGCAGGCGATATAGTTATGAAACTTGCAAGAGAAAACGGTGTCCGGATATTGCCGGTTGACAGCGAGCATTCGGCTGTTTTTCAGTGTTTAACGAATCGAAAGGCTGTAAAACGCTTAATAATTACGGCTTCAGGAGGACCATTTTTAAATGCGTCCGAAGATGAGCTTGAAAAAGCTGATTTAGATAGAGCGCTGAATCATCCGAGGTGGAAAATGGGCAGAAAAATTACGGTAGATTCTGCAACGCTTATGAATAAGGGGCTGGAAGTAATTGAAGCTCATCATTTATTTAATATTAAATATGAGGATATAAAAATAGTTATTCATCCTCAAAGTTATATACATAGTGCGGTTGAATATATAGACGGCGCTATAATAGCCCAGATAGGCATACCCAGCATGCATATACCCGTTCAGTATGCTTTAATGTATCCGGAGAGGGTGGAAGGAATAGAAACGGAAAGTTTTGATTTTGTAAAAGCGGGGAAATTTGAGTTTTACGAACCTGATTTTGAAAAATTCCCGTTGTTGAAACTGGCGGTTGAGGCGGGAAAAAGAGGCGGAAGTGCGCCTGTTTGTCTGAATGCCTCAAATGAAGAAGCTGTAACGGCATTTTTAGACAGAAAAATTAAATTTACGGATATATATAAAATAACAAAATCGGTTTATGACAATTATAAGCCTGTAGATAAACCTTCAATAGAAGAAATCATATCGGAAGATGAAAAAATAAGATTAAAAACAAAAAATATTATAGATAATAAGGATAGAGTATGAAACTTTTATTTTTGAACGGGCCGAATTTAAACCTGCTCGGGTCAAGAGAACCGGATAAATACGGAACTCGGACGCTTCATAATATTGAATACATGGTGAAGAAAGAAGCGGATAAATTAAATATTGAGGTTAAATTTTATCAAAGCAATATTGAAGGCGAGATAGTTACCGAAATACAGAAAGCAAAAGGCGTATTTGACGGAATTGTGATAAATCCCGCCGCTTATACGCATACAAGCATAGCAATAAGGGATGCAATTTCTGCCGTACAAATACCGACAGCAGAAATTCATCTGACAAATATACACAGCAGGGAAGAATTTAGAAAAACATCACTGATTGCGCCCGTATGCGCAGGGCAGATTTCCGGTTTCGGCGTAAACAGCTATATATTAGGCTTATATGCGGTATATAATTATTTAAATAAAAATAATATTTAACCTGTTTATTTTATCTTTCATTATTTATTTCAATTATTAACAAAACTTAAGATACAGGCAATATATATTTTTATCCGTTTTGAGATAAATAAGAAAGATAAGAATGAATGCAAATAAATTTTAGAAGCATAACACCGAAGAACAATATTATACAGCCTGCATTTAAGCACCGGATACCGTCTTTTGGAAATTCCGATAATTATCAGAGAACACCGGATTACCTGGATAATTATTATTATGAAGAATTAGCGAATGTAATAAGAAATTCAAGACATGAAAAAAATATTGAGCGTTATATTAAAATGCTTTCCGATAAGAAATGTAAATCATCATTAAATTATTTTAAAAACAGGAAGATTGAAGATTTAAGCCATATAGTGATAATAAAAGATTCCGGCGAGCGGGAGTATATAAATAATATTTTTAGAAGTGCGGGAATTAAAAGTATATTACAATTCAATAGTTTTATAAACGCATTAGGCAAAAATTCTGCGATATTTAAAGGACAATACATTGAAGCAGTCAAAATATACGGGTATTTAAAAAATAAATCGGATTTCAATTCTTATCCGGAGTTCTTATTGCAGTTATTTAATCAGGAAGAAAATGAGAATAATCCGGATTATGATAAATTAAACGCTTATACGGGCATTTTAAAAAAATCGGGAGTATCGAACGAATCGGAATTTGATGAAAAATTATCATATTTAAAACCGGAATTTAATAATTTTGAATCAGAAGATGATAAGATTAATGCGGTAAAATATTTGAGTGAAACATATAATTCAAAAATAGAATTATTAGGCAGTATATTAAAATCTAATCCGAATACATCAAAACGGGAACCGGAACAGGCGTATTATGAATTAAGCAGTGCAGTTAATTATTTGTATTTAAAAAATGACGGAAAAAATCTTGGTAAATTATCTGATTACATAGATGTTATATTTGATTTGCGAAAAATTAAGTATTCTGCAAAAAATCAGTTAAAGCAGTATTTCGGCAATATTGATTATCCCGAAAATAAAATTGCGCTTGCCGAAGTATTAAAAAAATACAATGTATCAGCTGATGACATTAGTTTATATACGAATAAAACTTTTGTTTCGGACAGTGATTTACTTAATGTAATAAAAAACAAAGAAGATATATGCAGTCAGATTCATACTCAAAATCCGGAAAAATTATTTAATAATTTCTATGATATTTTAACGGCGGTTTATACGAAAGGCGGAAATAAAAAAGATACTGAAGCGCTTGACAATCTGCTTTCTGTTATAAACGATTACGAAATAAAAACGCAGAATTCATTTCTGACATTTTATAATAATGTCTGCAATACAAAAGAAAAGAGCCTTACAACAGAACAAATAAGCGAATTTGCCGATTTATTCAGATACTCTGATATTAAAGGCATAACTGATTATAATGTTTTAAAACAGAATAAAGAAAATTATTATAAGGCACTGCCGTATATAGAAAATTTTCTAAAAAATGATGCAAATGATTATTTAATAGGCAAATCTCCGCTTGAGATTTATAGGGAATTCGGATACTGCACCGATTTCAGTTCTTATGAATCAATTAAAGCCTTAAATGATATAGCTGTTTTTCATCAGGCTAATACTGAAGAAACTCAAAAAAGGCAGGAAGATTTCGGTAAATTTAAACAATACTTTGAATCTAAGCAGGAAACTGTGGATTTTTTATTAAAAAATGAAATAAGTTTTGATGATACCGAAGAATCGGGAAAATATAAAAACGGCTGTTTGGAAATTTTAGATATTTTATCCGGTAATCCGGATAAATTACGGGAAAGAATAGATAAATTAACCGAAACTGGAATACTGCCCGAATCAAAATACAATCTGGATTCATTTCTGAACAAATATAAAAATACGGGGCAGTTAAATCAATTAATCGAAATAATTGCGGATAAAGAAATTCCATCCGTAAAGATATTGGAAGATTTTTTTAGCCGGTTTGAAAATTCATCGGGAGAACATGATAATCTGATTAAACATTTATCGGGAATACCTGATGATATGGATTTTATATCATATACGGAAATTTTAGAATCATTAAATAACTGCATTAAACAATATCAAATACCAAGAAGCATAGATAATGATAATATTTTAAATATCGATATAAACAAATACAAAAATAAAAAAATAAACGGCGTAAAAGAAGTAAATGATTTATTGAGTTCAATTTTGAATATAAAAGGAAGCAATAATTTTATAAACGGTTTAAAATCAACATATACGCATAAAAAACAAATATATAACCCGTATAAAATAGCTGAAGAAATAGTAAAGAATCTCGGAAAAACGGATGAGTCATACCAAAATATAGCAAGAGAATTAAAATTGGATAAAGAAAGCCTGAAGCTTCCGCCGGATTATGATGATATTTTATATTTATATGCGGTAAAAAATAAACTTCCGGCAGAATTTACGGACTTTGTTAATTCTAATGACTGGCTGAATTTTCTTGATGACGAAAATAAAATTCCTAATTTAACGCTCCATGCAAGATTGAGATTAATAGACCGGACCGTCTTAAACGAACAGGACAGCATTGAAAAATTATATCAGGATACGGCAAAAGAAAGATTAAAAACAATAATAAAATCAATCTATACTCAGACTCCGTCAAGCCTGAGGGGCAGAGATGAAACGCACCGCATAACAATACTAACTCCGTTTGAAAACAAAAGAATAGAATCGGTATTCAGCAATAGAGGCGAGCTTATAACAGCAATACTGCTTAATTAGCAGACAGATTATTTTTTTAAAATCAGAAAAGATTTTAATTTTCTTGCTTCATTATTCTTTTCGGAAACTATATGAAGTTTTTTGGAGTCAAATGAAGTTGAGCCTCCGCCGTCAAAAGCCATAGCTTTTTCCATGCCCCATCTGCGGGTTAAATCGGCAAGTTCGCTTAAAGTCATGGGCGATTTTGTTGTGGCGATAAATAAATAGATATTATTATCTTTAATTCCGACTGCAGTTCTTGCATAATGATGAAGCGATGAAGCCGACTCGCTTATAATCTTGCCGTCACGGACAAGTATAAAAAATTCTTTTTCTAAATTTAATTCCGGAACAAGCATCGGACCTGCCTGCATAGAATGTTTTAAAGTTAAGCCTTCCGGAATTTCATCATTATGCAGTGCAATATCATAAACCAAATGTTTTGATTTATCTTCTAATATCCTGAACTCCGACCGATTTAAAATATTATCAATATAGGGTTTAAGCACATCATTATTCATTAAGTTTTCATTGTCCGCCGGAGAAGCAACGGTTTTTCCGTCTATAACAATATAAGAAACCGATTTTTGATTTTTTGGGTCAAAAAATCCCGCATTAACAGCCAATTTAGCCTTAGATAAATAAAAAATTTCGGAATTTGTCTGCAGAGTTTCCGATACATAAGGAACAAATTTATTTTTTATTTTTGAGGAAAACAGTTCTATTATATAAACTCCTTCAGGGTCCTGAACTATCCGGTAGCTTGAAAAAAAATTTTTGAAAGCATAAGCCCTTTGAGGCATGATAAATAATGCGATAAAAATAATTAATGTAAAAATATGTTTAAGTTTCATATAAAAACTCCTATTATAAATCTTTTACCTTCATTAATATGCCTATTAAAATACAGGCGCAGACAGGGGCAATCATGGATGTAACAAAAGGAGGCAGAAATGCTTTTTCTGCAAGCAGGTCGAAAAACGGAACAGTAATGTAATAAGCAAATATAACACCGACGGCAGTCAGCATTCCGATAAATTTCTGCTCTCTGGGTTTTGAAAAACCGAGCATACAGCCTAAAACTGCAAATAATATGCACATAAAAGAATGAGTGTAGCGCTGTATATATTTATTTAATATATAATTGTATTCGTCATCCATTCTTTCATGCTTCAACAGCTTTATATACTCCGAAATTTGGGAATTAGTCATTTCTCTGTCCCGATAGACCGAATATTTCATGAGTTTATAAGCATTTTCCGCAGAAGTATTTTCAAGAATTTTTATATTATTAACATCTTCTACTTTGCTGAAAACGCCTTCTTCCGAAATCACGTATTTTTTGGCAGAATTTATTATCCAGCTGGCATTATCATATTTTACATAATCAGAAATCAAAATACTCGATAACAAACTTGAGCCTTTCTCGCTTTTGTTATAAAAGTTAAGAACAATGACATCTTTTATGCTTTTATTGTTAAAATTGGAAACAATAAGAATTTTATTCATGGAATCATCTTTATTTTTAATAGGAAAAACAAACTGCGAAGCCTTAACTCTCTCCCCTTTGATGGCTTTTATTCTGCATGACGAATACGGCAGAAGTTTAGATTCGACAAAAAATGTAAAAAATGAAGCCGAAATACTTAATATAATAACAGACGCAATTATACGGAAAAATGAAAATCCGACCCCCCGCATAACGGTTATTTCAGTGTCTTTGCTCAATTTATCAAAAGTAAGAATACAGCCTAAGAGCATGCCGACAGGCATGGCGATGTTTAAAACTTTAGGAAGCTCGTTTAATAATATAGAAACAGCCATTTCAACGGTATATGTGCCGTTTAAAGTTTTCTGCACCGTCCTTAAAAGTATTTCGGGCATAATCCATATAATCATAAACACCAAAACACAGCCGACACAGGCAAAAAATACTTGAGAAAGAATATATTTGTCAATAAGTTTAATCTGCATTAAAGAGAAAAGTCCTTTCCTAAATAGAATTTTTTTGCAATATCATCATTGGCAATTTCATCTCTGGACCCTTGTATTTTAATTTTTCCGTCAAAAATAACATATGCTCTGTCGGTAATTGAAAGGGTTGCTTTCGGATTATGGTCGGTGATTAAAACTCCCAGCCCCCTGTCGGACAGAAGCCTGATGTTATCTTTAATCTCGCCTATTGCAATAGGGTCAATGCCTGCAAAAGGCTCATCAAGCAGAATGAACTCAGGACCTGCCGCTAATGCTCTTGCTATTTCTACACGTCTTCTTTCTCCGCCGGAAAGCGAAACAGCTGATTCATCCCTTAATTTCTTTATTTTAAATTCTTCAAGAAGTTCTTCAAGTTTATCTTTTTTTTGGCTGTTGTTTAATTTATCATTTAATTCAAGAACAAGCTTAATGTTATCTTCAACCGATAATTTTCTGAAAATTGAAGCCTCCTGAGGCAGATAGCCGATGCCCTGCTTAGCCCTCATATTCATAGTCATTTTCGTTATATCAATATCATCTATGAAAATTCTGCCGGAGTTTGGTCTTATAAGTCCGACAACCATATAAAAAGTAGTGGTTTTGCCTGCGCCGTTAGGTCCTAAAAGCCCTACAACCTCCCCTTTGTTTACATTGAATGATATATCATTGACTACCGTTCTGTCATTAAATATTTTAACCAGATGCTCAGCTCTTATTTCCATAAATAAACCTCGAAAAACAGATATTATATCCTATTATTACTTTAAATAAAAAAATACTGTATGTCAAAAAATGAAACACGGATATACAAACGGGCATTATTGTTGTATATTATATCTATGATTAAAATAGCAATTTCAGGAAATATTGCAAGCGGTAAATCACAGGTTGAAAAAATTCTTTTAAGAGATGGCTATAAAGTTATTGATACGGATAAAATAAACCATTACATACTTGTCTGCGATTTAACCGCAATCAACGAAATAAAAGAAACGTTTAAAGATGATAATATCCTTGATGATAAAGGTTATATCTCAAGAGAGAAGCTGGGGGAGCGGGTATTTTCCGACAATAGGAAAAAACTCAGACTTGAGGGAATCCTTCATAAAAGAATATTTAAAAAAGTAAACGAATTTTTTGAACAATATAAAAATGAAAAATTTGTGTTTGTTTCAATTCCGCTTTTATTTGAAACAAAACAGGAAAGAATGTTTGATAAAATTATTTTTGTTTCCGCAGATGAAGATGTCAGATTAAAAAGAATTATGGAAAGAAACAGCTTTACGGAAACGTTCGCAAAAAAAATTATCTGCTCCCAAGATAAAGAAGATGATAAAATTAAAAAATCAGATTACATAATATATAATAATTCCAATTTTTTAAACCTGAACAAACAGGTTTATGAAATATTAAACAAAATTAAAGCGGATATTTAAACGTCAACTGCAATGCGGTGAAAATGCGCAAACTCTTTTTTTATGAATACAGCCTGTATAAAACCCATAAAAAACAGTGATAGAGCAAGTGCAAGCCAGTAACCTCTCAGGGAAAAATGAAATTTTTCGACTAAAATAAATGCTGTCGGCGCTCCGATAAGCCAGTATCCGCTGATTACCGACATTGAAACAATTTTTGTTTTCTTAAACCCTTTTAAGATACCGCTTAAGACGACCTGCAGACCGTCAAAAACCTGATACATTGATACAATGCTGACAAGAGGAACGGTTATTTTTATTACTTCCATATTATCGGTAAACAATTTTATTAACGGAACGGGAAATATTGCCAATATTACGCCGGCAAAAGCCATAAATCCTGCTCCCGTTGCAATACCTGCGAATGAAAATGATTTTAGCTCTTTAAATTTTTTTGCACCGCAGAAGTATGCTGTTTTTACGGATAATGCCGTAGAAACGGATAAAGGAACCATAAATGTAGCCGAAGATATTGTTATTAAAATACTGTGAACGGCGGATAAAACGGAAGCCTCTCTGCCTGCAAGAAGGGTAACTATATTAAAGGCCAAAAATTCAAATGTTAATGCAAGCCCTATCGGACAGCCGACTTTTAACATGTTTTTATAATAGGATTTATCTATATTAACCTTAAAGTTAATAAACCTGAAAACATATATAAACATAACAAGGCCCATTAATGTTCTTACGGTTAAAGTAGCTAATGCAGCGCCTTTTACGCCCATCTGCGGAATACAGCCGAAACCGAAAACAAATATTATATCAAGTATTAAATTAATAAATACGGAAAAAAGAAGCACATAATTAGGAAATTTAACAATTTCATAAGCCTGCAGAAATTCTTTCAGGCTTTGATATACAAACATTCCGATTGTGGAAAAAGAAACAATTTTTATATATTCCTTTATTAAAGGAACAAGCGAAGGCTCAAAACCGGCTTTATCAATGAATAAGACGGCAGAACAGCAGATAAATGCAAATATTACGGATGTAAAAAGCGAAAATAAAATACTCGGATATAAATAATGCTTTATTTTTTCTTTTTTTCCCCGTTTATTGGACAAAATAATGGATATTGAAGCCGTAATCCCGATACCGAAAATAAATATGGTAAATAAAACAGAATTAGCTATACTGACGGCGGCAAGAGCCTTAATACCGTATCTTGCAATAACAAGTACATCCGTTGTTCCGATTAGCGTATGTCCTAAATTGCCTATTAATAACGGAACAGAAAGGACTATCAGCTCATAAAAGCACCGCTTCCATTTATTGTAATAATTAAACAGTTTCATTTTCTCTCATTTTTATATATTCCTGTTTATGAGATTTCATATGGCTGGCTCTGTCATACAGCTCGACATTTTGCATGCCTAAATCCTGCGATTTCCGCCAGGCGTACTCAAGAAGTTCATATATATAATCAGGCACATTGTATTTATTGTTTTCATACCATCCGCCTTCTATATCAAGGACAACGCTTCTTATTCCCGCCTTAACGGTTAAATCAAAATATCTGTCTATTTCTTCTTTGTTGTCGTTAAATTCCGGATATATTATATACTTGGTTTTTGCTTTAAATTTATTTTCCGTTTGTTTTGAAGCGTATATTTTGAGATTTTCCCATACTTTATCAAAATGCTTAACTCTTTTTATATTCTCATAAGTTCCGCATGTTCCAGAATCAACGGAAACAACAAGCGTAAGTTTACCTTCTTCTAAGCCCCGTTCTATTGCTTTAGAATATTTTACCCCCGAAGAATGCACCCTTATATTATCGCATCCGCAGTCGAGAAGCAGATTAACTAACGGCTCAAATTCAGGGAGCATGGCAGGTTCTCCTCCTCCGAATCCTATTTCTCCGCCTCCTCTAATCATTCCCATATCGGCAAGTTTTTTGATTACGGGATACATATTATAATTTTTTCTTTGATTGAAAAAATCGGACTGCTCATTTGTAAAACAATATCTGCATTTGCAATTACATTGCGTCCAGTGGTTAAATACCATATAATTTATATAATCTTCATCATCCCATTCACGTTCTTTTAAAAATATACACCCTTTGCAGCGTTCAAGGATAATTCCCCGTTTATTAAGCTCCCTCATTTCCCTTTTTTGTTTAAAAAACTTTTTCCAATCAATCATTCCGCCTTTGTAGTTATCTATAAGAATTTGTCTGCCGCCGCCTTCATGGCAGTTGAAACAGCACATTTTTATATCTTCATAATCAACGTTAAACCCGTGCTGCACATACTCACAGCTGACATATTTTAAATTACTATTCTCTTTTTTTTGAAACAATGATTTTATTTTATCAAACATTATTTTTTTCCCTTAAGTTTATATTCCCGCAATTTACAGCCTGTAATAAAATTATAAACCTGCACTGCAGGCTCGGCAGTGTCTTATTCTATCCTGCATTACAATTTTACGGCCAGAAATTTTATTTTTCATTCTATTTTTCCCCTCCCTCCCCCAGCCAGTTTCTAAAAAATTTTAATCCGGACTGCGCACTTTTCTCCGGATGAAACTGAACAGCCGTTATGTTATTTTTCTTTATTGATGAACAGAATTTTATGCCGTAATCGCAAAATGTACTTATTATGCTTTTATCTTCAGGCTCGGCATAGTACGAATTAACAAAATAAAAATAATCATTATCCGTATTTTTATCAATACCGGCCGGTATAACCTTATTCCAGCCTATTTGAGGTATTCTGCCCGAAGCAAACTTTTTTACATGTCCTTTAAATATACCGAGTCCTTTTGCTTCCGGCGCTTCCTCGCTTGTTTCAAAAAGTATCTGAAGCCCTATGCAGATGCCTAAAAACGGAATACCGGCATTTAAACACTCTTTTATTGCTTCATCAAGCCCTTTATTTTTGAGATTATTTACAGCCTGCGCAAAATGCCCCTGCCCCGGAAAAATTATTCTTCCGGCTTTTAAAATAGTTTTTATGTCAGAAGATATTTCAAACGGAACATTAAGAAATGCAAGCATATTAGCTGCACTTCTCAAATTTCCCGAATTATAATCAACAATTATTGTTTTATCCGAAATAGAAACCATCTTCCTTTAATCTTCTTATAACTTCATACATTTGTTCTTCCGGCGCAATAATTGATAATCTGAACCAGCCTTCGCCGTTTTTACCGAAAGCATTTCCGGGAACAAGCACAATTCCGGATGTTTTTAAAACATCGTCCGTAAACTCTTTAGAGGTCTTATACTTTTTTGGTATGGGAAGCCACAAATAAAAAGTCGCCTTCGGCGGATTGATTTTATCCATATCCCAGCCTAGTTCTCTAAATCCGTCCGTAATAATTTTTTGTTTTCTTTCAAACCGCTTATTAGCCTCAGCTATGTAATCATCTCCCTCTTTGGAATTTAATATTTCAGATGCGGCTTTTTGTATAGGCTTATATATGCCCGTATCAATAGTCGATTTAAGTTTGCCTAAAATACCGACAGCTGTTTCATTACCGCATACCCAGCCTATTCTCCAGCCTGTCATTGAATAGGGTTTTGAAAAACTGAAAAATTCAACCGCAACATCTTTTGCCCCGTCAATTTCAAGCACGCTGTGAGCCTTCGGTTCGCCTTCAAATGTTAAATCAATATAAGCGGCATCGGATATTAAAAGAATATGATGTTTTCTGCAGAATTCAACCGCCTTTTTTAAATAGTCTTTTGTACAGACGGCACCTAAAGGGTTATTTGGATAATTTATAATCAGTGCTTTAACTCTGTTCATCGGGTAGCCTTCTTTTTGAAGATTTTCTGCCGTTTCGTCAAAATCGGGCATGTAATTGTTCTCTTTTGTTAAAGGCATCGGATAGGGCATACCGCCTGAAACTTCAACCATTATTTTGTAAGAGGCATATCCGGGGTCGGGTATTAAAATTATATCCTGCCTGCTTTTATCGCCGGAGGGATTTATTAATGCTCTTATCATATTGGCAAGACCTTCTTTTGAGCCTATTAAAGAAAATATTTCCGTTTTAGGATTTACATCAACGCCGAAACGGTTTTTCATTCTCTTTGAAACAGCTTCCAAAAGATAACTTTCGCCTTTCGGAGTTGTATAAGTATGCATAGTACCGCCTTGCATGGCTTCGACCAATTTATCGTTTACATATTGAGGAGGTCTTTCAACAGGCGCCCCCATGGATAAAGATATGGGCGCTCTCCCTTTTGAAGTTAATTCGGGCGTTAATCTCTGGGTTTCCTGTTTTATTTGAAACATAATATAAGTTTCTAATGATTGTACATAATTATTAAATAATTCTTTCATGTTAATCTCCCTCTGTTTTGTTCCTTGACTGCCATGCCCAGGCATTATGATTATGAATGCTTTCCTGAGCTTCAACTTCAACTTCGTAAAATTTAATTTTATTATCTTCCTCCAATAAGCATATTATGTCCCGCAAAACATCTTCCACAAATTTCGGATTATTATAGGCGGCTTCCGTAACAAATTTTTCATCACATCTTTTTAATATTGAATAAACGGGGCTTGAACCGCATCTTTCAATCTTTTCTACCAAATCTTCAATCCAAATCATGTCATTTTCGCCATAGCTTACCTTTACCTTAACCATTGTCCTTTGGTTATGAGCGGAATAATCGGAAATTTCCTTAGAACAAGGGCATAAAGTAGTTATCGGAACTTTTACGCCCAGTATAAACCTGTAATTATCATTATCCAAATCTCCCTGAAAAAAGCAGTCATATCCGACAGGGAACTCGATAGCGCTGACGGGCGCTTTTTTGTTTATAAAGTATTTAAATTCAAATTTCACATGAGAACACTTTGAATTCAGTTTTTTTTGTATATCGGTTAAAAGCCCCTTAATATCAATGCCTAAAAGATTTCTTTTTGAGTAATCGCTTAAAACTTCAATGAAACGGGACATGTGAGCCCCCCTGTAATTATGGGGGAGAGTTGCACTCAAACGGGCTTTTGCTGATACCGCCTGATTATCCGCATTTTTACGTTCAATTATAAGAGGAACTTCAACTCCGTTTACGCCGACTTTTTGTATGTCTATGCCTCTTTTATCATTTTGATTTTGAATATCTTTGAGCTGATTATTCATTTTTATTATTTTCCAGAGACTCCATATCCTCATTTTCCATTGCAAGCAGAATTTTTAATGCAGCAATTCTTTGTGTCTTCGGCGGGGCATTTCTCAGCAGTTCTACGGCTTTATGCATAACAGGGTCGGAATCGTACCATCTGTTGTTGCCTTTTTTTGGAAATCGTTTCGTTAATTCATAAATTCTTTCTATAACATCCTGTGCGATTTGCTCCTGAAGCGAAATTATAAAATCGGCAGCAGCGCTTTTATTATCATCGGTTTGAAGCCGGAGCAGCTCTAATGCTTCTTTTAATATCGGATCTTTATCATACCAGCGTCTGAAACTTTTATCTGACATTTATCCACCTGACTTTCTTAAAATTAACTCATCCGCTAATTCTTTTGTATTATTATACACGATATCAATCGGGTTGTTTGCATTTATAATCTTAATCCTCTGCGGTTCTTCTTTTTGAAGCATTAAATACCCGTTTTTTACTTTTCTGTAAAATTCTGCGCCTGATAATTCCATTCTGTCTTTCTGCCTGTTAAGCCGTTTTATGGCATTTTCTTCGGAAACATCGTATAATAAAGTCAAATCGGGCATAATGCCTGAAACAGCCATATCGTTAAGTCTGCGCAGCAGTTCTATATTCCGGTTTCTCCCGTACCCTTGGTATGCAAGGGTGGAATCAACGTACCTGTCGCATAAAACAGCTTTCCCACGGTTTAAATTAGGTCTGATAAAATTATCTGCATGCTGCGCTCTGTCTGCAAGAAATAAAAACAGCTCGGCATTATCGGAAATATTTTCTTCCGAATTTAAAATAATATCTCTGATTTTCTTGCCGAAACTCAGCGCTCCCGGCTCTTGCGTAGCTTCACAGTCAAATCCTTTTTCTTCAAGGTAATTTTTCAGCAGATTTAACTGTGTAGTTTTGCCCGAGCCGTCCACACCCTCAAAAGTTATAAATAAACCTTTATTCATCCTAAAGGACATCCCAGCCTGTGTATTTTCTTAAAACTTTTGGAATGGTAACTGAACCGTCCTCATTCTGAAAGTTTTCCAAAATAGCGGCAAATGTTCTTCCGACTGCAAGCCCTGACCCGTTTAAAGTATGAACGAATACAGGTCTGCCCGTTTCTTTGCTTCTGTATCTTATATTAGCCCGCCTTGCCTGAAAATCTCCAAAGTTTGAACAGCTTGAAATTTCTTTATAGGCATTGTAGGAAGGAAGCCAAACTTCCAAATCATAGCATTTTCTTGCAGAAAAACCGATATCTCCGGCTGATAAAGCAATACGGCGGTATGGAAGCTCAAGTAATTCAAGTACATGTTCGGCATTGCGGGTTAATTTTTCATGTTCTTCAGCACTTGTTTCAGGAGTGCAGAGTTTAACCAATTCAACCTTATTAAACTGATGCTGTCTTATAAGCCCTCTTGTATCTTTACCGGCGCTTCCGGCTTCACGTCTGAAACAGGGGGTGTATGCCGTCATATATTTCGGCAAATCGTCCTCGTTTAAAATTTCGCCGGCGTAGATATTTGTAACGGGAACTTCCGCTGTCGGAATCAAATATAAATCTTCATCAACGCACTTATACATATCCTGTGCGAATTTAGGAAGCTGGCCTGTCCCTGTCATGGAGCTTGAATTAACCAAAACCGGAGGAAGCACTTCTTCATATCCGTGTTCTTTAGTGTGAGTGTCCAGAAAGAAATTAATAATAGCTCTTTCAAGCTGTGCGCCTTTTCCTCTGTATAAAGAAAATCTCGATTGAGAGAGTTTGACTCCTCTTTCAAAATCCGCTATATTTTTTTCAACACAAATATCCCAGTGGGGTTTTTGTACAAAATTAACCTGTCTTGGCTCGGAAAAACGCTTTATTTCAACATAATCATTTTCCGATAAGCCTATAGGAGTTGTTTCATCAGGAATATTCGGCGTAGATAAAAGCAGATTGCGCTGTTCGGCATCGAGTTTTTGTTCCAGAGCTTCAAGCCCGGCAATTTCATCAGCTATGGACTTAACTTTTGCCTGAATTTCATCCGTATTCTGCCCCTGCTTTTTAAGCATACCGACCTGCTGGGACATGGATTTTCTTTTTGAACGCAGTTCATCGGCTTCAGCCTGAACTTTTCTTCTCTTTGCATCTATTTCCAAAATTGCGTCAATTGATAAATCCGGATTTCTTCTTTTCAGCAGTTCATTAATTTTTTGGGGATTTTCTCTTATTAATTTAATATCCAGCATACTCTCACCTCTAACGTTTTTATTAGTATTTTATTAGAAACACATTTAAAATAAAAGATTTTTTTTGATATAATTAAACCAGGGTGAATAGTATGAGTGAAACGAAATATAAGAAAAAGGTTTTATTTATAGGGATGCCTGATATGGCGATAGTCTGCCTTGATAAACTTGTTTCAAAAGGCATTAATATTGCGGGGGTTGTGCCTCCCGAAAAAACCGATCCGGCAAACAGATTAATGGTAAGTACAGCTCAAAAGCTCGGTCTTAATACTATTGAATATAATATCAGCCTCAGCGACAAAGGATTTCTTCAAAGAATAAAAAATTTAAATGCGGATATAGGGGTTGTTGCTTCATTTAGTAAAAAACTTCCAAAAGAACTGCTCCAATTAACAAAAGACGGGTTTATAAATTTACATCCTTCCAAACTGCCCGATTACAGGGGGGCAAATCCTTATTCGCACGTTATTATTAACGGGGAGACGGAATCCGCCGTAACTCTCCATTTTATGGATGAAACTTATGATACGGGAGATATAATTTCGCAGTACTGCTTTGATTTGGATTTGAACGAAACAATGGGAACACTTTTTAACAGAACGAATCAAATGTGTGCTTCTATGCTTTATGAAGCGCTGGATTATTATGAAACGCATGAATTTCCACGCTGTCCGCAGGAAAAGGGGGATAATTTTAAAAAAGCCGATACATTGTCTTTTGAAAAGAAAAATACTTTTATTGACTGGAATAAATCAGCAGAAGAAATTGAAAGGTTTATTCGTGCGCTTAATCCGTTTATAGGTGCGCTTACTTATTATAAAGAAACCATATTAAGAATAAATTCCGCCTATGTAATAAAAAAAGGGCATAACTATCCGCCCGGAACCATTTGTGATACAAAAAGCTCGTTAAAAGTCGCCTGCGGAAAAGACATACTGGAGCTGGATGCTCTGCAGTATGACGGTTTATTTATAACATCGGGACGTGATTTTGTCGACAGAGTCAGCCCTCAAAAAGGAGAAATTTTATACGGTGAAAAAACTTCATTTCCTGACGGCGGGACTTCCGCTTTCAAGCAATAATAAAGGTTATAAAGAAGGCTTAAAAATCATTAAGGATATGAATTTAGACGGGCTTGAAGTTGAATTTGTCCATGGCGTAAAGATGAATGAATTAAATAAATCGCTTGTTAAAGAATTTTCCAAAGATGAAAATATGCTTGTAACATGCCATGGACCGTTTTATATAAATCTTAACTCCGATGAACAGGAAAAAATTGATGCGAGTATTGCAAGAATTATTGATACCGCAGATGCCGGAAAAGAAATAGGCGCATACAGCATAACCTTTCATGCAGCTTTTTATATGAAAAAATCCCCTGATGATGTTTATAAAACCGTATATAATTCTATTGAAAAGATTTGCACCGTTTTGGATAATTCCGGAAATAAAATATGGATTAGGCCGGAAACTACGGGAAAAGGCACTCAATGGGGGACATTAGAGGAAATTGTCAAATTGTCGAAAGAATTTAAACAGATTCTTCCCTGTGTAGATTTTGCACATATTCATGCCCGCAATAACGGATTATTCAATACTTATGATGAGTTTTCAAAAATACTGGATTTTATGGGAAAAGAACTCGGCAGAGAAATCTTTGAGAACTTTCACGCACATATAGCCGGCATTGCATACGGGCAGAAAGGCGAAAAAAATCATCTGATTTTTGATGAAAGCGATATGAATTACAAAGATTTTTTAAAGGTATTTAAAGAATTTGATATAAAAGGAGCGCTTGTTTGCGAGAGTCCTAATATTGAGACGGATGCAAAACTTTTGAAAGATTATTATTTGAGTCTATAAAATGGATATTTTTTATATAAAAACTTCCAAAAACGACTATAAATCCCAGCATAATTCGGGATTATACATCGTTGAATATGTGGCTGTGAACTTTTATAAACTGAGAAACAGTGAAATTCGGATAATAAATAAAAAACCTGAATTTAAATATCAAAATGATATTCATTTCAGCATATCGCATTCGGATAATATTGCAGCTGTCTGCTTTGATAACAGAGAAACCGGCTTTGATATCGAGATGATAAAAGACAGAAATTTTATGCCGATAGCTGACAAAATGAAATT
The DNA here is from genome assembly GCA_964491345.1 of uncultured Muribaculaceae bacterium. GTDB lineage: Bacteria > Cyanobacteriota > Vampirovibrionia > Gastranaerophilales > Gastranaerophilaceae > Avigastranaerophilus. The sequence continues at coordinate 65,218 of CAZBFV010000001.1, forward strand.
TAATCTTAAAGAAAATACCCTTGAATGTTTTTATCAAAACTGGACTGCTTATGAAGCAGAATATAAATTGCAAAAAGCTCCGAAGTGTATCTATACGTCAAAATTAAATGATGAATATATCTTTTCCATAGCATCGGCGGAAAATACCGATATACAATCGGAATTAAAAATTTTCAGCTTACAAGCCTGATTTATTCTGCGGAAAACCTGCTGTCAGACGAATTTTAATAATATAAGAGAGGCAGAATGCCTCTCTTGATATAAACTATTTCTTTGAAATGACATAAATTAAATGCCAGCCGTAAGATGTTTTAACGGGTTCCGAAACCTGCCCGTTGGCAAGATTAAAGGCAGCCGTTTCAAATTCCGGAACCATATCGCCTTTGCCAAACCAGCCCAGCATACCGCCTGATTTGCCCGACGGACACTTTGAATATTTTTTTGCCGCATTCATAAAATTGTTAAAGATTTCCTGTTTGTTCGCTCCTTTTAGTATTTCTGCCCTGATATCATTTGCTTCCTGTTCGGTCGAAACCAAAATATGCATGGCTTGAACTTCGCTGTATGACGCTGCTTCTGCTCTGTTTGAAACAATATTTGAAACAGTGGCGCTTTGGCTGTAGACACATAGAAAAGCAGTCAGTAAAAGCAATAAAGACAATAATTTTTTCATAATTTATCCTTTCTTTTTTAATCGTATAACTTATTTATTAAGATTAATAAATTGATTTTCACGAGTAATGGCAACAAGTCCGGAGCGGACAAGCTCTTTAATCCCCAGCGGTCTTAATAACGCAATAACAGCCAATACCTGCCTGTTGTCGCCGCTGTATTCAAGCGTATATGTGTCAGGTGAAACATCTATGATTTTTGCGCCAAAAATTTCGGAAATCCTTAAAATTTCGCTTCTTGCTTCATCTTTCGCCATGACTTTGCATAAAATCAGCTCCCTGTCAATGCACTTATCGGCTGATTTCGGCAGTTCAACAACCTTTATTGTATTAATAAGCCTGTTTAACTGCTTGCAGATTTGTTCTATAACAACATCATCTCCTGTCGTAACAATAGTAATACGGGAAAATGCCGGTTCGACGGTAGCTGCAACCGTAAGACTCTCTATATTATATCCTCTTGTAGAAAACAAATCACAAACGGAAGAAAGAATACCCGCTTCATTTTTTACAAGCACCGATATAGTATGCTTCATATCTGCTCTCCCTTTTCAAGATTGGACAATAATACTTCATTTAAGGGTTTTCCGGCAAGAACCCAGGGGTATACCATTTCAAACGGTTCTACGACAAAATCCATTATAACGGGACCGTTATACGATATTGCATTATCTAAAGCCTCGTCAATCTCATCTTCTTTTGTAATTCTCAGCCCTAAAATTCCGTATGCCTGAGCAAGTTTAACATAATCTGGGGATGTAATGAAAGTTTGAGAATAGTGTTTGTTAAACATTTTTTCCTGCCACTGTCTTACCATGCCTAAATAACCGTTGTTTATTACGGCGATTTTTACGGGAATATTGTAATCCACACAAGTCATAAGCTCTTGAATATTCATCTGAATGCTTCCGTCGCCTGCTATATTAAACACAAGTTTATCGGGCGCAGCAATTTGAGCGCCGATTGAGGCGGGAAATCCAAAGCCCATAGTACCCAAACCGCCTGATGTTATAAGCCTGCGGGGCTTATTAAATTTATATAGCTGCGCCGTCCACATTTGATGCTGTCCTACTTCTGTCGCAATAACGGCATCCATATTTTTTGTTTTGCTATATATATGTTCTATAACGGTTTGAGGACTCATTTTCCCGTTTTCAACCGCTCTTATTGCTTTATTTGATTTCCAGGAATCTATCTGTCTGACCCAGAGTTTTCTCATATTAAAATCATAAGAGTATTTTCCCGTATTATATTCTTTAAGCATAAGATTCAGAACATTTTTGGCATCGCCTACTATAGGAACATCAACATGAACATTTTTGCTGATTGAGCATGGATCGATATCGACATGGATAACCTGCGCATCTCTGCAAAAACGTTTCAGGCACCCTGTAATTCTGTCATTAAACCTTGTGCCTACGGCAAATAATACATCACAATTGCTTACCGCAAGATTCGCCCAGTAATTGCCGTGCATTCCAAGCATGCCGAGCGATAACTCATCATCCTGAGGATAAGTTCCTATTCCCATTAAAGTAGTTGCAACAGGGATGTTTAATTTTTTTGCAAGTTCTCTTATTTCCATCCACGCTTCGGAGTGGATGACGCCTCCGCCTGAAATTATTACAGGGCGCTGAGCTTCGCATAACAATTTTAATGCTTTCCGGCATTGGATAGGATGCCCCTCATAGGTCGGATTATATCCCGGCAGATTTACTTTTTCGGGATATTCAAATTCCGTTTTGGATGTCAGAATATCTTTAGGCAGAGAAACTACAACGGGTCCTTGCTTGCCTGTTCTTGCAATATGAAAAGACTCTTTAATAACTCTCGGAAGTTCGTAAATACTTTTTACAAGATAATTATGTTTGCAGCATGTTCTTGTTATTCCTACAATATCGGACTCCTGAAACGCATCATTGCCTATGAGTTTTGTATCCACCTGCCCTGTAAAAACGACCAGAGGGTAACTGTCATAATACGCATTTGCAATTCCCGTTATGGTATTGCATGCCCCGGGGCCTGAAGTAACAAGCACTACTCCGGGGTTTCCCGTAATTCTTGCATAACCTTCCGCTGCATGAACAGCAGCCTGTTCATGCCTGACAAGATAATGTTTGATAAAATCGCAATTATACAGTTCATCATATATATGAAGTATAACACCGCCGGGATAGCCGAAAATTTTATCAACACCTTCCCTTTTAAGACATTCCAAAAACATTTTGGCACCCGTCATTTTTTCTGGTTTTACGGTTTGTTCGGCTGTCATCTTGTTCTCCATTTCCATAAATCGCCAAGGGGGGGTAATTACAGCTGTTATTTTATACATCCTGCCTTATCAAAATTATATAGCAAAATCCTGAAATTAAATCAAAATATTGAAAAATTGTAACTTATTGACTATGTTTTTTTAAGTTTTACACTAAATTTATGATAATTATTTATAAAAAATAGAAAATGAGGTTATTATGGCAAAAATTTATTATGCGTCAGATTGCAATTTGAGTCTGCTGAAGCCTAAAACGGTTGCTGTTATCGGTTATGGAAGCCAGGGGCATGCTCATGCGCTGAACTTGCATGAAAGCGGAATAAACGTAGTTGTAGGCTTATATAAAGGTTCTAAGTCGTGGTTAAAAGCCGAAGATTCCGGCTTAAAAGTTATGACGGTTGAAGAAGCTTCTAAAACTGCGGATTTGATTATGATTCTGCTCCCCGATGAAAAGCAGGCGGATATATATAAATCGCAAATTGCTCCAAATCTTACGGCAGGCAAGACTCTTGCGTTTGCACATGGATTTAATATTCATTTTAAGCAGATTATTCCGCCCGAAAATATTGATGTAATCATGGTTGCGCCAAAAGGACCCGGGCATACGGTAAGAAGCGAATATATTGATGGGAAAGGCGTTCCCTGCTTAGCTGCCGTTTATCAAAATGCTTCGGGGAAAGCTATGGAAATTGCACTTGCTTATGCGGCAGGCATAGGCGGTTCAAGGGCAGGCGTTCTGGAAACAACATTCAGACAGGAAACTGAAACGGATTTGTTCGGAGAGCAGGCTGTTCTGTGCGGAGGTGTTACGGCTTTAATGCAGGCAGGGTTTGAAACTCTTGTTGAAGCGGGATATGACCCTCAAAATGCTTATTTTGAATGTATCCACGAAATGAAGCTGATTGTTGACCTTATCTATCAGGGCGGTTTTGCTAAAATGAGATATTCTATTTCCGATACGGCAGAATTCGGCGATTATGAAACAGGCAAAAGAATTATTACGGATGAAACTAAGAAAGAAATGAAAAAAATTCTTTCCGAAATTCAAGACGGAACTTTTGCTTCTAAATGGATTACCGAAAATAAGGCTGCGGGAAGATCGCATTTCCTTGCATCAAGAAAATTGAAATCCGGACATCAGCTGGAAGCGGTAGGCAGGGAATTAAGAAAAATGTATTCCTGGAACGAAGAATAATTTAGATTGATTTAGAAAAGAGGCGGTTAAATACTGCCTCTTTTTGTACTCTGATATACATATATGCTAGATAATTTCTGCATTCATGCCCGTGGAGTCTTCCGTTAAAGATATCAGTTTTACTTTTTGAATACTGTTTTTGTATTTATCATCAGAATCTATTAAAACGTTAATATAATTTTTTGTAACACCTTTCAGCAGTTTTGTTTTTTTATCTCTGTTTTTTTCAATAATAACTTCATTTTGAGTATTTATGTTATTTTTTAAAAAAGTTTTTAATTTATCATCAGAGATTTTTTGTATAATTCCGGCTCTTTCTTTTTTTATCGTATCGCTTGTTTTGTCGGGCATAGTATAAGCTGAGGTATTTTTTCTTTTTGAATAAGGAAAAACGTGTATTTTTGTTAAATTTAATTTGCTGAGATTTTGCCGTGTAGTTTCAAAATCAGTTTCTGTTTCACCGGAAAATCCTGTAATTATATCACTTCCGATAAATACATTCTTGAATTTGGAATGGATATAATCAACAATACTAAACACCTGTTCAGCTTTATAATTTCTGTTCATATTTTTTAATGTTTTATCACACATTGATTGTAATGAAAGGTGAAAATGGGGGCAGAATTTTGATGAAGCAGATAAAAAATCAATAAAATCAAATGACAGTTCAGCCGGATTCAGCGAACCCAGCCTGTATCTTTTAATGTTTGTTTTTTCTACTTCACAGAGCAGATTTTTCAATGATTTTTCAGGTATAAAATCATATCCCCACTGACCTATATGAATACCTGTCAGGACTGTTTCAAAATAATTTTTCGAAGCATAAAAATTTATTTGTTCAATAATATTTTCAATTGAATTGGAGCGATTTTTTCCTCTTGCAAAAGGAATTGCGCAGTATGAACATCGGTTATTGCATCCGTCTTGAATTTTAACAAAAGCTCTTGTTCTCCGGGGTAAACAAAGTTTATCACAGCGGAAGCTGTCATGAGAAAATATATCTGATACACATAAACGATTATTTTCTTGCGAGAGTATTTCGGCAATGTCGTTTTTTTCATAATTGCCTATTACATAATCAGCCGTTTTATTTTTAATCAGATTATCCTTTTCAAGCTGTGCCATACAGCCTGTTACAACAATTTTTACGGAAGGATTTTCTCTTTTTGCCCGTCTTAAGCATGCTAAATTTTTTGTATCTGCCGTATGTGTAACAGAACAGGAGTTTAAAATAAAAAAATCCGCTTCGGTTATTTTATTTGTTTCAATAAAACCTCTGCAGGACAATATTTCAGCCATCAGCGCAGATTCTGCCTGATTTGTTCTGCATCCTAATGTCTTAATTAAAAATTTTTTCATATAGAATATTATATTAGAAATATATGCAAAATTTAAAAATAAATTATGATAAACCGAAATAAAAGTTTATGCCAAAAATTAATTTATGCTTTTGGTTTTGGCTGTATATTTCTAAGGATAATAATTTATCAAACAAGAAGAAACTTTACATATATTTTTATTTTGCAGACGGATTATATTCTGCCTGTTATCCAGGCATGTATATCGTTATACACAATCAGTATCATTAAAGCTATCAGCAGATAGAAGAAGAAATTACTTAAGCCGTCTGCAAACTTTTTGCTTACGGGTCTGCCCGTTGCTTTTTCTATTATCAGAAACAACAGATGGCCTCCGTCAAGCGCAGGAATAGGCAATATATTTATTATAGCCAGATTTAAAGAAATTATTGCGGAAAGCAAAATTCCTTCAAATATGCCTTTATATGCGATTATCTCGGTGCCTATCTTTGTAATTGCCAAAATTCCGTTCATTTCGCTCATAGGGACTTTACCCGAAAACAGCTTGCCCAATGTATAAATCATTAAGCCCAGATTGTAATTGACATAATGATTTGTCGCCTTTAAAAGCTCCGGCAGTGTTTTAGTTTCGGTATAACATTCGTTAAAATTCTGATATATTCCGACAAGCCCGTCTTTATTTGAATATAAAGTATTTACCGGAATTTCTTTGCCGGCTCTTAAAACTGTTATTGATATCGGTTTTTTTGTATCTGATACTGCTAAAGCTATATCTTCAAGTGTTACATCTTCCTGAGTTTTATATTTTGTCTGATAATTAATTTTATCTCTTAATTTCATCTGCGTATCAGAGAGCCGGGTTTCATCAGGATTATATTTTTCAAGTCCGACAATATTGTCAAATGTCAATTTAACGGGTGCTTCATCCGTAAATTCAGGTATATTGACAACTGTACCCGCTTTTATAATACCGTCTGCAGACGGATTAAGCTCTTTTAACAGTTTTAGCTTATCTTCTGCAATACTTTGGCTTGCCTTGCCGTCAAACTCTTTAGACAATGTAAAAAATCTGTTTATTGCAACCGGATAATCAACACTCATATCATTAATTTTATATATAATATCGCCTTTTTGAAGCCCAGAAGCCTTAACCTGCAAAGAAGCGGAATCCGCATAGCCTTCAAATTCTACGGTATATTTATTATCGGGCAGATGCCTCCATAATAAGCCCGTAGAAAATATCAGAAAATATGCCAGCAATAAATTGCAGACAACACCCGCAACTATCACAATCATTCGCTGTCCTGCCGTTTTATTGGCAAATCTTAAAGGCGAGTCTTTAGGTAAATCACAATCTTCTTCATCATCGGAGAATGATACATATCCGCCGAGCAGACAGGCATGGACAAGTACTTCCGTTTCGCCTATTTTTTTAGAAAATAATATAGGACCGACGGGCAGACCGAAACCGAATTTATCCACTCTTATTCCAACCGCCTTTGCAGCAAAAAAATGCCCCGCTTCATGTATCAAAATCAGTAGACTTATTAATAATATCATTATTACGGCGCTTGATAACATGTGCAGAAAACTCATTTCAAAAACCTCATCTGTCTGATATAATCCGTATTATATGATAAACATTTTTGAAAAACTACTAAATTTAATATATATACAGCCTTGCTGTTTTTGCGGCTCTGCAAAGCATGATACTCTTATCTGCCCCGACTGCCTTAATAAAATTCACTTTCTGCCGTCCTCTGTTTTTAGAAAAATTTCCCTCTGCGATGTATATGTATGCACTCTTTATGACGGCATTATAAAATCTCTTGTAAGAGATTTAAAATACCGCAGTCAAAAAAAACTTGCAAAAGTTCAGGCAAAAATAATGTTTGATTATTTCAAACAGTTAAATCTGAATAAAGAATTTATTATAGTTCCCGTTCCAATCCATAATAACAGGCTTAAAGAGCGTAAATATAATCACATGGATATAGTAGCGGATGAATTTTCCAAATTAACAAAATTTAAAGCCGATAAAACCCTGCTGATCAGGGTTAAAGATACTCAGAAACAATACAATCTTAAAAAAAGCGAAAGAATTTTAAATCTTAAAGATGCTTTCAAAATTAATAAAAATACGGACACGGATAAAAATCTTCTGATAATTGATGATATTACATCAACGGGAGCTACTTTAAAAGAAATTATCCGGACATTGCAAAACGGCGGATATAAAAATATAACCGCTTTAACTCTTGCTACGCCTGATATATGGAACTGACCGCATTTAATATTTCATCAGGCGGAATTTGCTCCATGCAGGGAGCATATATTTTCGTTTTTCCTTTTAAATATTTACATTTTCTTTTGTTGCATGGAACACAATCTTTTTTTGAAAGAATATTAATACCGTTCGAGTAGCATCCTGTCCTTTTAATCGGGCTTGAACCGTATAATCCGACTGATTTAACACCTAAAGCAGCCGCTATATGCAAAGGTCCGGAGTCTCCGGAAATCATAAAATCAGCCTGAGAAATAACTCCGCAAGAATCCGCTAAAGATAACTCGCCTATTAAATTAACAGAATTTTTAATACCGTTTAAAGGAAGCAGAAACTCTTTATCTTCTTTTGCACCTGTCAGAATAATTACTGCGTTATATTTTTCCTGCAGCTTATTGCCCGCTTCAATCCATTTATGTATGGGATAAGCCCGCCCCTGCCTTTTTGAGAACATTCCGCCCGCATTTATTACAATAATCGGCTTAGAATACCCCTTTAAACGTTCTTTTGCCTGATTTACCGATTCAGGGGGCAGAAAAAGCCTGAGCTCCTTCGGCTCTTTAATTTCCGGAAATACCTCTAAGCCTGTTTTAAAAAAGTTTTCAACCGCATGTATATTAATATCTTTTTTGTATAAAATCTGCTTTTTTATGCCTGATAATTTAATAAGCATTTTCAGCTTAAATGAGGGCTGAAGATTAATTGCCAGGTCATAATTTTCATTTTTCAGCTTATCCGCATATTCTTTTGCGGATGAAGAAAACAAATGAAATTCAGGATTTACGGCAATTACTTTTTCGATAGATTTATCCTCTTTAATAAGGGGCATAATCAACGGGCTTGTTAAGTAATGAATTTGAACGTAAGGATATGCTTTTTTTATGGCTTGAAATAAACCCGTTGTATGCACGACATCGCCTATTGCGCCTGTTCTTATTATGAGAATTTTATTATATTTTTCCATAATTAATACCCTAAATTTTCATTAACAAGAATAACGTTTATCCTTCCTTTCGGATAAGATAATCTTGTAATCAATATCTGCGAACAGATACTCGTCTGTGATTTGCAATCCGCACAGTATCCGGATGCTATGCAGGGCGTGTGCATTTCAAAAAAGTTTGATACTCTCTGCGCATTTACGGGCGCTGAATAATTTCTTGCACGGCTGACTGCTTCATCAAGCGATTCTGCAATTTTATTTATGCCGGCGACAACAATTACTTTCTTTGGACCGTAGCATAATGCTGCAAGCCTGTTGCCATGCCCGTCAATATTTACAAGCTCTCCGTCTTTTGTAACGGCATTTGAACTCATCAAAAATATATCCGCCGTAATGCTTTTAAGTATTAACTCTTCCTTTTCCTTATCAGATTTTGCCTTATCACGGTCAATTATATTATAAGAGTTATTTTCAAGATAATCTTTTATACCGATTTCATCTAAGGTAACAGACCCGCCCCAAGATATTGTTTCATTCCCGCTTATTAATTCCAAAATTTTTTTAACGGCTTCATTCTTATTTTGTGCATAAAAAGCGTTAAAATTACGGCTTTCAAACGCTTTTATTACTTTTTGCGCCGCAAGACTGTTTCTTTTAATAATATTCTGCATGGCAAACCTCAAATTTAACCTCAGAATATTATAAAATAAAAAGCTGTAACTTACGATTATTTTATACTTATTTACATATCATGTAACAGTAGATTCCGCATATTCCGATTTTTCAATATATTTAACGGCGCAGCATGCACTGCATGCTCCGTCTGCTGCCGCTGTTATAACCTGCCTTAACGGAGTATTTCTTACATCTCCTGCGGCATATACTCCTTCAATTGAAGTCTGCATATTAACATCAGTTTCAATAAAACCTTGAGGAGTAAGTTTTAACTGCCCTGCAAACATTTCCGTATTAGGTTCAATGCCTATATACGGGAATACCCCCTGAACTTCAAGCTCAAAAATTTCATTTGTATCCGCTTTTTTAAGTTTTATTCCTTCCACAGAATCATTTCCCGTAATTTCTACAGGAACGGTATTTAAAATAAATTCTATTTTTTCATTACCTGCCGTGCGATCCTTAACTATTTTATCTGCTCTTAATTCATTCCGCCTGTGGATAATATATACCTTTTCAGCAAACTTTGTAAGATATAAGGCTTCTTCAAGCGCAGAATTTCCTCCTCCTATAACCGCTAAAATTTTATCTTTATAAAATGCCCCATCACATACGGCGCAATAACTTACGCCCCTGCACTTAAATTCAGCCTCCCCTTTGATATTGAGTTTTTTAGGTGATGCTCCAGTTGCGATAATAAGAGTCTTGGACTTAAAAACCGCATCAGATGTTTCAACCTCCTTAAGTTTTGAAGTTAAGCCGACTCTTTTTATTTCAGTCATCGGAAATTTATCTAAACCGAACTTATCGGCATGCTTTTCAAATTTTTCCATTAGTTCAAAGCTGTTTGAAGATAAATATCCCGGATAATTTTCTATCTCAAGATATTCAGAGGGCTGACCGCCGAAACAGTTTGTATCAATTAATGCCGTTTTTGCACAGCCCCTTGATGCAAATACGGCAGCAGAAAGTCCGGCAGGTCCTCCGCCTAAAATTATTACATCATAAATATATTCCGTTCTGCTTTTCATTTTTCCCCCTCACTCTTAATTTTAAATTCCAAAAATATCACTGATTCCCATGCCTGATATTTTAGTGCCTCTCACCTGATATTCGACGAAATCTTCTTTAATAAGTTTCCCGTCTTTAAAAGTTTTTATGTTAATTCTGTCTACACCCGTAAAATAATTGCCGTTTAATGTCAAAATGGGAGTTTCTATTGATTCTTCATCGGGATATGAGCTTCTTTTTTCAAATTTAACCGTTTTGCCCTTGACATCATTTACGGTAATATCCGCTTTTGCACCTGAAAGCGGATTTCTGAGAGTTATAATATCATCCTGCCTTGAAAGCGTCCAGATATCAAGGCTTTTTGTATTGAACATCTCATGATTGGTAGACTTTGTGCAGGTTGCAATAACTCTCCAGTCCCCGTACAATTCATTCGGAACTTTATCCGTCATTGCAACCGAGCCTTCAATAACTGCGCCATATACGATTGAAAATAAAGCGATTAATATATTAAATACTGCTAATACTGCGATTTTTTTCATATTATCAATTTAATGCTGTTTTTTCAAAAATCAATTATTCTTTATATTAATTTAAATTAATTAATATTTAACGGTTTAAAATTTAAATCAGCCTAATAATATCCAAAGAATTTTTTTAAGTCCTTTAGCTGTTAAAACAGCCAAAAAACTAAATACAAAATCATATAAAATTTTGGATATCGACTGATAATATATAACCTGCCTTATAAAATCAAACGAGTCGTGTCTTAAAAGAGCTATTATCGTCAAATAAACAATACCTGTTGCATGAATAATCAAAACTCCGGACAATACGGATAATATTATATTTAATATTCTGCGTCTTTTAAGCATTTTAGCGGAAACAAACACCGCAGGAATAAATCCGAAAATATAGCCAAAATTGTACTGGAATATATAAGAAAGCCCTCCCCCTAATGCAAAAACGGGAAACATCGGAGTTAAGCCCATAATTATATAGATTAATATGACAACTACACCCCAATATTCGCCCAGTAATGCCGCAATAAAAATTACAACGGGAATTTGAGGAATATATTCAAATTTCAGATAGGACGATATACCTGTATCAGGCACATTAAAACTGATTTTTATCTGGGTAAAAGTTGCAGCTGTCAATAGAAATATACATAAAGCAATAACGGATAATGTACCTAAACATAATCGAATTTTAGGCTCCGGCTTATGTATTTTTTTTATTCCCGCCTTAACCCTTTTATTCAGCATAGCTTACATCTACCTTGTTAATATTTGACTTTATGATATTAAAATTATTTTTAAAAGCATCATACCAAATATTTTGAGTAAACATTATAACGGCATTTTCACCGTTGTCCTGATAATAGTTCTTCCTCACTCCTATTGATTCAAATAAAAATTTTTCGTATAAAGTTATAGCGGGGAAATTACTTTCTCTGACCTCTAAAGTTACATACTTTGCCATATTGGTATAACAGCTCATAAAAATCTGCACCAGAAGAATTTGAGCCAACTGAAGCCCCCTGTAATCAGGATGAACGGCAAGCGCTGTAATATGGACTTCTTCGAATATCTGCCAGATGCCTGCATAAGCCAAAATATTATTATCATCATCTTTTATGCAGTAATATACGGCAAGACTATTTGAAACTTCATTGTAGAAAGAACTTTTTGACCAGTGATGCTTAGGATGGACGAGTTCTTCAATATGAAAAACACCGCCGACATCCTCGCTTGTCATTTTTAGAACTTTGACATGTTTCATTAAAGGAAATCCTTATATGCTAATTCTAGCAAATATAAAGCCAATATTCAAATAATGATATAATATTTTTATGATTGAGCATGCTTATATACATATACCTTTCTGCAGAAGAAAATGCAATTACTGCGCTTTTGTTTCGGGTTTAAATATTGAAGCTGAAGAAATATATATAAACGCTCTTTTAAAAGAAATAGGCGGAAGATATAATGATGATAAACTCAAAACCCTGTATATAGGGGGCGGAACTCCGAGTTTATTAAAAGCCGTAAACATTAATAAAATTGTTAAGCCTTTTAATTTCGCCGATAATTACGAACTTACGATTGAAGCTAATCCTGAAACAATATCAAAAGATAAATGCAAATCGTACCTTGATGCGGGCATTAACAGAATATCCCTGGGAGTGCAGGCTTTTAACAATAATATTCTTGATATATCAGGGCGGAAACATAGTGAAAAAGATATATATCAGGCAGTGGAAAATATTAAATCTTCAGGTTTTAAAAATATAAGCATTGATTTAATCTATGGACTGCCTTTTCAAACTACGGATGATTTTATGCTTGATTTAAAAAAAGCAGTTAATTTAAATATAGAGCATATTTCAGCCTATGGATTAAAAATTGAAAAAAATTCATATTTCGGCAGAAATCCGCCTCAATCACTGCCTGACGATGATATGCAGGCTGATATGTATTTAATGTTATGTGAGTTTTTAAGACAAAATAAATTTATTCACTATGAAATAAGTAATTTTTCAAGACATAATTTTTATTCAAGGCATAACTCGGCATACTGGAAAAACAAAAATTACTACGGATTCGGGCTGAATGCTTCAGGCTACGAAAAAAACGCAAGATATAAAAACACATCAGATTTTAATAAGTACATAAATCAGGAATTTATGCGGGAAGAAACAACTTTAACAGAGGAAGAAATTCTTGAAGAAGAAATTTTCCTTGCCTTAAGATTAAAAAAAGGAATAAATATTAATAAAATCAATAAAAAATTTAATATTGACTTTGAAAAAAAATATGCTTCCGTAATAAAAAAATATCGGGAATTGCTAATAATAAAAAATAATTATTGTTTTTTGACGGAAAACGGTTTTTTGGTCAGTAATAATATCATGTCCGAATTTATTAATCAACTGAATTTATAATGCGCATAATTATGTTGTCAAAAAAAATTGTAGATGATATAATCAGAAAATAAAAGGAGTGTAAAATGAAAAACAGTTTTAAATTTATATCGGTTGCGCTGTTAGCTTTTGCAATCGGTTTAACTACGGCAAATTTTGCGGTATCCGGTGTGCCTTCCGCTTCTAAGGTTGCGGTTGTTGATTTGCAGAAAGTATTTAATTCTTCGTTAGAAATAAAAGCATTAAAAGAAGAACAGAATAAAAAAAGCGAAGAATTAGCAAAGTTTATTCAGACTGCACAAACTTCAATAGATAAAGAAACGGATAAAACAAAAAAGAAAGCTCTTGAGCAAAAATACACAAAAGAGTTTGCTACAAAAAAGCAGGCTATATTAAAGAATTATGAAACTAAACTGCTGGCAGTTAAAGATAATATACAAACAGTTGTTAATAATCAGGCTAAAACTAACGGATATGATTTGATTCTTGTAAAAGACGTGGTTCTTTTGGGCGGAAACGATATTACCGACGAAATTTCAAAACAAATTAAATAAATTTAACACTATTAAAAAGAGGGTGCAATTACTGAGTCGGAACTTTAATCATTTCTGTTAATGTTCTTGATACAGTTCGATTTTACAGCGCAGGAGCATTCGGCAGAAATTCAGCGCTGACGTTCATAATACTGATGCTGAAACCGCCGGGGTTGATGTATTAATCCCTCTTTTTTTATGCGGAAATTTTCTTATTTTATCATTTTATCGGCTTCTTTAATAGTCATAGGACCGCCGGAATTTAAAATATCCGCAAAATAATCCAATTTTCGGGTTAACCGGGTAGCCTGCCCGTTGTGTTTTGCTTTAATTGCTTTACTATAAGCATCAGGCAGATTCAGCCCCTTGCCTTGCGCTAGATTTTCAAAATATTCACGCTGATAGTCTTTTGTAGCTCTATAAGACCAATTACCTTCCGTCGTATTTGGAATATTAATTCTCCTGTTTTCTCCTAAAATGTCGGGCAGAGTCATAAACTGATTGCGTGTTGTAAAAAGTTCGCCTACAATAGCTTTAGCTCTTGCTTCTTTTGAATGCTCCAGCTCTTCTCTGTTTAATTTTAAATCATGAGCCAAATAATCTGAGCGTGAATGAGCATGTTCTGCCTGTTCATCAAGCGAAGTATCATCATGAGTTCCAGGTCCTATGGTATAATCTCCGGGATCCATATTTTGATATTTATTATCTCCATAAGATTCATAATATTTGACACGACCCCAGTCGGGTTTTCCATATCTTGTAATATGAGTTAAGGTTGTCCCTGTTGTGCCTACCGCATCTAAAGATTCGTACGAATTTCCGCCCAGTAATTCCAAAAATATTTTATCATGCGGAACATTGTTATTGTCTGCAGCCTTTAGAATAATATTATTCAAAATATACATGTGATTATCAGGCACTTCAGGCATATAATCAAGCTTTCTTCCCAGTTTATTTCCGTTATTATCAAAAACGTCATTTCCCTGATAATCTTTTAGCGGTTCGCATAATAAGGGATTAATCAGCTGCCATGCGGCATCTATCCTGACCCCGTCGTATCTTTTAAAGAAAGTATCAAACTTATTGTAAAGAAGCTCGCCTGCTTCCGTATCCAATTTATTGAAATCAACAGCGGGCGACCAGCAGGAATAATTTCCGTCCCCGATATCACAGCCGAATTCCGTATCCGGAGCAAATGCGGATTTATGCGCCCAATAATCTTTTTGAGAGAAGCCTATTTTAGAATCCCCGTAAACATCAATGCCCAGCTTATTATATTCCGCTTTTGCTTCTTTCTGCTGTTTATCGGCTATAAATTGAACAAATTCTTCATAATCTACAACATTAAATCCGTATTCATCCTGAACTTTTTTTAATTGATTAATACGCTTTGTATCACCTTTTGGAGTATCAAATACATTTTGGTCCTGCAAACTCCACGTTTTCATATCCTCTGAGCCGTTTACAGCTGCTGCAGCTTCATACAGCGCATCACGTTCGAGCCAGTATGAATTATCTTTTTTAAACTGTTTAAATTCCTGTTTTAAAGGCGAAGTTTCATCAAGCGTTTTAAACCTTGAATATGCTTTTTTGAGAACTGCATTTTGGCCGTCCGGAGCAAATATATTATTATAATCAACCGTATCCTGCTTTTTTACCCTGTTGAAAAACGGCGCTTTGTAATCCTGCTTAGCCAGCAGATTACCGTAAGAATCATCTTTTAATTTTGTTAAATCTATTAAGTGCCTCCCTAAAGAAAAACTTGTTCCGGAATACGGAGAACGAACATAGTTGGATATTTCTCCCTGAGGCTGAACCTGAACGGAATTTATATCGCACATAGTGTTTAAAAACTTTACCATTTCGACAGCTTCTTTCGAAAAGCCGGTGCCTATACCCGTATTTTTTTCACCTGACGGCGCCGAAAAATCAAAAATCACAGCCGTCGTTTTATCAAGCCCTAACTGATTTCTTGCTTCTTTTTTTATATCCCCGAACTCTTTCAATTCTTTTGCGGCCAATGCACGACCAAAAGAAACTTGCCTGTTAACAGCAGAAATTTTCATATTTTATATTTTACTCCTAATCTATAAGACCATTAATTATAATGCCTGAAAAAATTTTATTTGTCAGTATTGTTACAAAACTTATTAAAATTATCCGCTTATTTGCCTGTTCTGCAAAGAGAACACCGGACAATAAAGCATGCCTTATGCTTAGTTCTGCCGGTTTTTCTTTTTTCCTCCCGCTTTTTTCCAGTTTCTGCCTGCCGTAAAAAACGTTTGTTGCATATAGCATAAAAATAAACGATTTCCCTTTACCTGCGGATATGTTATAATCAGCAAGCTGAAGGTGTGGAAAAAGCGGAAATATGAAAATAATAAATAAAATAATAAAAACTATTATTATTAGTTTGATTTTTTTAATTATAGGATTTATTTTTATAGAATATTTTTTATATACATATTTTATTTCAAATGAAAATTACAGTATTAAAAATGATATTAAAAATTATATTCAAAGCCATAAATTAATTAAATTTGATGACCTTTATAAAGAAAAAAAAGAAAAAAATTATTTTAGAGATACAATAATACAAAATTCTACATCCCCGCCGATATTGATATTTGGCTGTTCTTTCGGATACGGTTTCAAATTAAGAAAAGAGCAGGCTTTTGCATATAAACTGGCAAAAATTACAAATAGAACCGTTTATAACCGTTCCATATCAAGTTATGATTTTCAATATATGCCTTATGTTCTTGAACATATGGATATTAAAAATGAATTACTTCAAGATTTTGGAGAAACAAAACAACCGGAATATATTATTTTTGTTTTAATTGATAACCATTTATACAGGCAATACCGCTATTTTATCGGCGCTGATCAACCCTATGAGGACATTCATTACAAAAAGACTAATAATACTTTAACATACTGCAAACCTAAAACATTTATATTCAGTTTTCCTATATTTAGATTTATATATGAACATTATTCATGGATAGCATATAAGAGAAAAGATTTCTCTGAAACATTTAGTCTTATGAAATTACATTTTGAAAAAACAAAGGCAATTGTTGATAAAAAGTTTCCCGGAACTAAAATCGTAATTTTAAATTATGAGGGTTGGAAAGATTCTGAATTACAAAATAGAAAAATATGGAAAGAATTTGAAGATGAAGGTTTTATTGTCATTCACACATCAAAAATAACTAATGAATTCTTGTATCTGGATAAATATAAAATTCCAAATGACGTACATCCGAATGAAAAGGCTTGGGACTTAATTGTTCCGGCTTTAGCAAAAGAATTAAATCTTATTTAAACTGTATTTTCCCCCTCACGTTTTTTCCGCCTCATTTTATCTTCCCGCTTTTTTTTCCCCCCCCCCCGAAAAACTACAATGCACGTCCACTCGCCGCCTTAGATTAAGCACCCGTCAAAGGTCATGAAAAATCGATAATTATTTCGCAAAAACCTTTGCAGTTTCAAGATGATGAACGGGGTACAATATGTACAATATTACACCCTCCTCTTGCTTCTTTCAAACCCGCTTCACAAGCCGATTGCCAAAATAACCGCATCATCTGCTCTAACCAAACCGCCTGATAAATACAGAAACACAGTAAAACAGCTTATATTTCAAGCTGTTTTAAATACGCACCCTGAGGGATTCGAACCCCCGACCTCCTGGTTCGTAGCCAGACGCTCTATCCAGCTGAGCTAAGGGCGCATTTTATATTTTACCAAACCTTTAATCTCTGTTTTTAGCTTCAGATTGCAAAATCAACTTTAGCTGAACTAACAAAAATCTTCAAGTTTCAAGTATAAATTTCTATCTAATTCATCAAACTTTCTATACTTATCTTAAAAAATAGAGCAAGTATTATCTTCTATATAATATAACATAATTTTTGTTAATCAAGCAATTAAAAAAAAAGCTGCTATGCAGCTGATACTTAATAATCTTGGGAGGAGATTTGGGGATTTGTTACAATTATAATAATTCGAAACAGCCCAAATGTTTATAATTTTTCTTATAATTTTAATAAAAATTTACATTATATTGATTTATATTAATTTATATTAATTTTTCTTTACTGGAAAATTTTTTCTTTTTTCATTAAAATCATCTAGTGAGGTGTTATATGTTAAATAACTTATATTTAGTCGTACTTATATTATTATTTTTATATGTAATTTTGTTTACTGTTTATTTCTGCATAATAGTGTGTGCAAGTTATATGAATTTTTCTAAAAAAGATGAACCGGAAGTACAAAAAGAATATAAAAATATTATAGTTATTATATATTCTCATAATAATGAAAAGACAGTTGTCAATCTGCTTGAACAGCTTAATAAGCAGGATTATCCGAAAGGAAATTATCAGGTTCATATAATTCTTGATAATTGCTGTGATAACTCGTCAAATAAACTTGAGTTTGTCGGCGGTGCTAAATTATGGAGATTGACTGATGATGCTCCGCTCGGCAAAGATAAAGCAATATCATGGCTTTTGGAAAATCTTATGTCGTTTAAGAAGGTTGATGCTTATGTATTTTTAGGCGCAACGAGAAATGTTAAATCTGATTTTATTGCAAATATTAATGAAGCGCTTCAAAAAAATTCTGTTATTGTCGGTTCAACGGAGATATTTTTGGAAGGTGCGGATTTTTATGATACGGTCTGGTTTAATGTTAATAAATATAACAGCAATGTTATGAAAAACGGGCGGTCAAAATTAGGGCTTGCAGTTCCAATCGATTCTGATATTACGGTTATAAAACATGAAGTATTGGAAAAAGTTCAATGCATAGACTTTAAAAATGCTAATTCTGAATTAAAATATTCGTTCCTGTTGACAAGCGTAAATGCTGTTCCGGCGTTTGCGCCCTATGTTAAAACCTATGTTTCATCCTCTGACTATGAATTAAAAAGACCGTCATTTCCGTTTAAAATGTCATTATTTTTGCACTGTGCAGGTATAAAATCTCTTTTTAACTTTAAGTTTGCGGAATTTCTATTTTCATTATTTAAGCCTAATCCGTTAGTTTTGGCTTCAATAATCGTCTTAACGGGAATTTATTCGTTTAATTATTATTTTCTTTTTGATTTTCCATGGGCAGTTGTAATTGCTGTTGTTCTGTTATTTGCATTTATTGCATCTGTATATAAATCTGATTTGTATTTTAAGTCGCTTTTTTATCTCGTATTCTGCCCGTTTTTTACATTGAAAGATTTATTGTGCGAATTAAAATTTGTTAAAAAAATGTTTAATTTTGCAGGCAGAAAACAAAAAACCGGCATTGAAAAAATGACAGTTCCGGTTGCTGTTACAAATGGAAAGAGTACATTTTCCTGCTCTATAGATTTGATTTCCGAAGACGGGTTTAAAAAGGCTGTTTTTAGATATAAGAATAAAAAACAGGAAACTCAGCAGGGCTATGTAAGAATGTGTGATGCCGTTAAAAATATATCCGATATATTGTTTCAGCACGGTTTTAGAATAAAAATCTGCCAATCGTGTTCATATTTTTCGCAGAAAGTAGACGGAACGAATAATATGGTTAAAGGATACTGCAATATGCCCGATATGCAGAACATGAATTATTCGGATTATCCCGAAACATTGCTTTGGTCGTCATGTGATAAATATATTCCTGCCGAAGTTACAAATGTTATAGATATAGCAAATTATATTAAAGATAAATAAAACCGGAGAAGAATTAAATGTTATTAGGCGTAAATATAGACCACGTTGCCACATTAAGAAATGCAAGGGGAGGATATGAACCTTCCGTTATTGAATCTGCAGTAATATGTGAAAAAGCAGGTGCAGACGGTATTACAGTCCATCTGAGAGAAGACCGCAGGCATATTGTTGATGATGATGTGTTTAGAATTAAAAAAGAAATTAATTGCAGGTTAAATTTAGAAATGGCATTGACGGATGAAATGCAGAAAATTGCATTGGAACTGCATCCCCAAGCCTGCTGCATCGTTCCGGAAAAAAGAGCAGAAATTACTACGGAAGGCGGGCTTGATGTATTTTCAATGCAGGAAAAAATCAGCAGGTTTATAAAACCGCTTTTATCCGATGGAATTGATGTAAGTTTATTTATTGAGCCTTCTTTTGAGCAGGTTATTGCATCTGCAAAAACAGGAGTCAGGTTTGTTGAACTGCATACAGGCGCATATTCAAGAGCTTTCGGGCATGAAAACGAAGAAGAAGAATTTTTAAAGCTGAAAGATTCAGCTGAAACAGCCCGTGATAACGGTTTGATTGTAAATGCCGGGCATGGGCTGAATTATAAAAATGTATATAAAATGAAAGAAATAGACGGCATTCATGAACTTAATATAGGTCATACAATTATATCAAGGGCTGTTTACGTAGGATTGGAAAATGCTGTCAAAGAAATGTTATCAATTGTTAAAAATTTTTAATAAAATTTTTTAATTAAGTCAAAAAAATTTTATTATATGTTTTAATATGAATGTAATATATGTGAGGGAAATATGGACTCGGTTTATTCAGAAATGATTACGGAACAAAACAAAATGAGGGGAAGTTCTGCTTCTGCTTATTCTGCCAGAAAGACTCCGGATGTCAAAATGAATGATGCTTTGCCTCCGGCATCCGCAGATGTGTCTGCAAAAGGTGATACATTTGAAACATCGGAAGCAAAAGAACCTAAAAAAAGAAAAGGACCTATAAAAGCATTAAAATCAATGATTGCAAATGTCAAGAAATTTGGCGCTTCTACTGCTGAATATTCTAAAGGATTGATTAAAGGCTTAGGTTTCGGAGTTGTTGCGGGTTCTGTACTTTATACCGGCGGGGAAGCAGTGAAACATTTTAAACCCAAAGCAAAAGTTCCGAATAAATTATTGGCAGGGCTTGTATTAGCCGGTTCAATAGCCGTAAATATGTGGAATGCTTCATTAAATGCAACGGAGAAAAATTCGGAGATAGACCACAGATGGTTAGGGCATAAAAATAAATAAATAATAAACAGAAATATTAAATAAAACAGGTTTTTTATACAGCCTGTTTTATTTTTTTGTATTAATATGTTATAATTGAATTCAAAACTGTTATATAACCGGAGGTAATATTAATATGAGCAGAATAGATTTATTTAAGAAGGATGTGGAAGCAAAAAAGGCAATAAAAGTAATTGCAGGCATAGATAATTTTGATATTGAAAGCATAAAAAATGTTGTATCCGCTGCGGAAATGGGCGGAGCAAGCGCTGTTGATATTTGTTATAACGAAAAAATTATATCAGCGGTTAAAGAAATGACAAGTTTGCCTGTTTTTGTTTCATCAATTGATCCTTATGAACTTGCAGATGCCGTAAGATTAGGTGCTGATGCAATTGAAATAGGCAACTTTGATGCTTTATATAAGAAAGGGCATAAGGTCAGCGCCGGACAGGTAATAAGCATAGCAGACAAAACTTTGGAGCTTTTAAACGGCCGGAAAACATATATTTGTGTAACTGTACCGGGACATATAGAAATTTCGGAACAAATTTCTTTAGCCATGAAACTGGAAGAAATGAATATTGATTTAATTCAAACTGAAGGCTCTGCAACTGTTGCGCCTTCAAAATCAGGTGCAAGAGGGCTTCTGCAGACCGCAGAAGTATCAATTTCAAACACAATTGAGCTGGCCAGAAATACTTCAATTCCGATAATGACATCTTCCGGAATTTCGACAACAACGGCTCCTATGGCGTTTACTGCAGGTGCAAGCGCAATCGGCGTTGGTTCTTGTGTTAATAAGCTGAATTCAACAATAGCAATGGTTGCAGTGGTTAAATCACTTGTCGAGTCTGTTCCGCATGTTGTAAAATCCGGACTTATTAAAGTATAAATTTTATGCAGGGAGCGGGGGAAAACATCCCGCTCCTGTTTTTTTGGAGTGTTTTTTGAATTTTCCATTGGATAAATCTGTTAAATATAAATTAATGTCAAGGCAGGAACTTATTGTTAATCTTAATCGGCTGACCAGATTCAAGCTCCCTGAAGATGCTTATGGCAGAGTTTTTAGTTCTGTAATATTAAAATATCTTATTTATCCGAAATATACTAAAGATGATATTGAATTTCTGGCTCCGGAGTTTATTTCGGAAATAGTAGCGGAGATATGGAACAAATCGGTAGAAAATATATTTGGCAGAGCGGAATTTCCGGATATCACATATAAGGTCTGCAAACTTTTAATAGATAACACATATAAAAATATTGACGGCAGAACAAAAATATATATAAATACAAAGTTAAATTTTTCGGAAATTTTAAAAAGTATATCAACCGGACAGATGCCGTTAAATTTAAAAATGCCGGCGACAGCAAACAGTAAAATAAAAAAAACCGTATTTACATATAAAGATTTAATTGATTTAAGAATTAAATATAATTTGAAATTTCCCCTGAGTAAATTAATTATAGCGGAGGGAATAACGGAAGAAATTTTACTTCCGGTATTTGCAGACAAATTAGGTTATAATTTTGACAAATGTGGAATATATATTTTAGGCGCAGGCGGAAAAAGCAAAAGTCTTAATTTATATGCCATGCTTCGTGATAAGGTGAAAATTCCCATAACATTGCTTTTTGATGCAGATGCCGGCGATATTAATAAAATTTTAAAAACTAATTTGAGAACAAAAGATAAATCAGTAATAATTCAAAACGGCGAGTTTGAAGATATATTATCATTAAATTTAATTAAGAGAGCATTAAATAATGAATATGATATTGCTGTTCCATTAACAAAAAAAGAATTGTACATTTATGACAGAATGTGTAGAAATATTGAGAATTTTTACAGAACAAGACGGCTAGGAGAATTTAAAAAGTCTAAATTTTCAGGAATTATTGCAAAAAATATTAAATATAAAACCGATATTACATGTGAAATAAAAAATTTATTTAAATTAATGTTATAATAAAAAAAACTGAATAAAGGAGAGTATATGAAAAAGATATTTACGATTAGTTTTCTTATAATTGCTTTTTTTGGTGTAAATGATTCTGCGCTAGCTTTTGATTTTAATCTGAAGCATTTGAATCCTTTTAATAAAAAAACGATAAAAACGGAGAAAAGTTCTGTAATTGTTATAGCCGAAAAGAATACAATAAAAATTATAAAAAAAGATAATAAATACGGGATTATAGATAAAAAAACAAACAAATATATCTTAAAGCCTGTTGCGGATAATATTGAACAGCTTGATACAGCCAACGATGCCGAATATAAAGTTAATATAAACGGCAATACGGGTTATATGAATCTGAATGAGCGGTATAATTTATTTGCTGATTATGATGATATATATAAAATAGGCGATTTATTACGAATCAAAAGAAACAGCAGATACGGGCTTATTGATACAAAAGGGAATGTGATAATTGATGCAATATACGATAAAATATATGTTGTCAAACATAGCAATGATGTTCAAAATATAGTAGCAAAATTAGACGGCAAATATACATTATTTACAATGTCAGGAAAATTAATTCCCGAAAGTGATTTGTATTCTGTTTCAGGTTCAGATAAAGAAGAACAATCCCAATATATGCTGATAAGAGATTTGCGTTCAGAGCTGAAATCCGGCAAGCAGTATAATTTAATAGTATATGAAAAAGTCATGGCTGATACTTTGGATAATACAAGCGACGAAATATACGAGGTTCAAAAATCAATAGTTTCTGCGCCGGATGTGGTTTCTGAAAAAACAGCCCTGCTTCAGGAAGAAAAAACTCAGCCGGAAGAGAAAGTTCAGCCGGAAGAAAATACCGTTTTGAAAGAAAATTCTGGGCAGGTTGAAAAAGTCCGGACGGTTGAAAATACGAAGTTAAAAGAAAAAAACAAGCCTGATAAAAAGAACAAGCCGGAGAAAAAATCTGATGTTAAAGTTTCCGGTTCAGATACTCCAAAAACGGATAACAGCAGGAATAAAGGCAAATTTATTACCGTCAGCGGAAAAAAATATTATATTGTTTCAAAAAACTCGCTCGGGGGTATCGAAAACAGCAGAGGAAAATTGATTATTCCGCCTGAATATGACAATTTAACTACAAGAAAATTTGATAAAAATAAGGTTGTATTTGAAGCAAATAATAAGAAAAATTTTGTGATTTATGATTTAAGAGGCAATATTATAGCAAAACATGATAAATCGGAAATGAATGTTATTTGTATATATCAATATGGCAAAGAGTATAAATACGCTTATAAGGGTAATTCGGAATGGCTTCTTTCATATAAAAATAAAGAAATAGGAAGACTGCTGTTAAATAAAAATAACTGTAAATATGAACGCAGAGCATTTGCGTTTGCTAATATAAATAAAATTAATAATGTATTAAAATTCTGTTTGGGAATTGATTAAATTATATATTTGTTTTATATTGATGAGGAAACTAAAATTTATAGTTTCCTTTTTGTTTTGGCAAAAATTGTTTTTAGGGGTTTTTATAATGTAAAATACACAGTTTCTGCGTGTAGGAAAGGGGTAAGAAATGATTGAAAAAATTAGCGCAGGTGCTGCATATTCAGGCACAAGAAATGTTACTGCAGGTCATGTAAATAAGAAAAATGAGAGGATAATAGAAACTTCAGCAAAATCGCCGGATAGGGTTTTTAGTTATCCGGCAGGGTTAGTAGATGCTTATTGCGCTTATCATGGTATAAAACTTGCCAGAAGCGTAAGTTTTGGACAAAGTCTGCATGAGGTTTTCGCCAGATTAAATAATTCTATGACTACCTGCGGGGGTGCTGAAGTTGTCGGTTCAAGAATTTCCGCATCAGATTTGGTAGACAGTTTTAAGGATGAACTTCCATATTTAAATGATGCCATAAAGACGGATATAATTATTGATGGAAATAAATTTAAATCGGCAAAAGAGCTTAATCCTAATTCCACGAAAGTTGTAACAAAAGCAAGAACGCAGGTAAAAAAACAGGAATATGGCATATTATACGAGATGGCGGTAAGACAGCCTGTTCCGATGAATGCGCCTGCCGATACATCTAAACCTCTGCAGTATTCAATAAAAATAGTACAAGAGCCTAATGCTGACGAAAAGGCTTATGTATTAAATACGAAAGGTAAGTTAATGTCCGTCGTTGAAGACGGTGATAATGTAATTCTTACGAATGCAGGACAAATAAAAAAGAAGACAGATGCATCCGGAAGCAGGCTTCAGGTTTCGATGGAAGAAACGGGCAATGTATTTGCTCCTTTTGTACCTAAACCTCAAGTTGTGGAAAAAAGGGAAAAATTACCGTCAATAGGCGAAGGTACAGATATTGTCATAGGAATGGAAGATGGTCGTTTTAATCCGGAAATAATCGATTCAATATTGGAATTTAAAAGGAAAATAGATACAGGAGAAATAATTTTGCCTCAGTTTGTTGAAAAACCCGGTGCAAAGAAAACTCAGCTTGTAATGCTTGCCGGCGGTTTTGGGTCGAGGGCGGAATATACAAATGCTTCATCAGACGGTATATTTCATTCGAAAGAAGATGGAGCGCAGTCAACAAAAGGCGTATTTAGAACGGCAACCGGATTGACTCCAATGGAAACAACTTTTATTACCGCACATAAAGACGGCTTGTTAGACTGTAATAATTTGGAAATCGGCAAAAATATAAAACTGTATATAAATCGTTCCGGTGTAAATAAAGGCAACGGCGGTTTTACACGAGATTTATATCATAAAATGGCACGTCCGGGCAGGGAAAGCATTACAATTTTTCCGAACGATTCTATGTCAAGGATGGAAAAGGCTTTAGATAAGACCGTAGACAGGATGGCAGACGGTAATTCCTCAATTGTAATGATAGCAAAAGAAATAAAATCAGAAGATGCAAAATCTAATTTTGGTATCATGAAACTGGGAAAAAATAATGAAATTCAAGAATTTGCGGAAAAGCCTAAAGTTATTCCCGAAGGGTATGAAAAAAACGGTAATTGTTTAACAAATACTTTTCAATTTTCTGTTTCAGATGAAGCCTTTAATGCTTTGGATATATTAGATCCTGTATTACCTGCCGGAAAAGGCAATGAAACAAGAGATTGGTCAAAATGTTATACCCCGATTTTAATGGCATTATCTCAAGATAAGCCGGCTGAAGATATTACTTCAGATATTACAAAATTAGTTAAATCATTGGAATTTGACAGAATCTCAAAGGAAATTACTTCAAATATAACAAAGCAAATTAAAGAAGCAAATTCAGAAGCGGATATTGATGAAATTTCATCCGAGATAACAAAGGCTGTAAAAAATAATTCAACTGATTATAATATATCCGTTAAAGATGCAGCAGGCGAAATATATAAAATTGCAGAAAATACAGGTGCTGTTATTCCTGTTGATAAAATCAGCAGTGATATATCAAAAACAGTAAAAGAAGCTGAATTTAAAATACCGGTTGAAAAAGTCAAAGAGGCAAAACAGGCATTGGGCAGTCAAACCGTATCAGCAGTTCCTACAAACGAACCTTGGGCGGACTGCGGTACATTGAATGCATTGTATCATACTACTATGCAGATAGCAAGCGGTGATTTTAAGCTTGAAGATTTTGAAAGAAAGCATGTTCTGGACAGCATCAATACGCAGACAGGACTCGTTACTTCAAACCCAGAGCAGAAAGCTCAAATTGAAAAAAAGTATGATGTCAACGGTGAAGTTATGGTTGCGCCGAAAGCAAAAAAAGTTAATCCTAAAATAGTTGATGATTTTATTGATAAAGGTTTAGTTGTCGTTAATGAAGCTGTTTAACCGGATATGACTAATAAAAGCGGGAGTCAAATGACTCCCGCTTTTTATGAATTTTTTAATTATGGTTGCATTAACTATATAATCTTACGGTAAAAACGGATAAAATGCCGGCTGTAATTAGTTTTTGGAAATGTTTCTTTTTATTTAAAACAATTATCAAATTATTTTATCAGAACATATCAGACCAAAATGCAGAGTTTTTCATCTTAAATTTCTGTTATTAAATACGACTGTGTAATGCGCCTTACATAAATATTAAACTTCAAAAACGGCTTACTTCTCTTTATCTTGCGGTTTCTCATAAAATAGTACTGTTCCTTTGAAGTTATCCTGATTTATATACAGCAGAAAAAACAGATTTATTTATGCTTTAAAAAATAAGAAAATGTTTTAATTTTGAAAATGATAATATCAGGCGTCAGCGGGGGGGGGGAAAAAAAGCTGAAACTTAATTTTTGTGCTGCTTATTGCTCCGCTTAGCTTAACTCTGCGCAATTTCGCCCCTTACTTCGGTTTTGTGAGCAGATAAATAAAAATAAAAGGTCGGAAAACATATACGAAGCACTGTAAAATTGCTTATTGAAACGATGCCCGTGCGTCGTCCGGCACGTTCCGGATTGAAATTAACAATTTATGCGCAGAAGTATCCGTTTGATGTTTTTTATTTTTTCACCTGCTTTTATGACTGCATTATATGTTTTGCCTTGCAATTCCGCCTTCTCGTGTCTGCCCGCTCCGCTCAGATCTGCGTAAAAATCCGCTGTTTAGAAATTATTTGCGCTCAAAGACTGCCGTTTGTATCCGGCTGTCTTGGAATTGCGTTAAACGGTTTTCCTGCAGGGTGTAGCCTGCCCCGCTTCCGCCCTTTGCAAAAGCTCCGTTTTTCCGCTTTGTCCGTCCGCAGTTCCGCATAATTATAAAAATTTCTTTTTTCCTGAGATAAAATCACTCACAATATCGCCGTTTCCTGTAAGTTTATATTTATATATAGTAAGCCCTTCTAAGCCTACAGGACCTCTTGCGTGGGTTTTATTTGTTGAAATTCCTACTTCTGCACCGAAACCATATCTGAATCCGTCTGCAAAGCGTGTAGAAATATTATGATATACTCCCGATGAATCTACAAACATCATAAACTTTTCGGCATTTTCTTTATTTTCGGTAATTATACAGTCTGTATGCCCGGAACCGAAAGTATTTATATGATTTACGGCATCTTCTAAACTTTCTGCCAGTTTTATTGACACTTCATTTTCACTGTACTCTTTATGCCATTCATTAACAACATTGGAAATGAAATCCGGATATAAGTTTTGTATTTTAATATCAGAATTAATAATTACATTGTTATCTGATAATTTTTGCAATAACGGCTTTAAAATTGTTTTTGCTGTATTTTTATTTATAAGAATTGTTTCAACAGAATTGCATGCCGATGGATATTGGCATTTTGAATCTATAACTATATTCATAACTTTATCATAATCTGCCGAATCATCGATATAAATATGGCAGACCCCGTCTGAATGACCTAAAACAGGTATTTTCGTATTCTCTTTTATATATTTTACTAAAGAGTTAGAACCTCTTGGAATTATTAAATCAATAAGGCTGTCTAAATTAAGCAGTTGTTTGACATCATCTCTTGAAAAAATAAGATTAACCGAATTTTTAGGAAAATTTTCAAAAGAATTTAAAGTATTATTTATTATATTAAAAATAATTTTGTTTGTTTCTTCCGCTTCAGCACCGCCTTTTAAAATGACGGCATTTGATGATTTTATTGCAAGAGATGTGATTTGAGAAATAACATCGGGTCTTGCCTCAAAAATAATGCCTAAAACGCCTATCGGGCAGGATACTTTCCTTAGCATAATTCCATCCGCAATATATTTTTGCCATAGAACTTTATTAACCGGATTTTCCAGACCTGCCACATCACGAATTCCCTTAATCATATCCCTGATTTTATTTTCATCAAGTTTCAGCCTGTTATATACGGCTTGAGATATTTTTTTGCTTTGCAGGCCTGCTTCGGCTCTTTTTAAATCTATAATATTTGCATTAAAAATGAGTTTTTTATTTTTTTCAAGTTCATCTGCAATTTTCAAAAGAACTTGATTTTTTATATCAGATGATAACTGCAACATCTTAACCGAAGCTTCTTTAGCATTTTGAGCAATTATATCAACATTGGCCATATTAACTCCCTATAGAACCGCAATATTATCTTTAGTAATTATAGCATCGTAATTTTTATGCCCCAGTATTTGAAAAATATTATCAGAATGCTCGCCGATAATTTTTGCACAGTCCGAGGAATTATAATTAGCAATGCCTCTTGCAAATTCATTACCGTTTTCGTCAATAACCGAAACAACATCACCGCAGTTAAAATAACCGTTGATTTTAAGTATTCCGACAGCTAAAAGACTTTTGTTCTCTTTTGATACAGCTTTTTTAGCACCTTCATTAACCGTAATTTGACCTGTAATATTTGTGGCAAAAGCAATCCACCGCCGTTTTTGAGATAACTGCTCCACAGGCGAAAACAGAGTTCCCAATTTTTCTCCCGAAAAAATCCGGCTGATAATTTGAGGCAGTTTCCCGTTGGCAATAAGAGCGTATCCGCCTGAGTGCGTAACTACTTTTGCCGCCAGCAGTTTGGTAATCATGCCTCCTCTGCCTCCTTTTGATGCCGGCCGTGCATAACTTTCAATTTCTTCCGTTATATCGCTTACGTCGGAAATAAGATTTGCATTCGGATTTTCTTTTGGATTAGCATCATATAATCCGTCTATATCGGAAAGTATAATCAGCAAATCAGCATTTAATTTACTCGCAACAAGAGCCGAAAGTTTGTCATTATCCGAAAAACTTATGCCGTAAACCGGACTGGAATAGTATTCAAGTTCTGATGCGGAAACTGTATCATTTTGATTAATCACCGGTATAACGTTCATATCGATTAAAGTATTTAAAACATTGCTTAAACTTAAATATTTAATTCTGTTGGAAAAATCATCTTCGGTAAGAAGAATTTGAGCCGTATTAATAGAATATTTTCCAAATCCGTCCTCATATATTGACATTAATTGAGATTGTCCGGCGGCGGCGCAGGCCTGTTTAATTGCAATACTTTCCTGAAAGCCAGCATTGAGTTTTTTTCTGCCAAGCCCGACTGCGCCGGATGTAACAATAATAATCTCTCTGCCTTGTTTATGGAGCCTTGATATATCTTCAATAAACGAATAAACTCTTGATAGAGAAATTTCCTTATTATCGTTTCTTAAAACGTTTGTACCGAATTTAAATACAATTCTGTTTGCATTATTAATATCCATATCCTTGATTATAATAGAAAATATTACATTTTAAAAGTATCATTAATGTTATAAAGTTTTTGCTTATAATCATTAATTAAATAAATAAGGATTCCGACAAGGTTGGATATGTCATTTTGTTTGTATGTGAGTTTGTTATTAAATTCACTGTCTATGTTCTTGGCTATACTTTCTATTATCCTTATGTTAGCATTAAAGTAAGATATTTTTTTCTTTAAAAATTCTTCGTTAAAATTATTTTTCATTTTTTATAACCTCCTAAAATTAATTATAAATAGATTAGAAAATAATGGACAAACATATTTTCCTATTTACAAAAATTTACAAGTTAAAATTTTTATTTATTAAAATTCTAAATCTGTTATAAAAAATATGTGCATGATGATTAGAGATTAAAATATAAAAAATGTGTCCGCAAAAAGGGGAAAAAAAGAGAAAAATTGCACGGAATTTCTGCGGATTGGGAAAAAGAGAAAGAAAAAATGCCCGCTAATATGTGCTTCATCTCTGATATAGGAAAAAAAAAGGGGGAAAAAAATTATATTTCTTTGCAAAAAAGATGCCTGTATTTTTTCTTCCGCTGTATAATTGCGAGCCGGATTTTGAACACAAAATTACATTGAAAAAGCTTCATTTATATGAAGCTTTTTATATATAAAAATATTAAGGAGGATTATTATACCGAAAATGTCATTAAAGCTCTTACTGAACGGGCAGTATTTCTGACTTCTTCATCGGAATGAAGCTTTATTGTATCATCTAATATTTTTATAGCTTCTGATTTATCTTTTAATGATAATAATTCATTTATTGAAGCCATTGCTACTCTTGCACTCAAGTCATTTATGCCTTTGCCTTTTGATATAAGAACTACTCTTAATGATTCATGCGTATTCTTTTTAATCAGAGTCTGGGCAGTTATTTCTCTTATTTCGTCATCAGGCGAATTTGTACCAATCTCTGTTAATACTTCAATTGCTGATTTTGCGTCCTGATGCTCGCCCAATGCCTGTATTATATTTCTGATTTTTTTATTGTCTTCCATTTTTTTCTCCCTTTTTTAAGCTGATGTTTTTTCTGCCGTTTCATTTTCTTCAGGCATCAAGTTCTGCCACATGGTTTTTAAATCTTCTACAGGCTGTTTTGTCAGATTTTTAACGCTGTATTGTCTGTCCGGAAATAATTTGTTTTTTATCCCTTCCATATCAATCGAAATCTCGGTGTTTCCTATTTTTTCCAATGAATCGCAAAAATCTGTTGTAATTTTTTTGCCAAATGATATTACCGAATTTATTCTTGATTTAAATGCTTCATTAAAATTATTAATACCGCTTACTACTGCGCTTGCAAATAGTTTTCCTTTTTCAGCGATGCCGTTTGAATTTTTGTCTTTATTCCCCTTTTCATTTACAAATACATCAGCCTGAATAACATTTCCTTTAAAACTTACGCCGAAAGGATTGGTTGTTAATTTATTTGTATTTTGTTTTTTTTGTGCATCTGTATTTTGTACTGTATTTGTCCTGTGTAAATTTAGTTTTCCTATCTGCATAACAGTCCTTTCTAATTTTCTGCATTCCTCTTTTTGTATATCTAGATTATCATATTTGTTCAATACTAATATCATTCTTTTGATTGAAATTTTAATTTAAAATTGAAATTAATTTTGAACTTTCTGCTCTTTCCGCACGAATTTTTTATATATTT
Organism: uncultured Muribaculaceae bacterium; assembly: GCA_964491345.1. Taxonomy (GTDB): domain Bacteria; phylum Cyanobacteriota; class Vampirovibrionia; order Gastranaerophilales; family Gastranaerophilaceae; genus Avigastranaerophilus. The sequence goes on from CAZBFV010000001.1 coordinate 96,912, forward strand.
TTATTACAAAAATATATATTTTATTTTTTCATATTAAAGTTTTTTTTTATATAATCCGATATATATAATGTATATATTTAAAAGGGTTTTTTATGAAAGAAAAAAATCAAAAATTAGCCGAAAATTTGGAAGTTTTTTTACTCTCATTTAAAGCAGATGTAATAAAAGGGCTTCAGGATTGTTTAAATGCAGGCAAGCCTGCTTATCAGGTCCTCTAATCTGTTCAGCGTAAGTAAGTGTTTTTTTGTTTCTCGTTAAAAATTGTCGTATTCTGCCCGTGTCCCGGATAAACAATTGTATTTTCAGGGAGGGGGAATAATTTTTCTTTGATTGAAGCTATCAGCGTATTGTAATTTCCGCCGGCAAGGTCTGTTCTTCCAATGGACATATAGAATAATGCATCGCCCGAAAATAGTTTATTATCAATATAAAAACTTAAACTGCCCTTTGAGTGTCCCGGGGTTTCAAATATGTTTATTTTATTATTCCCTATTGCGAGATTTGAATTTTCGTCTATATAGCCGGTCGGTTTTAAGGGGTCTGTTTTTATATTATACCCCCACATTTTAAGCTCATCTTCGAGTCTGTTGAAATGATGAAAATCATTTTTATTTATTAATATAGGAATATCAGGATAATTCTTTTGGACTTCAATTTCGCCTGCTATATGGTCAAAATGTCCATGAGTGTTTAATATGTACTTAATTTTGTATTTATCTTTGTCAAGCGCAGATTTTATACTGCCGAACGAACCGCCCAAATCTATTATTACTGCTTCTTTAGAAAAATTATCTTTTAATACGTAAGTATTTACCTGAAGCGGTCCGGTTTGATAAGTTTCAAGCTCCATATTGACTCCTTTTATGAAAGTATATCATAATTGAATGTTATTGTGCTATATTTATTAAATGAACAGTTATTCAATTAAAATAAGCAGTTGCCAGGCTGATAAGCTGAAAAATTTTCTTGAAAGCAAAAATGCCGTATTTGATGTTGTTCAATATTCAATATGGAGAGCTAAATTATCTTCTTTTCAGGCTGTTTATTATTCAAGCGGAAAATTTCTTATACAAGGGAAAAATATAGATAATATTGTTTCGCAGGCGAAAGTTATTCTTGGAATTCCCGAGGATGAAAAAAATATGAGTTTATTAAATTTTGATTGTGATAAATATATAGGCACCGATGAATCGGGCAAGGGGGATTTTTTCGGACCTCTTGTTGTTGCAGGTGTGCAGATTAGCGGGCAAAATAAACAAAAATTTATTGATTTAGGCATTAAAGACAGCAAAAAACTTAATGATAAAAAAATATTAGAGTTTTCAAACATAATAAAAGCTGACGCCGTCCATTGCACGGTTGTAATCATGCCTGAAAAATACAATGAGTTATATTCCGGATTCAATAATTTAAATAAACTTTTAGCATGGGGGCATGCAAGAGTTATCGAGAACATTCTTGAAAAATCCCCTTGTTCTTATGGAATTGCGGATAAGTTCGGAGATGAAAGCCTTATTGCAAATGCTTTGCTTTCTAAAGGAAAAAAAATTAATCTGGTCCAGCTGGCAAGGGCGGAAGCCGATATTGCGGTTGCATCTGCCTCTGTTCTTGCAAGGGCTGAATTTGTTAAACGCATGAATAATTTATCTTTCCGGTATGAAATGGAGTTTCCAAAGGGAGCATCGCCGAAAGTTATAGAACAGGCTAAAAATTTTATAAATCAATATTCTTACCAAAGGTTAAAAGAAGTTGCAAAAATGAATTTTAAAACTGCTTTAGAGCTGAAAAATCTATAGCGGGGCATTTTTTATCAGGTTATTTGCCCTCGGATATTTGTTGCCGGTGTTTTTCATTTTCTTAAAAATAAGCAGGACCCTGTTATTTTCTTCGTCTAGCGGTAATTTATATTCTATTTCATCTATCAGCTGAGTATTCAGGATATTTAGTGCATTTTCAGCATTTATAAGTTCTTCACGGGCTTTTTTTGATTTATATGCTATAAAATAACCGCCTGTTTTAATGTAGGGAACTGCGTATTCAAGAATAATTCTGAGTTCTGCTAAAGCTCTTGCCGTGGCAATATCATATTTTTGACGCATATAAACAGGCAGATTTTCAATTCTGTAGCATAGAGGGCAGAAGTTTTTTAAATTAAACTCCTGTTTTACCTGCTGAAGAAAATTAATTTTTTTATTGGCCGAATCAATTGCAGTAATATTAAATTCAGGATAATTAACTGCCAGAGGCACCGACGGAAATCCTCCCCCCGTTCCTATATCAATAATATCCAAGTTTATATTTTGTTTAAAATATTTTTTATAAAACAAATTAAATGCCAAGCTGTCGAATATGTGTTTTTGGAAAATCACATTTACATCGTTTCTGCTTATCAAATTAATTTTTTCATTATACTCCGAAAAAAATTTTATATAGTTTTTAATTTTTTCTGATTTTGTGCTGTTTAATTCAATATCTAAATCTTTCAACTGCATATTATATATTTTTCTTTATTTCGTTTAATAATCTTGAAAATTCAAGCTCGCCCGATGCCAGTTTTATTCTGTTTATTGATTTATCAATATTCGCAAGCGTATCGGGATTTATTTGCGGGGGAGCTAAATTTTTTGCTAAAATATACGCTTTTAATGCTTTTTTATAATTTCCTTTTGATTCATACCAGTTTCCTGTTTCAATATATATTGTAACAGAATAGTTTATATCGTCAAAATGCTTTGATGCTGATAATGCTTTTAAAAGATAATCACACGCTTTTTCGCTGTTCTCATTTTTATAAATTCCTGCAAGTCTGATATACGAATAATATAAACCTTCATAGTTGTTTATTTTTTTATCGGCTTCGGCAGATAACTCGTAATATGTTTTTGCAGAATTAATATTTCCGTTTTCTATATCAATTTCTGCCAGATTTGAGTATGAAGATGCCAGATATTTATTTTCTTCGGGGCTATCGGATGATTGAACACATCTTAAATAATACTTTACGGCTAAATCCGTATTATCATTGTCATCTAATAACAGTGCATATTTGAAATAACATTCCGTAATTAATTTAAAATCGGAACTTTTTTCTGCCGTCATGAGCGCTTTCCGGACATATTTCACCGCTTCTTGCGAATTAAGAGTGTTATCTTCTATTTCTGCAATATCCAGATATATACGGACTTTAAGTTCTTCATCCGGAGGAATCGGCGAGTATAGAATTCTGTTGTATGTTTCTTTAGCCTTATCATATTTATAGTTTTCGGCATAAATTTGAGCAATGCTCAGCAAAATATCATTTGCTTTCTCTGATGATAAATTAAAATACAGCCCGTAAACTTTTTCGTAGCAGTTTATTGCTTGTTCAATGTCTTGTATTTTTTTATAACATACCGCAATTTTTGTATAAATAACCGGTTCTTTTATTTCAAAATTTTCGTCATTTTTGTATGTTAAGGCTTGTTTGTAATATTTTACAGCGTTTGAAAAATTAAATACATTTTCGTAATTTCGTGCTATTTCAGCATATTCATCCAAAGAATTTGGAATTTTATCCGTTTCAGTTGTATCATTGCTGATATTTTCTTCATGTTCTTCCTGCTTTGTAATTGTTTCAAATTTTTTTGCCGTTGTATCATCTGATGAAATTGAATTTAAAAGAAGCGAGTCTTCGTTTGTCAGCTGAAATCTCTTCTGCTTTTCGGATTTATTTGTTAATTTACCGGCGGATCGTTTCTTTTGGTTCTGTATATTTTCCGTTTGGCTGTATCCGCTTTTATGCGTATATGTCATATAAGAAAGCTCGTTTTGGCTTAATAAAGATGTCCTGCCTGTTTTAGCGAGCTCTTCTTCGAGCGTTCCGGCTTTTTTATTATGGTATGCTATCTCCTGTCGCATTGTAAGCCTTGATAAAAATAACTGCCGTTCAAAAGGTTTTAACGGCAATTCCGCCTCATATACCTCAATAAGATACTTATGAATTCTTATTTGGGTTTCTGTATTGACTGATTTAATAAATTCATTTTTAATGTAATCTTTCAGATAGTATTTATCATATTTTTTGGATATTATGTGTTTTTGCATCAGAAATGATAAATCGTCTTCCGAAGCAAAATTCTGTTCAATAATAAACCGGGCGCTTAATCCGTGTCTTACCGCCGTCAGTAATATCATCAGTTTTAAAAATCTATCCGTTGAAAGCGTCAATATTTTTGAAATTACAAATTCCAAATAGTTTTTTGCCGATTTTTTATATTCGGCTGAAAAATTTGTTAATGTTATATGCAGTATTTTTATAATAAATATTGAATATTCAAGCAGAAGATAATGCCCTCTTGTTTCTTTATACAGGTATTCCGTTATAAAATTACCGCCTTCTATCTTATTCTGCTGAAGATAATCGTACATTTCTTCTTTTGTTACCGCATTTAAAGCATAAGAAAATACCGAGTCCTGATTATATAAATCGTACTGTTTAAAACTTCTTGAAGAAATTATTATTTTAACTTTTTCATATCTTGAAATATAATTTATAAAGTCAAGCATATCACGCTGGGAATACTTGCTTTTTGTATTTATTTCAAAAGAGTCGAATATAAACAGCATGGGCAAATTAAAATATTTAATATACGCATTTATTTTTTCCGAAAAAACATAAGTTTCGGATTTAGGCAGTATTATTTTCCTGTCATTGTGGTATATTGAAAAATCCTTAAAAAGCGAAAGCAATACATCGTCAAGATTTACTGCATCTTTGTATTCATTTTTGAATATAAGCACATCTTCGCTGATAAAATCTAAAATAAAATCAATTACGGAGGTTTTGCCTTCTCCCGCAAATCCGTTAAGAATAAATATATTATTTTCGGATGAACTAAGAAAGTTTATAATTTGCGATACAGCATAAATATTATGTTTAAGAATAAAACTGTTTTCTTTTTCTTCAATAAAATCATTAAGAATTGAAACATCCGAATTCAATTCCCGGACAACAGGATTATAAATGTTTTTTATAAAATTATAATTCATATCTGCCATATTATAATATAATACCCTTTTTAAAATCTGCTAAACAGTTGATTTGTGTACAAAAAAAATAATCTGTGATAGTATTAATCTATGAAGTATCTGTTAAAGGATTTATATTTTGAAAAATATAATAACGGCTCATGAAGCCGCAAAATTAATAAAAAGTAACTCTGTAATTATGGTAGGGGGCTTTTTAAGCTGCGGTGTTCCTGATGAAATTATAGATGCTGTAATTGCTCAAAAAATAAATAATTTGACAATGATATGCAATGATACTTCATTTGCTGATGCAGATAAGGGAAAACTTATTGCAAACAACCTCGTAAAAAAAGTTATAACGACACATATCGGCACGAATCCGGTTACAGGCGAGAAAATGCACTCAGGACAGCTGGAAGTCGAATTTTACCCTATGGGGACGCTCGTTGAAAAAATTCATGCCAAAGGTTCAGGATTAGGCGGAGTCCTCACTCCTACAGGCATAGGAACTATTCTTGAAAACGGCAAAAAAACAGTAGAAATAAAAGGCAAAAAATATATTTTTGAAGAACCTTTAGGCGCTGATTTTGCGATAATTTACGGAACGGTTGTCGATAGGTACGGAAATGTTAAATTTGAAGGAACAACAAGAAATTTTAATACGTCAATGGCGACGGCTGCAGATACCGTTATAGTTCAGGCAGATAAAATCGTCGAGTGCTTAAATCCTGATGAAGTTGTTATTCCGGGAATTTTTATTGATTATATTGTTAAACGCAGGGGGCAGTAAATGTTTTTAGCTTATAAAACCTTATCAAAGGATGAAATAAAAGAAATAATAGCCAAAAGAACTGCAAAAGAATTCAAAAAGAATGATATAGTAACTTTAGGAATAGGTCTGCCTACGGAAGCCGTTAATTATGTTAATGATGATATGCAGATTATATTTCAGTCCGAAAACGGGATTTTAGGTCTCGGCAGGCTTCAAAAAGGTCCGGATTATAATACAAAAGTGGTTAATGCCGGCGGTGCTTATGTTAATGTTATAAAAGGCGCTTCTTTTTACGATTCTCAAATGGCTTTTACCATTATGCGGGGCGGACATATAGATGCTACCGTTTTAGGCGCCCTGCAGGCAGATGAACAGGGAAGCATTGCAAGCTGGCAGATCCCCGGTAAATTTGTCCCGGGCATAGGCGGGTCGATGGATTTAATAGTCGGCTCAAAAAAAGTTATAGTTGCAATGACCCATACCGCAGATAACAAGCCTAAAATCGTAAAAAAATGCACTCTGCCTCTGACTGCTTTCGGACAAGCCGATATGATTGTTACGGAAAGATGCGTATTTCAGGTAACTTCCGGCGGTCTTGCTCTTATTGAAATCAATCCCATGTTCTCGCTTGATGATATTAAAAGCTCGACGGATGCTGATTTTGTTATAAGCAATAATCTCAAAGAAATGGAATTGTAGCCTTGTTATTTATATGCATATTTCGTATGGATTTTTAATATTATTTTCAAAGTTATATCCGGATATAAATGATTTTTCAACCATATTCATTACTGTTTCTTCCGTATAAAATGCAGTATGCGGGGTTAAAATCACATTAGGAAAACTCTTTAATACGGCAAGCTCGCTGTTGTATATTATATCGGATGAATGGTTGTAATAGTATAATCCGTTTTCGTTTTCAATTACATCAAGCCCGGAAGCTGAAATTTTTCCCGTCTTTAAATTATCCGCAAGCGCATTAGTATCAATCAGAGTTCCTCTTGCGGTATTGATAATTATTACTCCGTCTTTCATTTTTGATATCGAATTGTTATTTATAAGATGGTATGTGTCAGCATTCGAAGCAACATGCAGAGAAATAATATCGCTGTTTTTATATAAGGTGTTTAAATCCGTATATTCGCAGTATTTTTTTAATTCTTCTTTCGGACGGCGTGTATATGCCAGTATCCTGCATCCAAAGCCTGATAAGTGCTTTATTACGGCAGAACCGATATTTCCTGTGCCAATAATACCGACCGTGCAGCTGCTTATATCTTTTCCGGCTTTGCCTTTTAATGAGTAATCCTGCGCATTCGCTCTGAGTGCTATTTGTTTTATTTTTCTTGAAGTCATAAGCATCAGCATAATTGCATAATTAGCAACACAATCAGGCGGATAATCCACTGATGAAATTTTAATTCCTTTTTTTGCAATATATTTTACGGGCAGATGGTCATATCCGATGCTTCTGCATAAAATATATTTTATTCCTAAATTACTTATTATATTTATATATTCTTCAGTTATTTCGCAGGGCGTGATACATATTGCATTACAGCCCTTTAATAATGATAAATTGTTTTTATCCGGATATTTGCTTGTCCAAATAAAATCTATTCCGTATTTTTTTGAAAATTTATTGCATAAATCGAGTTCATCAAATTCTCTGAGCGAATAGAATGCTATTTTCATTACATATACCTTATATAAGTTCTTTTATAATTTTATAAAATTTTTATGAAGTATCTTTGCGGTATTTATTGATAATCTGCCGATAAACTGCATCATAACCGTAATAAGCCTGAACCTGCTTTTTAGTATTATAGTACGAAAAATAACCGTAGACAAAGTAAAAATTTTTTATTTCTCAATCTCTTTAGAACTGCTTTTTCGGCTTAATTATACTCTGTTTTTATAATTTTTTTGATAAAAGTTTTAATTGAAGCCTTAAATCGTCAGGTGTAAAATATTACTTTTTGTAAAGACAGAAATAATTAAAAAAATATTAATTATTGCCCGAAAGTTATTTGTTTTATGGATATCAGAATTTAAGCGAGATTTACAAAATGCAGAAAAAATTGTAGAATAAAGGAAGGGCGGTATATTTTATATGTCTGATGAATAGAGAGAAGCGAGGTGGAAGAAAAATGGCGGAGAAAAGTTATTCCGATGCTGAATTTGAAGCATTATTGGCAGATTACGACTACAGCTTCCAAAAGGGCGATCTTGTTAAAGGAATTGTCTGCTCTTATGATTCGTCAGGCGTTATTGTGGATATAGGCGCAAAGACTTCCGCTTATGTACCCGAAAAAGAAGCGGTAGTCGATAAAGCCGTTTCAATGGAAGAAACTCTTAAAAAAAACGAACAGTATGAGTTTTTAATTATAAAAGATGAAGATGAGGACGGCAGGTTTACACTTTCTTTTAAAAAAGTTGCTATGGCGTACAGCTGGAGAGAGCTTGAACAGTTAAAAGCAGATGATGCAACAGTTGAAGGAGTTATCGTTTCGGCTGTACGGGGCGGTGTTCTTGTTGATGTTAAGGGAGTCAGAGGTTTTGTTCCTTCAAGCCATCTGAAACTAAAGTCAACAGAGAATGCAGTCGGCGAAAAACTTGAGTTGAAGATTCTTACAATGGATGTTTCGCAGGGTAATTTTATTTTATCCAACAGAAAAGCATTTGAGGATGACAGGAATAATAAAAAAGATTTGTTTGAAACTCTTAAAGCCGGACAGATTGTAAAAGGCGAGGTTGTGAGAATTACTGATTTCGGTGCATTTGTAGATATCGGAGGAATTGATGCGCTTCTTCCGCTCTCGCAGTTATCGTGGAAATGGATTGATCATCCGTCTGATATTTTAAAAGCCGGCGATATAATTGATGTCGAAATTATAGTTATTGATAAAGATAAGCAGAGAGTGAGCTTAAGTTTAAAAAATTTGGAAAAAGATCCATGGCTTGAAGCTAAAGATAAATTTAAAGAGGGAGATGCCGTAGACGGCAGTATTACCCGTTTAAAACATTTCGGCGCTTTTGTGGAAGTGTATCCCGGCGTTGAGGCTTTGCTTCAGGAAAAAGACTTAATAGAATATCAAAACCGCAGAAATGTTATATTAAAAGTCGGCGATGTTGTTAAAACTAAGATATTAAAGTTCAATCCTGATGATAGAAGAATTAGTCTGAGTTTTCAAAATGAATAGAAAAAATGAAAAATCTTGATTATTTTATGCCGTACCGGCAGAATAAATATCTCTTTTTCCTCCCTGCAGGTTCTTCATAGCTTATAATTATTATATGAATAGTTTGTTTCTTTCTGTGAAATTACGATGTATTTTAATGTTCAGCAGGGCTATAAGTGGGGGGGGGGGAGGTCGGGTATGCGTGCGCAGAGGGTTATATGTTGTGCGGTGAAGGACGGGAATATGCGCAAGGGCGGGAAAAAACCATGATTTAAAATTTTTACAAAACTGCAACCTCATTAAATTTTTTATAATGATAACAGCCGGATGTTTTTTTATTTATGCAGGAAATTCCGTATTAATTCTGAATACCAAAATAAGCCTGTTTTTTTCAGTATTTTTTCTGCTTTGTTTCAGACAGAAATATATAAATAACTGAAATATTTTATAATAAAGAGTACGGATATTTCTGCCGATTTTCGCAAAACTTAACAGTTTTAAATTTTTAAACAATTTCGGCAGTTTGCCTGCGGGGCATGGAAAATATATCTTATTTTTTCTATCCACTTACCCCTGAGCAGTAGTAATTCCGCATTTTAATCATCCCGCAATTTTCTGTCCTGAGCAGTAGTAATTCCGCATTTTAACCATCCCGCAATTTTCTGTCCTGAGCAGTAGTAATTCCGCATTTTAACCATCCCGCAATTTTCTGTCCTGAGCAGTAGTAATTCCGCATTTTAACCATCCCGC
>CAZBFV010000001.1:106722-204339 GCA_964491345.1 uncultured Muribaculaceae bacterium
CATTTTAACCATCCCGCAATTTTCTGTCCTGAGCAGTAGTAATTCCGCATTTTAATCATCCCGCAATTTTCTGTCCTGAGCAGTAGTAATTCCGCATTTTAACCATCCCGCAATTTTTCTGCCCCTGAGCAGTAGTAGTAATTTTTTTCATTTTATCCTTTTTCCCCGCCCTTCAGGAACACATACTCGTCCTCTATCTTCTATTTTCCCCTCCCTTCCCTTTTTTTTCCCCCCCCCTCCCTTCCCAAGGGGTGGGAAAAAAAGGCATAAACAAATAAATTAAGGTTTAATATTAATAATTAGCCTGTTTTTCTCAATAAGCTGTCTTAGATAATTTTCAGCATGCAGATACTCATCTTTTTGCTTAGCTTCATCAAATTGTTTTTTAAAAGCAGGATTATCAAATATAAAATAAAATTTATTTCTCTTTTTAACCGGCGGATACATAGTTGCAATAACTTCAGGAATTTTAAGCGGTGAAAGCTCAACAGGGGCAGAATTATTATTTGAATACAGTTCATTTTCTATGCAAATCAAAACAATAATATAACTGAGCTCATCAGCGGGAGCGGATATATTTTTTTCCTTTATAAATTTTAAATAATCTTCCGAAGTCATTTTAATATTTTTTATGGCATTAGGGTAAACAATATTTTTTATTATAGTATTTGCTTTATACTTAAGAGCGTTTGCTGTTTCCGTATAAGAAGCGCCATGTTTTGCATATTCTTCCGTTTTCGTCAGAAGCTCCATAATAATATTATAGGAATAGCTGTTAAGCCTGCGTCCTCTTATATAAAAATCAGCGAGCTGTTTTTCATATTCAAGCCAAAAGGCTGTTAAATCACCGTTTCTGTTATTAATACATTCATCTAAAAGCGGTTTTAATTCCGGAAATTTATCTGTAACAGCCTGCATAAAGAAGTAATCAAAAAGCGCAATTCTTTCTGTTTTTATAATTTCGTCTGAAGAAATGAAATTATACACAGCCCAGTCGACTTCATTAAACTTTTTGGTTAATCTGCGCATAGGACCTTCCGATTTAGTAATATGATAATAATTTTCAATATAATTGGATATGTTATAAGCGCTGATTTCAAGGGGATTTCTCATATTTTCGGATAATTTATAGAAATCGGAATAAGAGCTTGTAAGTTCTAATTCATGCTGTGATATTAAACGTTTAAAGGCATCCTGATAATATCGGGCGTCAAAACCCGATAAGTCGGCATAACGGGAGGCATTGCTCCAAAAATTTTTGTTTATGCCGGAAATATTTTTAGATTCAAGCAGATTAACAAATTCGGAATATCCCATGGATTTAGCTGTTTTAGCCATTTTATCAAAATGGTCGAGTTCATGAAACAGAATTGATATAAGCAGTTTAGAATCTAAAGTATATAAAACTCTGCTGTCAACGTATATACAGCCGGAAGCGATATCAAAATAAGCTGCCATATAGCTTCCCTGAACTTTTCCGTTCCCCTTATCGAGATTATCGGATAAAACTTTAACACTGCCTGAGGGATATCCCAGAAAAACCACAATTTTATCAACAATCACTTCAACAAAATGAATGCTGTTTGCGGGATAATTTTTAAATTGATTTAATAAATCATCGAGTTTAACGCTGTTTTGAACGGTATTATCCGGAGTATTTTTATCACCTGTTTCATTATTATATACTTCAAATTTAGGCGGAGCTGCAGTGCCGTATTCAAATTCCGAAGCTGTATTATAACCTATGCTTTTCGATTTTGACACTTCCAGCTGTTCTTCAAAAGTCTTATTTTTGGAAATATCCTTATGTGAATACGGAATAGATATATAATAGGCAGTACCGGTAACAAGCACTATAATAAAAACCGCAAATTTCAAAGAAAAATGTTTATTTTTTTTATTCTTTTGCATAGCACCTCGCCTGATTATAAAAATTATATCATATAAACGGCAATAAATATGTTATAATCTAAACAAAAACAATAAGGAATATAGAATGGACAAGAAGTATATATATTTTGTAGATGTTACAAACAGGGACGGTGTGCAGACATCAAGACTCGGTTTGGCGAAACTGCAGAAAACAATAATAAACCTGATGCTTGATGATATAGGTATAACTCAATCAGAGTTTGGTTTTCCTGCAACAAGGCATGAAATAAATTATTTAAACGGGAATTTAGAGCTGGCAGACAGAGGGGTGATAACAAAAACGAAGCTGTCGGGCTGGATGAGGGGGCTGGAAGAAGATGTACTGTTGTCATTTCAAAATGTAGCGAGGTTAAAGAATGTAAATTTATCCGTTTCGACGTCGGAGCAGATGATAAACGGGAAATTCGGCGGTAAAAAAACAAAAGATGACATAATAAATATTATGACAAAAGCGGTTGATACAGCACTAGCCTGCGGTGCTCAGTCAATAGGCGTTAATGCAGAAGATGCTTCAAGAAGCGATATAAATTATTTAATCGAATTTGCACTTGAAGCGAAAAAACACGGAGCAGAAAGATTTAGATACTGTGATACTTTAGGCTATGATGATCCTATAAGTGCCTATGATAGAATATTTAAGATTGCAAAAGAAACAAAGACGGATATAGAACTGCATTTTCATAATGATTTAGGCATGGCTGCCGGAAATTCCGTAATGGGGGCAAAAGCAGCGGTTGATGCGGGAGTTAATGCGTATATCAATACGGCAATAAACGGAATGGGGGAAAGAGCAGGCAATGCTGATTTAATATCCTGCCTTCTTGCCGTATTAAAATCAAGCGGAATGAAAGATAAATATCAAATCGACCCTAATATAGATTTATCCAAAACATGGAAATTAGCTCAATATACCTCATACGCATTCAACGTGCCGATACCCGTGAACCAGCCGGCGACTGGAGCAAACGCATTTGCGCATGAATCGGGCATTCATGCCGACGGCGCTTTAAAAGACAGGAGAAATTATGAATTATACGATTATACCGAATTAGGACGGGGTCAGCCTGAAATAGTAGAAACGGGAAGAATGATTACTACAGGCGAATATGGCGGAATAAAAGGGTTCAGAAATGTATATGAAAAAATGGAAATAGAATTTCAGGATGAAGATGAAGCAAGAAACATACTTGAACTGGCACGATATGCAAATGTTCATACCCAAAAGCCCCTGACACGAAGCGAACTTAAATTTATATATTATTATCCTGATATAGCGGCAAAAATTATGACCGTAACTCCTTATTATATGCCTACGGGGAACTTAAAAAAGAGAGTTGATAATAATTTCATAACAAAACCGTATTTATTTGTATAAAGGAACAGATATGAAACAAACAATAACAGAAAAAATTTTGTCAAATCATGCGGGCAGAAATGTAACTTCCGGAGAATTAATAATAGCGGATATAGATGCGGTAATGGTTCAGGATGGAACAGGACCTCTTGCAATAAATGAATTTAAGAAACTGAATAAAACAAAAATATATAATCCCGCACGAACGATATTGTTTATTGACCATGCAGCACCGAGTCCGAGAAAAGAACTGTCAAATTCCCATACTGTTTTAAGGGAATTTGCAAAAGAGTACGGATGCGTATTGTCCGAAACAGGAGAAGGGGTATGCCATCAAAGACTTGCCGAAAGCTGTATTAACCCCGGAGAAGTGCTTTTAGGCGCTGATTCTCATACCTGCACATCAGGCGCATTAGGTGCATTTGCTACGGGAGTAGGTTCAACAGATATTGCGGTTGTAATGGCGACAGGCAAAACATGGCTGAAAGCGCCATCCTCATATAAAATAATACTTGACGGCGGATTTTCCAAAGGGGTATATGCAAAAGATTTAATACTTCATTTAATCGGTATGCTGGGAGCGGACGGAGCGACATATAAAGCTCTTGAATTCAGCGGAAATGCAGTAAAGAATTTAACGATGTCCGAAAGATTTACAATTTCAAACATGGCAGTAGAAGCGGGAGCAAAAACAGGATTGTTTGAAACTGATGAAAAAACATACGAATTTTTAAAAAAACATGGACGGGCCGATAAATATAAAGAAATAAAGGCGGATGAAAATGCACTGTATGAAAGAGTAATAAAAATAAACCTGAATGAGCTTAAACCGGCGGTTTCATGCCCGCATACGGTAGATAACACAAAAACAACGGATGAAATCGAAAAGATAAAAATAAATCAGGTATATATAGGAACATGTACAAACGGCAGAATTGAGGATTTGAGGATAGCCGCAGAAATATTGAAAGGCAGAAAAGTTAATAAAGATGTAAGGCTTCTTGTTTCGCCTGCTTCAAGGCAGGTGTTTATAGAAGCGTTGAAAGAAGGAATAATAACGATATTAGCGGAAGCTGGAGCTTCAATATTACCGCCTGGCTGCGGTGCATGCGTGGGAGTGCATGGCGGAATATTAGGCGATAATGAGGTGTGTTTATCTTCTCAAAACAGAAATTTCAAAGGGCGTATGGGAAATACTAAAGGGTATATATATTTATCGTCGCCTGCAACTGCAGCATACAGTGCAGTTAAAGGCTATATAGCCGATGTAAGGGAGGTGTTGTAATGATATTGAGAGGAAAATCATTTAAATTCGGAGACAATATATCAACCGACCTTATAGCCCCCGGACGCTTGTTTCATTTACGGTCAAATTTAAACGAGCTTGCAAAGCATGTTCTTGAAGATGCAGACCCTAAATTTGCAGGCAGAATGAAAAAAGGCGACTTTATAGCAGCGGGTAATAATTTCGGTTTAGGTTCATCAAGGGAGCATGCCCCGCAAATAATAAAAATAGCGGGTGCAGGTGCTGTTTTAGCCAAAAGTTTTGCAAGAATATTCTACCGTAATGCAATAAATATAGGTTTGTTGCTGATAGAGTGCGATACAGATAAAATAGATGCGGATGACGAGCTTGAAATAGATATAAAACAAGGTTATGTACATAATCTGACAAAAGGAATAACAATAAAAATAATGCCTTTGCCCGATGTAATGATAAAATTACTGAATGACGGAGGATTAATAGAACATATAAAAAAACATGACGGCTTTGACTTAATATAGGAGCATAGATGAGAAAAGTAACATTAATTCCCGGAGACGGGATAGGTCCTGAAATAACAAAATCAGTAACGGATATATTAAAATCGGCAAAAGCGGAAATTGAATGGGATGTGCAGACAGCGGGCATGACCGTAATTGAAAAAGAAGGAACCCCGCTTCCCGAAAGAGTGATAAAATCAATTAAACAAAATAAAGCGGCATTAAAAGCTCCGGTAACAACTCCTATAGGCGGGGGCTTCAGAAGCATAAATGCAGAGTTAAGAAAATCGCTGGATTTATATGCGAATTTAAGACCCTGCAAAAATATAAAAGGTATAAAAACAAGATACGAAAATGTTGATATTGTAATAGTAAGAGAAAATACGGAAGACTTATATGCTGGCATTGAAAGACAAATAGATAAAGACAGCGCCGAGTCGATAAAAATAATTACAAGAAAAGCATCCGAAAGAATAGCGGAATTTGCATTTGAATATGCGCTTAAGCATAACAGAAAATGCGTAACTTCAGTAACAAAGGCAAATATATGCAAACTTACCGACGGATTGTTTTTGGAATCTGCAAGAAAAATATCCGGAAAATATTCGCAAATCGAATATAAAGAAATTCTTGTGGATAATTTATGTATGCAGCTTGTGCAAAATCCTGAAAAGTTTGATGTTTTGCTCCTTCCAAACCTTTATGGAGATATAGTTTCGGATTTATGTGCGGGATTAACCGGCGGGCTTGGAATAGCACAGAGTGCAAATATAGGTTTGGATACAGCGGTATTTGAACCGGTACACGGAAGCGCTCCCGATATAGAAGGTCAAAATAAAGCAAACCCTACAGCCATTCTGCTTTCTGCCGTAGAAATGTTAAAATATATAAATCAGACGGAAATTGCAGTAAAAGTTGAAAATGCGCTTTTTAAAACAATTGAACAGGGCATGTATCTGACACCTGATGCAGGCGGAAATTCTACAACAGAAGAATTTACAAAAGCGGTGATATCCAATTTATAGTTATATTTTCTAAATTAAACAGTTTGTTTTGGCGTATTTAAATATTAATATTTAATATTAATATTTAAATAAACGTGCAGGCTGAAACAGGCATAAAATCACAAAAAAAAGCTTCTTGCAAAAATACCGATAAAAATATTCAATATATTCTGCAAAAAGCAAAATGAAGTCAAAAAAATTACGGCGGTAACGGGAATTGAACCCGTGTTTGGAGATTGAGAATCTCCCGTCCTTACCACTAGACGATACCGCTATTAATTTTCTTTTATTATACTACATAAAATAAATAATTGTTAAAAATAATTGTTAATTATTTGACTGATTTTAAATAATTTTATTTAATTGGAATATGTCAGAAGATAAGATTATAGATTTATTTAAAAAATCATCGCAAAATAAAAATAATGAAAAACAAAGATTTTTCAAAGGTTTTCAGTATGTAAAGCTGTCACGCGATGAAAACGGAAATTACTTTAATGAGGAGTTACTGCGTGATTATGCGGATAAATGCTTTTATATAGTAAGCGTAATGCGTAGAATAGGCATCGGGGTTTCCATATATAAATATAACGTTCCGAACGAATCTTTATTGAAATTTTTGGATAAATTTAGAAATAAGTCTTACGGCGAAATTATTGATATAGAAAGATATATTCCTGACGATTTAGCATAGATGAACTGCCCTTTGACGATACAAACCCAAGAGAATTTATTTAAAGTTAATAAGCCGAACCAGTATATCGGTTTGGAATATTTGAGTGCAAATAAAGATTTTGACAGCGCAGAAGTTACATTTTTGTTTGCATTTCCGGATAAATATGAAATAGCAGTAAATAATTTAGGGCAGAAAATATTATATTCCATTGTAAACAATAACGGGAATTATATGGCGGACAGAGTTTATGCGCCTGATTTTGATTACAGAAAGATATTGAAAGATAACAATATATATTTATCGGCATTAGAGTCTAAAAAAAATGCAAGAGATTTTAATATATTGGCATTTTCCCTTCAGTATGAGCTTTCGTATCCTACGGTCTTAGAAATGCTTAAAATGTCGGGTATTCCGTTAAAAAGAGAAGAAAGAAACGAAACATTCCCTCTTGTAATAGCGGGCGGGCCATGCTGTTTTAATCCTGAACCTTTGGAAGATTTTATTGATTTATTTATGATCGGCGACGGTGAAGAATTAATTATTGAACTGCTTGATAAATATTTAAAAAATAAAAATCTGCCAAAAAAACAGTTAATAAAAGAATTATCTTTAATTCAAGGCGTGTATTCTCCTCAGGAACATAATAAGACGGAAAAAAGAATATACGATATATCAAAGGATAAAAACGTTCTGCTTGCGCCTGTTCCTTATTCCGTAAGCCTTTCGGACAGAGTTGTGCTTGAAATAAGGAGAGGATGCGGAAGAATGTGCCGTTTTTGCCAGGCAGGACATGTAAATCTGCCTGTTAGAGAGCGAAAAGCCTCCGATATTACTGAAATTGTCAGAAAATCATTATCAGTTACCGGCTACGGCGAATATACTCTTTTATCTTTATCATCAAATGATTATTCAAATATTGAACAAGTTATTGAGAAATTAAGCGATGATTTAAAAGATAATAAAATATCCGTATCATTGCCGAGCCAGAGAATAGATAAATTCAGCAGTAAACTTGCGATGCTTGTAAGCAGGGTAAATTCCCATACTGTTACGCTTGCGCCGGAAGCAGGCAGTCAAAGGCTCAGAGATGCAATTAATAAAAACCTTTCCGAAAAACAAATTGTATCTGTTGTTTTGGATTGTTATAAAAAAGGCTTTAGCAGTATTAAACTTTACTTTATGATTGGACTTCCGACAGAAACATTTAAAGACATTGAAGAAATGGCAGAGCTGTTAAAAAAGATAAAAATTGAGGGAAAAGAATTAAGAAAGAGCCTTAATTTAAAATCGGATTTAAGTTTGGCATGCACAGTATCCGTCTTTGTTCCAAAGCCTTTTACGCCGTTTCAATGGTTCGGGCAGGCGGATAAGGAAGAAATAAAACAAAAATTGGGCTTTTTATTCGAAAAAATAAAAGGGCTGAAAGGCATAAAAATTCATTACAGCGACTGCAGCATATCCGCATTTGAAGCAGCACTGTCAAGAGGTGATAAAAAATATAATGATTTTATACTCGCCCTGAATAAGAAAGGAGTATATTTATCAAGCTGGAGCGAAAATGTTGACAGGGCGCTTTGGGAAGAAACCGCCAAGGAATGCGGATTTGATATAAATCTTGAAGCTCAAAAGAAGTTTGAATTATCTTCTGTGCTTCCATGGGATAATATTGATGCGGGGTTAAACAAAGATTGGCTTATAAAACAGTATAATTATGCGCTTGCTTCGGCAGCCGGAAAACCCTGCGAATTTGTCTGCACCTCCTGCGGAGTATGTGAAAATTTTAAGACGCATAAGGTGCTGGATAAGCCTTATGAATATGATGCCAAAACGGATAATAACGAGAATAAAACAGAAAATGCGGTTCGTTTCAGATTAAAAATGAGCAGATACGGCGAAATGAGATATATTTCGCACTTAGACTGGCAGAATACAATAATAAAAATGCTTTATAGAAGCGGATTAAAATTATGCTTTACGCAAGGATATAATCCGTCGCCGAAATTCTCGCTCGGAATACCTCTGCCCCTTTTTATGGAAAGCAGCTGCGAACTTGCGGATATAGACTTGTCGGAAAATATATCCGGACGGGAATTGACGGAAAGATTAAACAGCGTACTGCCAAAATCAATAAGAATTGTTTCGGCGGAAAAAATTGATAAAAAAATTCCGGCAATTGATGTAACGGCGCAGTGGGCGGAATATTTAATCTATCCCTTAAAAGAAAATGTTTTAAAAAATAAAGATTTGTTGTATATTAAAAATGAGATATCTTCAAGAAACGAAATTTTAATAGAGAAGATAAGCAAAAAAGGTATAAAAAAACTTGTAAATATAAAAGAGTCAATAAAATCGGCTGAAGTTTCCGAAAATAAACTTAAAGTAGTCCTAAAGACGGGTCAGTCCGCTGATATACCTCCTTTAAGAGCTGATAGTCTGATAAAAGTATTTAATGATAAAGTTATTTTTAGAATCGTCAGAACTGCTTTTTTTGATAAAGATATGAACAGGCTGTAAAAGTTTAAGGAAAAGGAAATTATATGTCAAAAGCGATAGTTGTAGCGGAAAGAGATAATATAGCAGCCGTAATAGAAGACGGCAAAGTTTGTGAATTTTATGTTCATAAAGGAGATATGGTGCTGAATGATGTATATCTTGCAACGGTTGACAACATATTACCAAGCATAGATGCCGCATTTGTGAATGTAGGATATGATAAAATGGGGTTTCTGCATGCTCATGATGCAATCGGGAAAGGCACTTTAAAAGAAAAATTATCTCCGAAGCAGAAAGTTATAGTACAGGTTGTAAAAGAACCCGTAGGGCATAAAGGTCCGAGAGTTTCAACGATGATAAGTCTTCCCGGGCGGTTTTTGGTATTGATGCCGCAGGAAACAGGGATTAATGTTTCAAAAAAGATTGTGAACAATAAAGAGAGAGCAAGATTAAAATCGATAATAAGTTTATTAAAGCCGGTAGGCATAGGGGTTATTGTCAGAACGGAGGCAGAAGGACAGTCGGAAGCCGATATTCAGGAAGATATGGAAGTTCTGCTGGAAAAATGGAATACAATCGTAACAGCCGCCGAAACAAGACCTGCTCCAAGCCTGTTATACAGAGATCAGGATTTATTGTACAGAGTTATGCGTGAAGCATGCAGCGAAGATGTTGATGAAATTATTTTAGATACGCCGTACGGAGTTCATCGCACACAGCAGATATTGCAGAACTGGAATATGAATAAAAATATAGAAGTAAATGTTTATAAAGGTTCTGAAACATTGCTTGTTGCATCGGGTGTCATGAAAGAAATAAAAGCCGCATTGCAGACAAAGGTAAATCTTCCGAGCGGAGGATATCTGTTTATTCAGCAGACGGAGGCGCTGACGGTAATAGATGTAAACAGCGGGAAATTCGTAAGCTCGAATACGCAGGATGAAACTATCGTAAAAACTAATATAGAGGCCGTTCATGAAATAGCAAGGCAATTAAGACTGAGAAATATAGGCGGTATGGTCATTGTTGATTTTATTGATATGAATACACGCAGAGATAAACTTGCAATTATGGAAGAACTCGAATTAGTTTTTGAAAAAGATAAGGCAAAACCTCAAATCGGCCAGTTATCGGATTTAGGGCTTGTAGAATTGACAAGACACAGGCAGGGGCAGAGTTTATCCGAGGTGTTTGGTAAAAAATGCCCTCACTGCCAAGGAAACGGTTTTATCCCTGAAGAAATTGTGTTATCCGCACCTGTTGCAGAAGGGGAAATAAAGGCTAAAGCGGCTAAATTAAAAATTCCGCCTCAGCAGATTAAAAATAAAACATCCAATTACAGGCAGAATAAAGTGTTTAATAATCCGAATAACAATCCTTTGTCCGATAATGAAAATCAAAACAAAAAGAATTTTAGCAAATTTAATAACAAAAATAATAATATGAATACGGATAGAACGGCTGAACCTGAATTAGAATCGCCGGAGCATTTAAAAGGCTGGACCGGGGCTGAGGAAAACATAGAAACTGCTCAAGCTAATGATGAATTAACGGAACAAAAGCCTGTTATGGTTAAGTCTGCGGAGAATGAAGATGCGTCTGTAAAAAAACAGAAAAAAGCATTGAACAGAAGAAAAGCATCTCAAAAAGAAGAAAAAAATAAAAAAGCTCCGGATATTGATGCCGGAAATGAAATTAGAAATACGGCACCTGCAGCGGTGTCCGGAGCAGAGGAAGAACAAAAGCAAAAAGAAGCCGAAACTAAAAAGAGAACTGTCAGAAAGCCAAGAAAAACAAAAAAAGCGGAAAAAGCGGAAAAAGCGGAAAAAGAAGAAAGTGAAAATGCCGTAGATGTATAATGTGGTTTTAGTTGCAGAAAATAATCCCGGCGGATTGCCTGCCGTAGAATTTGAATCAGCAGGGGAGATTCCGCCTCTGCCTGAAAATGCAGAAACCGTAGAAACAACAGAAAGCCCGCAGATGCAGGAGCATTCTGAAGCATCGTTCATTATGGAAAAACTGTTTATATCATTCGGCGCATTGTTAATATGTATTGTAATTTTTATAGTATTGGCTTTTATATTCAAAAGGAAACTGGCAGATAAGAATAAAATTTATCCCGATGAGAATGTTTCCCCTCAATCTGAAGATAATTCTCAATCCGAAGATAATTATGAGGATGATATTCCCACGGTATTAAGCACCCCTGCCGGCATTAATAAATGTATAAGGGCTTTTTTGGAAAATACGAGAGATATATAGCTGTTGTAAAAAACTTAATATAATAACAAAAAAAATATTGTTGATATGTTAGTACAAAAGGTTGTATTTTTGTACGGAATTTGAAGTGAAAATATATAGTATCGGTAATATTTCAAATACCAGTTTTATTAATAAGAGTAATAATACTGTCAGGAATAACAGATACGGCTTGTTAAGCCGGCCGAAATATGATGAGGTATCTTTCAGCGGAAAAAATTATGATTCGGAATCCATAATAAATCCTACATACCATTGCGCATACTGCGGCTGCAGAGTATATACGGAAAAGCAAATGAAGAGCATTATACAGGAGATACTTTCATCAAAATCATCAAGATTACAGGATAAAATTAAGGGCATTATAGAAAAACTTTCAGAAGGGCGGAATGCACCTGAAATTTCAGAGGCAAAAAAAATTAAAAATGCCGACGAAATTAATTTTTTTGAAAAATTTCTTGAAATTTCCCAAAAAAAACCGTTTTTAAAAGGGGAAGAAATCTTTCAGCAGGTTTATAATATTGGATGTGATGAAGCTGAAGAAATGCTTAAAACAAATATGCACCCTGTAATGAGAACAATAGACCATACATCGCCTCAAAATCTGTCGCAGGATAATAATAACGTAGATTTGAATTTAGTTGAAGCATGCAGCTGCTGCAATCAGCATTTGAAAGATGGGGTAACATTTGATGTATTTTACAAGATGTTTCCTTCAATAAAAAATAATATGCCGAAGGAAAAATTTGATTTTGCAATGGCTCAGCTTCTTGAATCGTCGCAGAAAGATATAAAGCAACGAATGTCTGCGGCAAAAATATTGAAACATATAGAGTGTTTGTTTGAGGAAAAAAATGAAGCCGCCGCATATTTAAATTCAATAAATTATAAAATACAATCCTGCGAAAGCGATATTAAAGATGCTATTGATGAATGTGAAACAGATATCGGCTGTAAACATGATGAAATAACGGAATTAGAAGCAAAACTGCAAAAACTTCAATCAGACGGCGAGTATCAGGCTATATTGGCAAGAAGCAGGCTTAAATCTTCCTTTGATGTGTCATCTTCCGCCATAAGCGAATTAAAAAGCAAATGCAAAAGAATAAGCACTTTAATAAATGAACTGGAAAACGGAAATACATTAAAAAAGACATCAAGGAATAAGCAGAAGAAACAAAATAAGCAGAAAAAATTAACGGAAGAGCAAAAGCAGGCGCAAATATCCGAATTAAATGCACAGTTGGCATATATTAATGAACGGATTGAAGCGGAAATGTTAAATTCTAATGATCTGAAATTAAAACTTGATATACTTAATAAAGAATATCCTACAATAGAAATGTACCAATACCGTAAAAATATGGCGGATAAAGTCTGTAATTCATATATTGCATTGGGAAAAGAGAAGAAAAACAATTCGGTATTAAATCAGGCTTTAGAAACTGTTTCTCAAAAGGAAGGAGATTTAGCTTCAAAAATAGCTTCATTTCCTTCAGGAGAATTTAAGGCGGAAAATTATTCGGAAAGGGAGCAGGCTGATTATGAGATATATTGCAAACTGAAAGAAGCGTTAAGTTATATAGAAACCCACCCGAACGGCGGATATGTAAAAGCATTTATCAATCAAACGGCTTTAATTCAAATTAATCAAGAAATTCAGGCGATGGAATTACAGCCTGTTATAATTGAATACAATAAAATTCAGCAAAGAAAGAGCTTAGAAGAAGAATTAGCAAAAATCCGAAATGAAAAAAACAGTATTCTTGAACAAATTAAAAATTCAGATAAACGAATTCAGGATTTAAATACCGCTGCTTCCGTTATGACTTTAGCGGAAGCACAAAGTAAAAGTCTGGAAGCTTCAAACGCTGTAAAGCGTTTGACTGAAAAGCAGAATCTTGTTAAGATTCCGCATAGGATTTCCACTTTAAAAGCAGAAATAATGCTTTTAAAAACAACAATTAATGAATTGCAGTCCTGTTTAGCCCGAATTGAACAATCCAAGTAGCCGGCATATACTTTTTGCTTAATATTTGTAAAATATTTGTCTATTTAATTTGAATAAACTATCATTTAGATAGGAGTGTGTATTAATAATGTCTTATCCGTACAAAATTTTAATACTGGATGATGATAAACTTGTTACGGCATCGATTAAATCTCTGCTTATGATTGAAGAATTCAGCGACGCTGTATTTTTTAACAGCCCCTCAGAAGCTGTTGATT
This sequence comes from uncultured Muribaculaceae bacterium, assembly GCA_964491345.1. GTDB lineage: Bacteria > Cyanobacteriota > Vampirovibrionia > Gastranaerophilales > Gastranaerophilaceae > Avigastranaerophilus. The sequence goes on from CAZBFV010000001.1 coordinate 120,434, forward strand.
ATTTAAAAAATAATAAGCGTGATGTTATTATATCCGATTTTATGATGGATGAAATGAACGGAATTGAATTTCTTTCCAAGGCAAAAAAACTTCAAAAGAATGCAAGCCTTATATTGCTGACCGGATATGCGGATAAAGAAAATGCCATAAAAGCAATAAATGAGGTCGGTTTATATAAATATATTGAAAAGCCTTGGGATAATGACGAACTTATAATAAATATTAAAAATGCTTATGAAAGAGCCGATTTAATAGAAAATTTAGAAGATAAAAACAGACAGCTGGAAGATTATTCCAAACATCTTGAAGATTTAGTCAATAAAAAAACGGCGGATTTATCGGAAATTAATGAACATTTATCGGCAATAATTACAAATTGCGCTGACGGAATAATTGTTTTCAGCAAAGAAAAAAAATTGTTGAACGTAAATCCCGCCGCTGAAAGGTTTTTTGGTTTTGTTCAAAAAGTTTTTAAAAATAAGAAAGCCGAGGATTTATTTATAGCCGAAAATATTGACTGGGATAAGGTATTTGCTTCTCAGGATGATGTGATATTACGGGATATATATATCCAAAACGAAGTAAACGGGAATAAAATACCTGTTGAAATAAGCTGTTCATATATTCCTCCGAAAGATGAAAGCCATATAGCAAAATATGTTTTTATCATTAGAGATATTAATGCGCAAAAAGAGATGGAAAGATTAAGAGATGACTTTATTGCGACTTTGACGCATGATTTAAGGACGCCTTCTCTTGCAGCCATACAGACATTGGAATATTTTTTAAACGGTAAATTGGGAAGCCTGAATGAGAAACAATATATGTTTCTTTCTAATTTGAAAAAAAGCAGCGAAGATATGCTCGGGCTGGTAAATACTCTGCTGGAGGTATATAAATATGAATCCGGAAAACTTACTCTTATAAAAACGGCATTTGATTTTAAACTTCTGGTTGATGAATGTATAGCGCAGGTTCTTCCGTTAGCCGATAAAAAGAATGTAACTGTTGAAAGACTTTATAGCGCCGTTGAAAACTGCGAAATATATGCGGACAGAAATGAATTAAGGCGGGTTGTGGTGAATTTATTGGGAAATGCCGTTAAGTACACGCATGAAAACGGGAAAATTGAAGTCAAGTCCGATATAGATAACAATGATTTGATATTTTCCGTTAAAGATAATGGAGATGGCATATATAAAAAAGATATTCCAAAATTATTCAAGCGTTTTTCGCAGGGAACGCAGGAAAAGCGTTCGATAAGCACCGGCCTGGGATTATATTTATCAAAACAGATAATAGATGCACATGGCGGTAAGATATGGCTGGAAAGCGATAAGGGCAAAGGAAGCGAGTTCTTTTTTCTTCTGCTCGATGTTACTGTTAAAAAGGAAGATACTAAGTTATGGAAAGTATAAAAGTATTGCTTGCAGAGGATTATAAGATGGTGCGTCTGGGGTTGTCGCTGGTGTTTGAAAATTGTGATGATATAGACCTGATAGCAGAAGCAGAAAACGGAAAACAGGCAGTTGAATCGGCATTAAAATACAATCCTGATGTGGTTTTAATGGATATCGGCCTGCCTGAAATGGATGGAATACAGGCTACATCATTAATAAAAAAATCAAATTCCGATATTAAAGTATTAATTTTTACATCAAAAGAATCCGATAATGATGTATTTGATTCTTTATCAGCGGGAGCGGACGGGTATATAATGAAAGGCGCTCAGGAAGAACAGCTCATTTCTGCAGTAAAGGCGGTGGCAGAAGGCACGGCTTGGCTTGACCCTGCTATTGCAAGGCTTGTTTTGTCAAATGTAAGAAAAAATACCGCTGATAAACCTAATCAAAATCCGGCGTATATAAATAAAAATGCCAGAAACATATACGGATTAACAGAGAGAGAAATTGAAGTTCTGGCTTTAATTGTTGAAGGATTAAATAATTCTCAGATTGCCAAAAGGCTGTATATTACATTATCTACTGCTAAAGCGCATGTTCACAGCATTCTTCAAAAATTATACGTAACAAACAGAACTCAGGCGACAATTCAAGCTGTTAAAGAAGGTCTTGTATAGATTATGTTTAAACTATTCTGCTTATTATTGACAGGGCTGTTCTGCCTGAATTTTGAAGCATTTGCCATGGAAGAAAATAATTTAGCTCCTGACAAACCAAATCAGGCTAAAGAAAAAGACCCGAGGACAATCGAAGAAAAAGCAAGAGCTAAACTGCATCTTCCGCCTACAAGAAGGATATATTATCATAATATAGATAAATCCGCCCGGCCGGCAACGGAAGAAGAATATTGCGTTATGTCGCTTGATAAGAAGCGCAGGGATTTTGTAATTCCCGAACCTGATTTTAAAAGAGAAGAAGATATTATACTGCCTGAACCTGATTTTCGTGTTGTAAGGTATAATCTGCCTCCGGGGCAGAGAAATATCGATGTGCGCAGGGTTGTTTCCGAGCGTGCCGTTGCATCCCCCGGAATTTTATCGCCGGATAAAACAAAGATGGTTTATACAAAGGCTTTTTTTTATCCTCAGAAAATGCAGACGGCTTCTTGTGCTTATTTAATTAAAGTTCCTGAAAATTCGGGCAATGTTTATGATGTATTATATAAAACAAACGTAATGCAGGGTGAAGTTAAGCCTTTTTTAACAGCCGGCATGGATGAACTTATAGAGTATCAGTTTAAAACGCTGTTTCCTATCGACTGGTCAAAAGACAGTAATAAAATAGCTTTTAAGGAAAAAACCGGCTCTAATCTTTCCGAAACATGGCAGACTAATATAATTATCTATGATTTTAAGACGAATAAAGCTAAAAGGCTGAATGCCGTAAGAGAAGCTATAATCTATTGGTGGCGTGAAAATAAGAATATAGATTTAAAAGATTATATGTGGGATATTTTTCCGATAGGCTGGGACAAAAATAATCCGGACAGAATGATTTTATATGCTTATGCTTTTACAAAAGATAAGCCGTTGTTCCTTGGCACATGGAGCATAGATTATAATGAAAACAGATCCGAATTAATATCCGTAAGCTCTGCGCAGGCTGATATTGATTTAAACGGTTTCGGACTGAAAGAAATCAGGTTTGAACATTAATCTTTTGTTTATTTTACGGTTTTTGCCTGATTTTTCTTCACATTACGGCAGATTCATGCTTTAATATATAAAGGAACATTCGGAATTTGGTATGATTAAAATTTTTAAGACAGAAGAAAATAAAAAATTATCAAGACTGAGCATCAGCGAGGCTGTATCGGGTTCATGGTTCAGTTTGATTGCGCCGGATGAAGAAGAAGTTAAGCAGGTTTCTCTGGTTTTAGGGCTGGATGAAGATTTTCTTCTTAATTCTTTGGACTTAGATGAACGTTCTCGTATAGAAATTGAGGACAACAATATATTAATTATTACCAATTTGCCGATAATGACTGATGACGGCTGTTTCGACACATTGCCTATGGGTATAATCTATACTCCTACTGCTATTATAACTGTTTGTTCGAGCGATAATAATATACTTTCTTCATTTAATGAGTCTACTGCCTATTCATTTGATACGAGAAATAAAACGGAATTTTTATTAAAAATATTATACCGCTCCGTAAAATTTTATTTAAAGTATTTGGATATCATAAACAGGACAAGTGAAAACATAGAAACCGAACTTCAAAAAGCAACAAATAATAAAGCATTATTCCAGCTGATGGAAATACAAAAAACTCTGGTTTATTTTTCTACGGCATTAAAAGATAATGATATAGTGCTTCAAAAAATAATGAGGATGACAAAATCTAACTCCGCAAATCATTTAAAAAATACGGAAGAAGATATGGATTTGCTGGAAGATGTTATTATTGATAATAAGCAGGCTATCGAAATGGTGGATATGCATCGTATGATTTTAGAAGCAATGATGGAAGGTTTTGCTTCAATTATTAATAATAATTTAAATCAGGTAATGAAATTTTTGGCAGCTATTACCATTATTATGTCTATACCTACCATGATTGGCGGTTTATGGGGGATGAATGTTCCTGTTCCCTATCAAACCAATCATTTCGGGTTTTTAATAGTTGTCGCCTTATCTGTTGCAACTTCGTCTGCTGTTGTATTTTATTTCGGCAAAAAAGGCATGTTTTGAATTATTATGCCGCATTGTCCAAAAGTCCGGCGGTTATTTAAATCAGACCGTATAGCTTTCCGACACGCTTATAATTCCTTCTGTTGAGCTGAATTCCGCAGATACGCCTATCGGTATTGTGTCTTTGATTTTGGAATGAGTAATTTTAAATCCATTGCAGACCGGAATTTTAAGTTCATCGGCAAGTTCATTTATAAGATTATTTAAATAATCTTTGTTATCCGTATTTAAAAAGTCGCCGAAAGCAATACCTTGTACATTTTTTCTAATCTTCTCTATATTAAAAAGCTGTGTAAGCATTTTATCTATTTTATATGAAGGCTCATTTATATCTTCTAATAATAAAATTAAATTTTCATCGGGTATAAAATCAAGCCCGCAGAGGGATACAAGCGTTGATAAATTTCCTCCCCAAAGTTTTCCCATGCTTATGCCTTTGTAATATGTTGTATAGTTTTTAGCTTTATATTTATAATTTAAACCGCTCAGGGTTTTAAAAAAACTTTTTTCGGTGTAAGGGCTGATTTTACCTGAAAAATCACCGTACGGCATTGCACTGTGGAATGTAATAAGCCCTGTTTTTTTAAATATCATATTTAAAAGAACTGTTATATCCGAATATCCTGCAAAAATTTTAGGATTGTTCCTTATAATATTCCAGTCAATATATTTTAAAAGCCTTAATGTTCCGTATCCGCCTCTTGCACATAATATTGCATCTATGCTTTTATCTTCAAAAAAACAGCAGAGGGTGTCAGCGCATTCTTTGTCATCATATCCCGCCATATAACGGTGGGAGTGTCTGCAGGTTTCGGATATCACAGCTTCATACCCTTGACTTTCAAAGAATTTCTTTGCATTCTCAAGTTTTGAATAGTCTGTTATTTCGCCTGATATGCCTGCTATGCCTATTTTATTACTTTTAATTAACTTTTTAGGCTTAATAGTTTCCATATACAATACTTTTTTTGTTCCTTAATATATAATTAATAATAGCAGTTATAAATGGAGAAGGCAATTGGATAATAAATATGTTCCTTTATACAGAAAATACCGCCCCCAGACTTTTCATGATTTAATCGGACAGGAAAATATCGTGCATGCTCTTTCTAATGCAATAGAATTAAATCGTATTGCTCATGCTTATTTATTATGCGGTCCGAGAGGAACAGGCAAAACTTCATCTGCAAGAATTCTGGCTAAATCATTAAACTGCAAGGAAGGCCCGACATTGACTCCTTGCGGAAAATGCCCTGCGTGTCTTGATATAATGAATTCAATTCCTGTTGATGTTATTGAAATTGATGCCGCAAGCAATAGAAGCGTGGAAGATACTCAGGCTATTTTAGAAAAAATCCAATATGTGCCGGTGAACGGAAGATATAAAATTTATGTTATTGATGAAGTCCACATGCTTTCTAATCATGCATTTAACGCTTTATTAAAAACGCTTGAAGAACCGCCCGCAAATGTTATATTTATTCTTGCTACGACAGAACCGCATAAAGTGCTTGATACTATTATTTCAAGATGCCAGAGGTTTGATTTCAGACGCATTACAACCGATGATACGGTTAAACGGCTTCAGTATATTTCTGAGCAGGAAAATATTAATATTACAAAAGAAGCTTTGTACGCAATAGCTAAAAATTCTCAGGGCGGAATGCGTGATGCTCTTGCTTTACTTGACCAAATCAGCGTTCTGGGAATTAATAAGCAAGTTGATACAAATGATGTTAATGAAATTTTGGGCAGAATTTCTTATGATGTTTTAAATGAAATAACAGGGTATATTATAAATGCAGACTGTAATAATTCTGTTCTTTTAATTGATAAAATATATTCTAAAGGTAATGAACCCGTACAAATTGTTACTAATTTAATTCAATATTTTAGAGATTTAATGATTGTAAAAAACTGCTCCGATAAAGAATTAATTTATTCTCTTACTCAAATTAATGAAACAAACTATGAATCTGCAAAAGCTCAAGCCGGCAGATTCAGCATTCCGGAAATAATTCAAATTATAGATAAACTTTCTTATTACGCCATACAAATTAAAGATACCACCAATAAATACATTTGGCTTGAATTATGTATTATAGATTTGACAAATTATAAAAATCTGCCCTCAGCCGACAATCTGCAAAAAAGAATAGAAGTGCTTGAAGCAAAATTATCAAATATTTCATCGGCAGGAAATTCTCCGGTATCTTTTAATGCTCCGGAATTTAAGCCTGAATTAAAAACCGGAACTGTATCGGAACATGTTAAACATGTTGATAATCTGCAAAAGAAAGAGGAAAAATCGTTAAATAATACAGAACATTCACAAGACGGCGCCGGTGAAAATATCATTGCAGAAAAAAAACATAACGAAAATACAAATTTATCCGGTGATTTATCAAATATGAACAAATTATGGGTATCTATACTGCAGAACATAGACAGCCCGCCTAACAGAGCATTTTATTCAAACTTAGCCCGTCCTGTAGAAATATCTGAATCAAAAGTTATTATTGCATTTTCTAAAGAAATGTTTGTAAAGCAGGCTTCTGAAGGAGCGAAAAAGCAGGCGCTTTATGATGCAGTTTCAAAATATCTGTGTATAAAAAATCCAAATATAGATATTATTCTTAGTGAAAATACTGATTTATCACAGAAAATATCAGTTCCTCCTCAGAGGGAAAAAAAAACCGAAATTAAAGAACTAAAACAACAGGAAGAAGAAGCGTATCAAGAATATCTGGAAAACAAAAAAACTCAGGAATTAAATAAAGAAAAGCCCCCTGTTTCATCCGGAAGCATTTCAGGTCAGGCAGCGATGATTAAAGATTTGTTCGGCGGAAAATATATTGATTAATGTAATCTGATGAAAAATAATATTCTATAGCTTCTGATTTAATCCGGAATAATCAGCCTGATAAATTCAGTCGGCTTAATCCATAAAAATATGCAAAAATTTTTCTATTTGCAATTTCTGTATTTTTTACGGATATAGAAGCCGGTGGATTGTATGAGGAAAAGTATTTTGATGTTTCATTATTCCGGCCGGTCATCTGCTAAATTTTCTTTTAACTATGAATAATAATATTTTAAAACCGTCTTTAAACGTATTTAAGTGGGGTTTTCTGCCTTTAACGGTTTTGGACAATGTTGTTGGAATTTCAACAATTTTATAGCCTCGCATTAAAAATTCGATAATTATTTCTGTAGCAAACTCCATACCTTGTGATTTAAAATTTATTTTATCAAAACATTCTTTTTTAAATAATCTTATTCCGCATTGCGTATCTGTAAGTTTGCAATTAAAAAGCATATTTACAATGTGTGTTAATAACGGATTGCCTAAATATTGATGCAGAAAAGGCATTGCTCCTTTTTCTATTAATCCTTTATATTTAAATCGGCTTCCCATTACCATTGATATATCATCGGATTTTTTTGCCTGCTCTAAAAATTCGTTTATTTGTAAAAAATTATAAGTATTATCTGCATCTCCCATTAAAATATATTTGCCCTCTGCTGTATTTATTCCGTTAATGAGTGCATTTCCATATCCTTTTTTATCGCAATATATTACTTTTGCCCCCATATCATTTGCTAATTTATCTGAGCCGTCAATAGACCCGTTATCGGAAACAATAATTTCTGCAGAAATATTATTTTTTGTTATGCATTCAATTGCTTTTTGAATACATTGTCCTATAGTTTTACGCTCATTAAGATTTGGTATTACTATGCTTAATTCAATCATGTTGTATTTTCCTTAATTGTATTCTGAAACTTTAATATCCCACCATTCGATGCCGAGATATTTAAAGTTGAGCTGTTTTGTTTTTGAAATCTGCCGTTTATTTTTTCTTTTTGAATTAATTTCTTCCAGACTTTTAAGAAATAATTCATAGTTATTTTCCTGCGAGTACGCAATATATATTTTTTTGCCGCTTAATATTAAATCATTAATATATTCTTCTAAATATTTTGAATATATTAATGTTGAAGAAGCAAAAGGCTCATATTTAGAATATTCATTATAATATTTGACAGGGAGAGCATAGCCTATATAGTGAACTTTTTGATTATTCTGCCCCAGTACTATTAATGATGCGCCCGGAGTCAGTATGATAATATATGAATTATCATCAAATGTTATATCATCTGAATATTGCACAATTCGGTGCGGGGGGGGGGATTTTTATACAGGTTTTTTAATTCGGAAAAATTTTTAGCTATAAACTCAAATCCTTCATAAACCGAAAAATATATTGCAGAAAATAAGCATGCTAAAAGAGAAACAGTTATTAATATTTTGCTGTGTTTAAATCTGTAAAAAAGACAATAAACGGAAATAAATAAAATTAATCCGAATAAATTAATAGAAGCAAGGATATATCTGTATGTTCCAAAAAGATATATGTTTATTAAAATTGGTATTATGGTAAATAATAATAAAGTAAAGAAATAATCAAATTTTATATTAAAAAATTCTTGTGTTTTATTTACAGCCGTTTTAAAACATAAGAATGCAGAAATCCATAAAGTTATGAATGCGATTGGAAATCTGAAATCAAATGCTTCGGTATCGAAATTATAACAAACCGGCAGTTTACTCTTAAGGAAAAAGTAGAATATATATTCAAATATACTGTTTGCTTTTATATGATTATAATCAATAAGCCTGAGATTTATAATATCTGCATAGGGTGATTGAAAAATATGATTAAAATAAGGGAAAAACGGATTTTGGAAATATTTATAGCATTTATACATATTATATCCGTTTGTTAAAAGATATAAGAATGTACATCCGGTTATATATAACAGAATTATTTTAACCGGCGGTTTAAATTTTTTATAAAATATGCAAAAAATAATGAACATTGTAATAACATATATAAAAGCAGTAAGTTTTAGCCCCATAGCTAATCCCATAACACAACCGCATAAAAATGCTTTTTGTTCTGTTTTTTCATTCGAATATAATATATTTTTTAAAAATATGTAAAATCCAAGCATACATATAAATGCAATTGCAGAATCATTAATTTCAAATCTTACTGCAAGTATTGTTGTAAGTGCAGTTATTATATATGCAATGGAAAATAAGTTGACGGCTAATTTAAATTTAAAAGAATTATTCTCAAAAATAAGGTTTGTTATTTTATAAACTAAAAATAACAGCCCTGCATTTTCAACAGCTGTTACAGCAAAAAATAAAGCCGGAAATTTATTTAATTTAAATAACAGAACAATATTTAAAAAATCAAGAAACGGATTAAAATAGCTTCTAAAATTAGCAGCTAAAAAATCTAATGCATAACGATCTTTGAATGCAGACCAGCCGTTGTAAAATTTATAATTTGCCCAGTCCCAGTCAGGAAATTGCGGTAAAAGCATATAAACTGATACACATAATATAAAAAGCATAATAAATACAAATATATCAATCATTATTTGTTTATTTATTTTCACTATTTTATTCCCTTTTATTCCCTTTTATTTTAGTTACGGTTAAACTGATATTTTTTTCTCTTTTTCCGCCTTTTTTCCTTTTTTTCTCGCTTTTTTTTCTCTCGCTCCCCCCCCCCTCCATACATACACCTGCAGGCAGAAAAAATTTTTATAATGTAAAAAACACTTATTAAGATGTTTTTTGATTCTGCTTAGCTTTGATATCTAATACCGCATTATGCGCCAGCAAATACACGGAACAGGTTTTATAATTTTTCATATACCATGCGCAATTTTCCTGCGCACAGACTATGCTTATCTCATTACCTGCACTCATTAAAGGGCAGATGGGAATTGAATTAGCCATTAAAAACTCCTTTTATCTTAATATTGCATCAGCTTTTTTTAAAAGATTACAGCTTTCATCTCTTTTTCTTTCCTGCTCTTTGTATATTTTGGTCCTGTTAATAACTTCATCAAAATCAATTTTATGAGCATCAAAATCAGGACCGTCAATGCAGGCAAATTTAACCTCTCCGCCGACAGTTACACGGCATGCGCCGCACATGCCCGTTCCGTCAATCATAATAGGATTCATGCTTGCTTCTGTTTTTATGTTCTTATCTTTTGTTAAAGCAGCGACAGCCCGCATCATAGGCATAGGACCTACTGCTATAACATAATCGACTTTTTCCTGCTTCATAATTTCCGCTAAAACTTCCGTAACAAAACCTTTATGACCTAATGAACCGTCATCGGTTGCAATATGAAGCTCATCGCATGCTTTTGCCATTTTATCCTGCCAGAATATTAAGTCTTTATTTCTTGCACCCATAATCATGTGAACTTTATTTCCGGCATTATGGAAAGCATTGGAAATTAAATAGCACGGCGCAGCGCCGTAACCGCCTGCAACACAGACAACCGTGCCGTATTTTTGTATTTCGGTAGGTCTGCCTAAAGGTCCTACAACATCTAAAACTTCATCACCGGCATTTAAAAGTGCAAGTTTTTTTGTTGTATAACCGACCGCCATAAATACAACAGTTAAAATGCCCTGTTCTTTATCGGCATCGGCAATTGTAATCGGAACTCTTTCCCCGTCATCTTCCACTCTGAATATAATAAACTGTCCTGCCTGTGCATTTCTTGTAACATAAGGCGCTTCTATTTTTAATTCATACTGATTGGGACATAATTCTTTTTTACCGAGTATTCTATAGCCCACTTGTATATCCTCCTATTTGCATATTTAAAGATATTATACCATAACTTGTCTGATTTATTGCAATTATACGGTTGAATTATATGATATAAATTAAATAAAGATAAAGATAAAGACCGCACTGCGGTCTTAGAGAAAATAACAAACAATATTAGGGAGATTGGGGAAAATTTATTCTTCTTGATACTTGTTGTTTATATAATTAAGCGCAAGCTCCGAAACAGCCCCTTCGGAAAGTTCAACGAACTCATTTGATGCTGATTTTACAATATCATCATAATTTGTTTCAAAACTCTTTACAAAATCTTCTATTCTCGCCTCTTGCTCCGGCGATACATATTTTGACACGCTGTACGCTTTTGTTACGGAAGCCGGCATAATATCCGTATTTTGCGCCGACATATAATCAAATACGAAATTTGAATTTATATTCTTCTTTTCCGAACTTTTTTCTTCTTTTGCATTTTGATGCTTTGGATTATCAGAATTATCCTTTTTGTAATAATTATTTCCTGGTATCCCGAATCTTAACGGATTAATGCTTGACATTGCTGTTTTCCTCCTATTGTTTGTTACATTCTCACTATCGGTATAAAATTTAATTAACTTTAATTTTTTGTCATTATTTTTTAATATTTCTTAATAATTATAAGAGTACATGATTTTAATTTCTACAAAAGTAGTATATAATAATAGCAGGTTGAGCATATAAATAATGATTTTTTTTAAAAAGAAGGTGTAAAATGTCATTTGGAATTAACGGTCCTGATAATCTGTCCGCAGTTCAGCAGTCGCATCATACGAGCGACGGCGGTGCGGGGAATTTAGGTTATTTTAAGCGTCAAAAGAAAGAAAATGACGATGAAAAAAATCAAAAGGAAGAAAATGATATTTTTGAGTTCTCATCTTCCGGCGAAGAAGAAAATGAAGATATACTAATGGATGAGCTTGATTCTATAGGCGCTAAAATTAAGAATTTCTGGATGGCTCTTAAACTTAATAAAGAAGAAAATCCCAAGCAAAAGTAAAAACCAAAATATCAAAAGGTTTTTAGTAAATAAAAACACTCCGAAGAAGTTAATCTTCGAAGTGTTTAGTTTTGTGTGTTATAATTGGATTTTAACAGGTTCAAAAGTTAATTCGTCGTTTTCCGCATCAATTTTAACTTTTGAATTTGGAGTAATTTCTTGTTTTAATATTTTTTTGGATAACGGATTTTCTACCGACTGTCTTATGGTTCTTTTTAAAGGACGGGCGCCGTATGTAGGATTATAGCCTTTTTGGGCAAGAAATTCTTTTGCATCGTCCGTTATTTCAAGAGTTATTTCCTGATCTGAAAGCAGTTTTTGCAGATGTTCAATTTGAATATCCACTATTTGAGCAAGCTGATGCATTGAAAGTGCTTTAAAGAATACTATATCATCTATTCTGTTTAAAAATTCGGGTTTAAATTTTTGATGCATTAATGACATGACTTCTTCTTTAGCCTGCTCGTCCTGCTGAGATGACATCATTGCCTGAAGTGTGTTCTGGAGTATTATTTCGCTTCCTATGTTGCTTGTTAATATAATGAGTGTATTTTTAAAGTCAACCGTTCTTCCTTTTGAATCCGTCAGTCTGCCGTCATCAAATATCTGAAGCATTATATTAAATACGTCGGAGTGTGCTTTCTCTATTTCATCAAAAAGTACCACCGAATACGGTTTTCTTCTTACCTGTTCTGTTAATTGTCCGCCTTCATCATAGCCGACATATCCCGGAGGCGCTCCTATAAGCCTTGCTACGGTATGTTTTTCCATGTATTCGGACATATCAATTCTTATCAAAGCATCTTCATCATTGAACATAAATTCCGCCAGTGCTTTTGCCAGTTCTGTTTTGCCGACGCCGGTAGGCCCTAAAAAGATAAATGTGCCTATCGGTCTGCCTGGGTCTTTTAAGCCTGCACGTGTTCTTCTTATTGCATCAGATACAACATTAACGGCTTCATCCTGACCGATTACACGCTTATGCAAAAAGTATTCCATTTGAATTAATTTCTGCTTTTCGCTTTCTAACAGCTTGTTTACGGCAATTCCCGTCCATTTGCTTACAATTTCCGCTATATCATCTTCATCAATTTCTTCTTTTAATAAAGTATTTTTTGCTTTATTTGAATTTTCACCCGCTTCATTTAGTTGTTTTTCAAGCTGCATAAGTTTTCCATACTTAAGTTCCGCTGCTTTTTGCAAATCCATATTGCGTTCTGCGGTTTCAATCTGTATTTTTACCTTTTCTATTTCTTTTTTTATAGAGGCTTCGCCTTGAATGTTATTTTTTTCAAGTTCCCATTGAGATTTGAGTTTTTCTATTTTTGCATTTAAATCAGATAAAACTGCTTCTATATTTTGGATTTTTTCGGAATTTTCCGCCTCATTATCCTGTTTTAAGGCTTCACGCTCTATTTCAAGCTGCATTTTTTGTCTTACCATTGTATCTAATTCTTCAGGCATGGAGTCAATTTCTATCCTTAATGAAGAAGCTGCTTCATCCACTAAGTCTATTGCTTTATCGGGCAGAAATCTGTCCGTTATATATCTGTCGGATAATTTAGCAGCGGCTATCAGTGCTGAATCTTTTATTCTTACTCCGTGGTGGACTTCATATCTTTGTTTTAAGCCCCTTAAAATACTTACGGTATCTTCAACCGACGGCTCATTTATCATAACGGGCTGGAATCTTCTTTCAAGAGCCGGATCTTTTTCTATGTATTTTCTGTATTCGTTTGTTGTTGTAGCTCCTATACATCTTAAGACTCCTCTTGCAAGCATCGGTTTCAATAAATTGCCCGCATCGGTCGATCCTTCCGCTGCGCCCGCACCTATAACAGTATGGAGTTCATCAATAAACATAATAATTTCGCCGTTTGAACTTTCTACTTCTTTAAGCACGGCTTTTAATCTTTCTTCAAATTCGCCTCTGAATTTAGCACCTGCTATCAAGGCGCCTATATCTAAAGAAATTAATTTTGTATTCTTTAAGTTTTCAGGAACATCGCCTCGTATAATTCTCTGGGCTAATCCTTCTATTACTGCTGTTTTGCCTACTCCGGGGTCGCCTATTAATACGGGGTTATTTTTTGTTTTTCTGTTCAATACCTGAATTATACGCCTTATTTCATCATCACGGCCGATTACCGGATCTAATCTGCCTGTTCTTGCCATCTGGGTTAAATCCGTTGAATATTTTTCCAATGCTTTATACGAATCTTCGGCATTTTTACAATCCACTTTTCTGTTTCCCCTTATTTTTTTCATTGCATTTAATATTGTATTTTTATTTATATTGTTATTATTTAATATTTGCTGAATTCTTGCCCCTGCAAGTTCGCTCATTGCCATTAATATATGTTCTATGCTTATAAAAGAATCTTTTAAGCTGTCTGCTGTTTCCTGTGCATTATCAAACATTATGTTTGTTGACTGGGATAAATATAGCTGCCGGTTGGGATTTTGTGTCTGTATCTGAGGCAAAGACGATATTTCATTAACTATTTCATGTTTAAATTTATCATTATTAATTTTTAATTCCTTGCAATAATCGCCTGATATTCCCTCATTATCTTCAAGTATCGCAAGCATTATATGTATCGGCTCAAGCTGTGAATTTTTGCACCTGTACATTATCTGCTGCGAATTAAAGATTACTTCTTTTGTATAATCGGTTAATCTGTTAAAATCAATCATTTTAAATCGCCCTTTCATAAGGTTATATATATTCCCTTATAATCAGTTTAATATTGTTTTTTCAAAAATCAGAAAAAATTTATATTTAATTAAGATTTCAATTTGATTTAAAATTTTTGACTTTCAAAAGTTTATCATTAAATTAAAAACAAAGGTAAGCATACTCCATTTTATTATGGCATTTGTTAATAAATGTTTACAATTTAATTCTAAAATTAAAGTGAATTAAAAAACTGCCGATATTAAAATTGCAAACAATAATGGAGATAAAAAAATGGGCTTAGCAGCATCACAGGCAAGATTTTTAGGTATAACAGCAAGAAAAAGCAACATAGAATATGAAGGTCAGCAGGTCAACCAGCAGCGTACCGCACTTGCTGAAGAAGTAAATGCTTTATATTCTAAATTACTTGCATTAGATGTGCCTGTCGCACCTGATACTACCGAATTTTATGAATCTGATTATTCATTTGAAATAAGTAATTCTGACGGTTTGGACGGTTCATATTTAATCAAAAATTACTATAGAAATGATGACGGTACATATTACTTAAATACAACACGCACTTATGATAAAAATGTTGCAGTAGGAAATGTATATTCCGGCTCTTCTATCAGCCGGGGCGATGACGGAAGCTATTACTTTACATCTCCTGACGGCGTAGAACATAAATTATCGGCAGCCGGTGAAAGTTCTAACGCTATGATGGTTGAACTTATTAATTCAACTTACGGCGAAAATACCGTTAAACAAGGCGAAAAATTCTATTATTATCAGGTTGATGAAGGCGATGATAAAGGCCGTCCGTATTATATCAGCGAAAGTCAATTGCAAGCATCAATTGCCGACCCTCAGCAATCATTCTCCACATATTACGGTACAAATAAAAGCGTAACTGAAAATGTTACATTTACAAGCGCTTCAATCACTTTTGACGAAAACAACAGAATTTCATCAATTCTGGATGCAACAACCGCTTCAGGAACTTCATTAGTCCTTAATGCGGAAGTCGGCACAACAAGAATTCATAATGATGAAGGTTATCAGGCAGCATTAAGAGATTATACAATGAGCAAGGATGAATATGACAAAATGGTTGCAGACTTAAATGCCCAGACCGAAACGCTTCAGCAGGAAGATAAAGTCCTTGAATTGAGATTAGACCAGATTGATACAGAGCAAAACGAGCTTCAAACGGAATTAGAAGCCGTAAAAGCAGTACTCGATAAGAACATTGATAATACATTTAAAACTTTTGCATAAAAATTAAAAAATATTAAATTTTTAATTTAAATACAAAAGTCCGAACAAATAAGCAGAACATCAGATAAACCAAGGATAAAGGAAGCTAAGAAGATGAGTTACAAAAATGACAGCTATTTAGTCATATCAAATAAATATGGAGGATTAAGCAGCGATGCTACCGCTATGTTATTTGAAACCTATGACCTTTTAAGAGATATTACCGTATCCGGCTCGGCGTCCGACGGAGCCGGCTTCGGCACTGCCGGAAGTTTCTTATGGAAACTTGCAAGCATGATAGCGCCGAGTTCTTTTATGTCAACAATGGGCGGAGGTACAGCATTAAATATTCCGGGAACTTCATACTGGACACCTTCTAATATGACAAGCGGAAACCATGCCGCTTTTGGAATAGGCTCTTTATCTCAGTATTCCGGTTTTACAGGAGGAGCAAGCCCTGTTATTCAAGGCTTTGGAACAACATACGGCACTTGTACAGGCGGAGCTTCGCCAATTACTTCTGTTTCTGATGTAGCAGGCTCTACTGCGCTTAATGCTTTGACATATACGGGAGGTTTAGCTTCAGGCTTCGGATTCGGCGATAGTTTTCTGCTTCCGGCGGCAAGCTGTGTAGCCGGCTTTGGCGGTATATTGCAAGCCATGTCCCCGTATTTGGGTTCTTTCGGTTTAGGTACAACTTTAATCGGAAACTTGCTGCAAGGCTGTGCAAGTGCGCCTTTAGCGGCATATCAAAAGGTTTCAAGCAGCATACTAAATAATGCCGATACTATTCTTGAAAATAAAGTTAAAAATATTGAAACTGTTGTTAAAATGCTTGACGCTCAAAATGATGTCGTTAAAAAGATGCTAAAAGATGATATCGAAGGTATGAAAGACAAAGTGAACAACTTAGGCTGATAATTTTTCTTGAACTGTTTTAGAATTTAAATTTTTTGTTACTGATTATTCTGTTCCGTCCGCAATTCCGCTGTCTTGAAATTGCTTTACGCTCGCTGGTTAGGACTACGCTTTTTGAAGCCTGCCGGCTTCAAACCGCTCCGCCACTGCTCGCTTTACGGACACGCTCCGCTTTGTCCGTCCGCAATTCCGCTGTCTTGAAATTGCTTTACGCTCGCTGGTTGGGACTACGCTTTTTGAAGCCTGCCGGCTTCAAACCGCTCCGCCACTGCTCGCTTTACGGGTTTCGCCTGTCAAAAATTCCATTCCCTCCGGCGTATGATTAACTTTTATACTCTTAATTCTTTTTTTGCTCAATTCTTGCGCTTTGTGCAAGTTTTTCCAAACTCGCAATAATTTCTTTTTGTTTCTCCTGCATTTGGGGTATGTCTTGATTTGTGAATTTTTCAAGCTCAGAAACTGAACTGTTTAACGCTTTCTGCGTCTGCTCCAGCAGTCTTGTGCTTTGTTTGTTTACCGCTTGAATATCGGGCTTCTTTTGTATCAGTTTTGTACTGTTTAACTGTATTTTAAAGATTGACATTTTTACCTCATATATATAATTAAAACATAAATGTTTACTAAATTGCCATTGATATTTTAATTGTATTTCAGACACTTATAAGTCGTCTGCCGGCTAATATATCTTTTTTATAATTTATTTATTGCTTTATATTCATTTAGATTTATATTTTAATAAAAAAAACCACCTTTTAAAAAGTGGTCTATTTCTGCATCCTAATGGTCTTTTTTGTGTTTATTATTTAGGAGTTTATATGTGTTCGGGGTTGTAATGTTTTATTTAGTGTTTTGCTTACACTTAAATCTTACATTATCATTATGACACATATAAATATTATGTCAAGTGATTATTTTTATAAATATGAAGTAATGTTAATTATTATCGTAATTTAATAAATATTTGGCTCTATCGCATATTTCAAGCCTGAAAAAATGCATTTCCCGAGATTTTTTTATTACATATTTTATAAGTTCTATGATTCTTTTATCGGGTTTATCCTGTCTGTATTTATTCAGCCAGCTGTTTTCTATATCTATTACAATTACCTCTATTTTGTTTTCTTTATTAAATTTCAGCCAGTTATCTATTTCTTCTTTTGTATCGTTTATGCCGGGAATAATTATATATTTGCTTATAACGCTATAGAATCTTTTTTGGGCTTCTGCATATTTTTTCAGGTTTTTGCATACCGTATTAAATGCATCTGTCTGTTTTATTTTTTTATATGTTTCCCTTGAGGAGCTGTCTATTGATACAACGACCGATAACTGCCCCGTAGATATTCCTTTTTCTACTATTTTTGAGTATTTTATTCCGGATGACGGAACACGCATATCATCAAATCCGTTTTTTAAAAATAAATCCGCAAGTTTATCAAATTCGGGCAGTATTGTTGGTTCTCCGCCTCCAAAGCCTATTGCACCGCCATGCTTAATTATCTTTTTATCAAACATATCTTTTATTACCGGATATATATTATAAGTTTTCAGCGTATTATATCTTTTTTTATCTTCTTCTGTATAGCAGTATGTACATGCGCAATTGCATTTTGTAAAATGGTCAAATATTATATTGTCTATATAATTTATTTGAGGCCAGTTTTTATCTTCGAGAAAAACGCATCCTGCACAGCCCTTTACTGTACCGCCCGATTTTTGAATGTTTCTGTATTCCTCTTTTATTTTAAAAAATTTATCCCAGTCTATTTTTTCACCTTTATAGTCCTCAAATATCATTGAGTTTCCTCCGCCCGGAGCGCTCATATAACAGCATAGCTTCACGTTAGAACCATATACGCCGTTATCAAAGCATACTCCCGATTCTAACCATTTACAGCTTATATATCTTTCGTATTTTATTCCCTGCATATTTCCTACTTAAAGTTACAGTTTAATAATCTGCAATTCATTGTGCAATTTTTTATCTTATCTCTTACCTCATTTGCTTTTTCACTAAACCACAATTCTTCAGGCAGATTGTCTTTTAAGTTTCCGATTGACTCCATGCAAAAACATATTCTAAAGTTTCCGTATGGGTCTATTGCAAAATTGTTATCCCCCACCATACATTCAATATTCTGTATTTTATCAGGAGTATCAATTAACACTTTAAATGCTTTTAGCTGGCTGAATCCGTTGCATACAGGATACCCTTGCTTTTTTAGCTCTATCATTTCATCTATTGCATCTAAAGCCTTCTTTTTTATATCTTTCCCGTATATTTGGCTGTCGGATTCAACCGCCGAAGAAAATGCATCCCCGTTGTCCATTAACTGGTAGCTTACTCCTATTCCCTCGCATCTGCAAAACTCGGCTATCGGTTTTATTTCAGTTAAATTTTCAGGCATTACGACTGTTGAAAGAAATATATTCTTCCATTTATGACCGCCTCTTGATTTATTCATATATACGAGATTTTGAATTGAATCCATTGTTCTTTGAAATGCATCATCCCGTCCTCTTGATTTATTGTGTATTATGGGATTTTGCACCGCATTCAGGGAAAAAGTAATATTTGTAAATGCCGAGTTTAATACTTTTTCCAGCTTATCAGGCAGTGCAAGCGCATTTGTTACGACATTTACCGTATCTCCCAAGTCCGATGCATACTGCGCCATTTCAAAAATATCATCTCGTATAAACGGCTCGCCTCCTGATATTATAAATTGATAATCCCCCATCCAATTATGAATGTTATATAATATTTTTTTCCATTCATCCAGCGTAAGTTCTTTTTCCGCCACGTTTGCGGGAGTTTTCCATCCGCTGCAGGTTATGCATCTTGATTGGCATCTTTCCGTATTGTTATAAGAAAATGAAACAGGTTTTTTATCTTTTGCTGTTACCATCTTGTTATTCCATATTTACCTGTGAAAATAATATTATCTTATTTTTGCCGTGTTTTTTTGCATTGTATAATGCGTGTTCTGCGTATCTTACCAATGTATTTGCCGTTTCTTCGGATTGTTCTAAGCATGGGTATGATGCTATTCCGCCGGATACTCTTACTGGATGTTTTTCTGTTTCATCCGCAGGAATAAATGACATTTTTTCTATATCTTTTCTAAATCTCTCCGCAAATATGAATGCTTTATCTTCCGAAGTATCAGGCAGCAGCACCATAAATTCTTCATCGCCGTATCTTGTTACAACATCTTCTTTTCTTGCTAAATTTGATAACATTTCCGCTGTCTGTTTTAATAATATATCTCCCCATTCGTATCCGTACATATCATTTATTACTTTGAAAAAGTCTATATCAAACAATATGCACGATACATTTAAATGATATCTTTTTGCTCTTGATATTTCGGCTTCGAGCCTTTCCAGCATGAATTTTCTGTTATGCAGGCCTGTTAAATCATCGGTTGTTGAAATATTTGTTATTTTATTATTCAGCGTTTTTATTTTTATTAGGTTTTTCAGCCTTGTTGCTATTTCATATTCGTTAAGAGGCTTTATTGTATAGTCGAATGCTTCGCCTCTGATTGTTATATCTTTTGGTATTTCATCACAAACCAGCAGTACCGGCACCGGAAATTTCATTATCATTGATAATTCTTTTATTTTTTCTTTTTTTATATCGATAATTGCCGCTGATGAATCATCCATTGAGATGTTTGGTATTTCATTTGAACTTTTTACATTGACATCTGCATTTAGCTGATTTCTGCATACACTTTCCAAAAAAGAGCTGTTGCTATCAGTATATATTGTAATATTATTCATCCCTTCTGCCTTTCTGTTTTAAAATGCCGATGCATTTGTTCTGTTTATTTGTTTTGAACTGTAATATTGTAACAAATTTATCGGAAAAGTAAAAGTCTTTATCTTAAATCTTTCGGCTTTTATGTCTATATTTTTTGCTTAATTAATATATTTTACAAAATTGCAGCAACGGTTTTAAAATGGTTATAATATTTACCGGAGGATTAGTTTTGCCGAAACCTTATTATAAATATGAAAGAAAAGTTGATTTATATACAGAGATGTATGAGCAGTACTGTTTAAAAAATACACCGGTCAGAAAAATAAGACCTGTTGTAAAACAGCATCAAAAGAGAAAAAAAAATAAATATCTGCTCTCAAATAGGCGGATTTCGGCTTTATTTTTTGCGGTTTTATTGTTCTGTATCCTCCCATATTCTTTTAAACATTATGTTTCTGCTACATTTACCCATAATAAGAAAAGTGTTTTAAATGTAGACTATGCTAAGTTATTATATCCCACGAACAATTATCTGTATAAAGATTTATTCTTAGGCCAGTATGCTATTAAGGATACTAAATATTCCAAAAAATTAATGATAGATTTCAAAGAAAAAGATGAAAGAACAGGCTTAAAAAGCAGTCTGCTTGCTTTAGCTTCAAAATATTCAAAAATCAGCCCTTCTGTTTATGTCTGGGAATATTCCGGACAGACTTATGTTAATATCAATGCCGATAAACCTTATCCTGCTGCAAGCATTATTAAGATACCCGTGCTTATTGAAATGTTCAGGGAAATTGAAGCGGGAAAATTTTCAATTAATGATACTATGGTATTAGAAAACTATTACAGAGCTTCAGGTTCCGGAAAACTGCAATATTCTCAGGGCGGGCTTTCCCATTCCATGGATTATCTTGCCAGAATTATGATTGAAAATTCCGATAATTCTGCAACTAATATGATTATGGCTAAAATAGGCGGTATGTCTGAAATAAACAGAGCTGTTAAACGCTGGGGCCTGACTGCCACCCGTATTAATAACTGGCTTCCTGATTTATCCGGCACTAACGTTACCACAGCTAAAGATTTAGCTAAAATGCTTTATAATATGGATGTTACGCCTATTATCAGCACTGAATCCAAACGTTATGTTTATGATTATATGACTCATGTCAAAAATAACAGGCTATTACAGGCCGGACTTCCTAAAAATGCCTTATTGCTTCATAAAACGGGGGATATCGGTTTTATGCTCGGCGATGCGGGTATTGTTAAAACTCCTTCGGGCAAAAAATATATAGTTGTTATTTTAGTTAAGCGTCCTTATAATAATTTACAAGGCAAGGAATTTATTGTTAATGCCTCTAAAATAATTTATAATAATATTTCTTATTAGTTTAGCAGATTATTTTTTGTTTGGTTTATAATATATCTAGGAATTGTTACCGCTATGAAAACATCAAAATTAACCCTTTATATTTTTATAGCTCTAATCTTCGGAATATTTATCGGCTGGAAGCTCCCCCGTATCGGTTCTCACATGCATATTTTTGCTCATCTGTTTCTTAATATGATAAAAATGATTATTGCTCCTTTGATTTTTTCTGTTGTTGTTACGGGTATTGCTTCTTACGGCAATATTAAATCTCTGGGTAAATTAGGCATTAAAACTTTTGTTTATTTTGCCTTCGCTACTTCCTTTGCTCTGGCGGTAGGCTTATCGGTCGGGCTTTTTACCAAACCGGGGGCGGACTTTTCTGCCGGTATCTCGCAAAATATGCTCGACAGGGCTGCCGGTATGGTCGCTCAAAATGCACATGCTTCTGTTTCGGATATGATTATCAATATTGTTCCGACCAGTATTGTTAAAGCGATGGCAAACGGCGATATATTGCCTATTGTTGTTTTTGCAGTATTTTTTGCTTTAGCCGTATGTTCAATCGGAGAAAAGGCAAAGCCTGTTCTTGATTGTATATCTTCTCTTTCCGAAATTATGTTTAAATTTACTCATCTTGTTATGAATTTTGCGCCGATTGGAGTTTTCGGGGCAATAGCATATACTATATCCGAAAGCGGGATGGGAATTATGGTAAATTATGCCAAAATTATTTCCTCGCTTTATTTAGCCTTATTTATTTTCCTTTTTGTTGTTCTTAGTTTTGCCTGCAGAATTGTAAATATATCGGCATTTTCTTTCTTAAGAGCTTTAAGGGAGCCTGCTGTCCTCGCTTTTACAACTTCTACTTCCGAAGCTGCACTGCCTCAGGCTATGGCAATTATGGAAAAATTTGGTGTGCCTAAAAACATTGTGGGTTTTGTTATGCCTACCGGTTATTCTTTTAATTTAGACGGCTCTACATTATATCTTGCTTTAGGAATGCTTTTTTCGCTGCAAATTGTCGGCATTCAATTATCTGTTACTCAGCTGATTGTTATTATGCTTACTTTAATGATTACAAGCAAAGGCGTGGCAGGTGTGCCGAGAGTTTCTCTTGTTATTCTTGCGGGTACATTATCGAGTTTCGGCTATCCTATTTTAGGTGTCGCTATTTTGCTAGGTGTTGACCAAATTCTTGATATGGGCAGAACTACCGTTAATTTAATCGGTAATTGTATCGCTGCTATTGTTGTTGCCAGATGGGAAAATGAGTTTAATTATGCCAAAATGATTGAATTTAATAAACAATTTGAAAAAAAAAGCGCTGATAAGTTTACTGTTATAGATAAACAGTTTATTTCAGAGGTTGATATTGAGGAACATTCTAATTGCGGATTTGATTAATTTTTTAGATTGTTTCTCCTCTTAAGTTTGAAAATGACGGAAGTTTATATTCCTCTTCCTCTTTGTTTGTTTCCTGTGCGGGCATTATCCACATAAATGAGTTAATTGCATTTACATTCTTAATATTGCCGTATATGTTTACTTTAAATGTATTGGATTTTGCGCCTGCTCCATTATATAAATCAGGAATTTTATCCGTTATTTCGCTTGGAAGTTTTAGAATAAAATTATCTTTTTTATTTTGCGGATTTGCAAGGAAATCGGATATTGAATAATTTGCAAAATCACCTAATTTAGAGTTTATGCTGTCTGAAATTCTTCCGTAAATATTCAAATTTGATTGATTGGATAACATATTATGTTTTCCTGTTATATATAGACTCATATTTGTTCCTGTTGTTTTTATCTCATCTGCAATAAGGTATCCGTTTTCAAATGATAAGTTTCCCTTTGCCTGCCTGTACTGCGTAGTATTATCGTGCTGTATTACATTTGCAATTTTGTTCAGAGTTGTATTAATTAATCCCTGATATAAAATATTTTGAGCATACAGGTAATATTCAAATTTGCCTAATGTACCCATTTTCCCGTTTTTTGCCTTAAAATTAAGGTTCCCTTTTAAAGATTTAAGTGTTTGATTATATCCGTCTGCCGTTAAACTTATATCCGCATTAAAATCACTTCGTCCGGACAGGTTATCCTCCAATTTGCACAGGTCGTATAACGATGTTTTTATATCTATGTTATTCCCTTTTAAGGATGATTTTAAAATTCTGCCTGCGGGGTTATATATTAATTTTCCTGTTATACTTCCTCCGTAGGCGCTTGCTATAATATCGGATATATTTATTATATTGTTTTCCATTGATATATTTGCACTTAAATCATGTGCTTTTAAGTCCAGTATCCGTACATTATTTATTGTTATGCTTCCGTTTTGTATATTTATTTTTGAATTATTAAATAACTTTTGTTTTAATATCGGAAACAGCGTATTTACATCAAGATTTGAACTGTTCAGCATTAAATTTGATACGGTTATGTTTTTTATATTATACGGCGGAAGGATATCGGATGTTATATTTAGCAAAGAGTTGTTGATTGTTACATCCGGTGCGGTTATTTCTATTTTTTTGCCTGAAAAATTTATATTCGTATTTTTTATGGAGGTTAAATATCTTTTTAAATTCAGTTTATTGAGCTTTATATTTCCTTTTATATCAGGATTAGACAGCTTATTATTTAATGTTATGTCTGTTTTAAAGTTAAATTCTTCTCCGCCCGTAAAATTTGAAGCACTGCTTATGCAATGAGGTATTACAATTTTTATATCCTTTAATATTGCATCTTTTATATTGTTTATATTTTCTGCTTCTCCTGTTATGCTTATGATTTTTTTCAGTTTATCAACGGGTATTATTTGCGGTGAATTATTATTTGTATTTTCATATAAAGATAAATCCGATATTGATATATTGCTGTTTTTAATTTTGCAATCCAGATTTATAACCGAATTTTTGTTTACTAATTCTTTTATTACCGCATAAGATAAATAATTATTTTTATCTGCTTTTAATTGGGTTTTTATATGAATTATTCCGCTGTTAAAATTGATAACTCCGTTTGTATTTATACATCCGTTTGGTTTATTTGCCGTATTTATATGTTTTTTTATAATATCCGACAATATTTTAGACGGTATTTTCCCCTGAAAATTTATTATACCTGCAGGTTTTTTATTATAATTTTTAATTTCGCCCGAAAAATTTAACGGAACAGGCGACAATAAAGTATTATCCGGTATTGTTATTTTTTTATTATCAAAAAATAATTTCAGCTTATCGGCTTTTATTTGATATTTATTTACTGTGCCGGAAATATTGTTTATAAGTATTTCTCCGGTATATGTTTTGTTTAATATCCCTTTTGCATTTGCTTCTATAGAAAACTTCCCGTTTTTTATTTTGAACGGAAGTTTCTTGTTTATGCCGGATAATTGAACAATATTTGCATAATCGATATTTCCTGATTTTGCTTTTATATTAAATTCTACGTTTTTATTTATTTCTCCTTCTAATGTTACGGGAGTCTTATTTATATACGCCCGAGTATTTTTTGTTACGATTTTATTACCGCTGAAATCCACTTCCGAATTAATATTTGTTATTGCAAAAGGTAATTCTTTATGACAAATCTGCGCATTTATAATTTTGGCATGTCCGTTTGATATTAATGTTTTAAAGTCGGATTTTATATTAAAATCAGCATTAATCATTCCTTTTGTTTTTATTTCTTTCAGCGGATTCTGCATATTTAATGCATCCGTAATTTCCGAAATAATTTTATGCAGATTCTCAATATTAATATTTTTTGCTTTTGTATTTATATCTATCTTTTTATTTTTTCCATAGGAATATTTCCCGCTGAGCCGGACAATATCATTTTTGGATGTATGCAATATTGATTTAAGCTCTAATTCTTCCCCCTTAAATATAAGATTAATACTGTTATTATTTAAAACAACATTATCGGCTTTTAATTTAAGATTGTTTATTTTTATTCCGCCCGTTATATTTTCTTTTTCTTCCGCTTTTAATAATGCATATATGTCTGCTTTAATTCCGGAATTATATATGGTTTTAAACGGCGAAAACGTAAACTGCGGTTTATCTAAAAATGATATTAAATCTATGTTATATTTTATGTATTCGGTTTTTTTATGAAAAATACTCCCTTTTGTAACAATATGCACCTGTTTATCCGGTATAAATTCCTTTAATAACAAACTGACGCCTTCAAGATAAAAAAGTTTTTTTATACTTTCATCATTTATTTTTACTTTGTAATTATTACATAATATTTCGGCTTTTGATATTATAAACTCAAATCCCATTGTATTTGGATTTTTATCCGGCTTATACTTCTCTATTGATGTTGAAAAGTCTTTATACAGCGTAATATTAATAATCGGTCTTGCGAGTTTTATACTGCTTACTTCTATTTTTTTAAAAATAAGCGGAAGTACTTTTATCTCTATATCCGCATCTTTTAATTTAATAAATATATTATTATCGGGATACAATATTAAAGTATGGTATAAGTGCAATTTCAGCCCGGGAGTTATTGTTTTTTTAAATGTTATATTTTCACAGGAAACTTTATATCCTGTTTCTTTTTCTATCGAGGATATAACAGAATCCTTGTAATTGTTTAAATCAATAAAATTCGGAACTGCAAAAAGAATACCGTAATATAATACCATGCAGGATATTACGCCCGCTAAAACACCTGTTGTAATTTTTAATATAAGTTTCATTATCTATTTTTTATTTTGAATAAGACTTCCGCCTGTGATTTCGGTTAATTCCTGCGTTATCATTGCCTGGCGGGCCTTATTATAATCTATTGTTAATTTATTTATCATCTCTTCCGCATTGTTACATGCAGCCGACATCGCTGTCATTCTTGACGCTAATTCACTTGCCGTTGATTCTAACATAGCCTGAAAAATTATGCTCGATATAAACAGGGGAACTAACTCCGATAATATGGAAGATAAGCCGGGTTCTATTTCCATATCCGTATATTCCTCTTTCGTATAATCAAAATCAATCTCATCGAGAGGCAGAATATCCCATTTTTCTACGGAATATGACATCATATTTCTGAATCTTGTTGTTATTATCTCCATTGAATCTATATCGCCGTTCACAAACGAGCGTGCCATATCCGATGCAGCAAGCCTTGCCTGAGATGAAGTAGGATTTTCGGAAAAATTAAGATAGGTCTGAGTTATTTTAAATCCGTTCTCATTTGCTGCTCTTTTTAATAAATTAACCCCCTTTTGTCCTGCTATAAACAATTCACATCCGATGCCTTTTTCTTTGTATTCTTTAACCGTTTTTAAAGCATACCTCGCTATATTCGCATTAAAAGCGCCCGATAACCCTTTATTTGAAGTGATTATTAACAGCCCTGCATTTTTTATCTTTCTTTCTTCAAGCAATATCGGAAAATTATTTATCGGTTCTTTAAATGCAGTATGCTTTGTATCTATATCGCTTACGGAATGAAGCAGTCTGTAGAATATTTTTTCCAATTCGTAAGTAAACGGTCTTGATGCCTTAGCTTTATTTTCAAATTTTTTCACTTTCGCAGATGCAACCATTTTCATCGCACGCGTAATTTTCTGCGTGCTTATGATTGATTTTATTCTTGTTTTTATTTTTTTTAAATTTGCCATTTGTTTTCCCGCTACTTAAAAAAATTGGTTTTATAATTGCTTAACTGCCCCCTGAGATTTTCCATATCCGTTTCGGACAATTTATCCCCGCTGTTTAATTTCTCTGACAAATCTTTCATATTTGCTTCAAAAAAATCAAACCATCCGAGTTTAAAGTCATTTATTTTGGAATTATCAATATCATCCAATATTCCCTCATTTGCCGCAAATAATATGCTTACCTGCTTCGCAACGCTTAACGGAGAATACTGTGCCTGCTTTAATACCTCCGTAAGTTTCTGGCCTCTTGTTAATTGGTCTTTTGTCGCTTTATCTAAGTCGCTAGCAAACTGGGCAAATGCTTCAAGTTCCCTGTATTGCGCCAAGTCTAATCTTAATTTGCCGGCAACCTGTTTAATTCCCTTTGTCTGCGCTGCACCGCCGACCCTTGATACGGAAATTCCGGCATTTATTGCAGGTCTTATTCCGGCATTAAATAAATTAGACTCTAAAAATATCTGACCGTCTGTTATGGAAATTACATTTGTCGGAATGTAAGCCGATACATCGCCTGCCTGCGTTTCTATAACAGGCAGTGCGGTTATGCTTCCTCCGCCGAGTTCATTATTTAATTTGCAGGCTCTTTCCAAAAGCCTTGAATGCAGGTAGAATACATCTCCGGGATACGCTTCACGCCCCGACGGCCTTTTTAAAAGCAGGCTCATCGCCCTGTATGCCTGAGCATGCTTTGATAAATCATCATATATTATTAATACATGCCTGCCCTGCTCCATAAATTCTTCCGCTATTGCACATCCCGCAAAAGGCGCTATATACTGCATGGGCGCAGACTCGTTAGCAGGCGCCGATACTATTATTGAATAGTCCATTGCTCCGTAATTTTCTAAAGTTTTTGCAAGCATGGCAACGGTTGATGTCTTTTGTCCTATCGCAACATATATACATATTACGTCTTTGCCTTTTTGGTTGATTATTGTATCCGTCGCAATAGCTGTTTTTCCGGTCTGTCTGTCCCCGATTATAAGCTCTCTTTGACCTCTGCCGATCGGCGTTAAAGCATCTATGGCGGTTAAGCCCGTTTGCAACGGCTCAAATACGGATTTTCTCGTAACAATACCGGGAGCAACTCTTTCTATGGGTCTTATTTTATCACTATGTATATCCCCTCTGCCGTCAATCGGCCTGCCCGTAGGGTCTATAATTCTTCCCAATAATCCTTCTCCGACGGGAACTGATGCAATCTTTCCCGTTGTTCTGACTGTCATTCCCTCTTTTATATGGGTATATTCGCCTAAAATTACAACACCTGCATTATCTTCTTCAAGATTTAATACTATTCCCAGAGTTCCTTTGCCGTCATCAAATTCCACAAGCTCTGACGACATTGCATCAGACAATCCGTACACCCTTGATATGCCGTCTGACACTTCCAATACCGTGCCTATATTATCAATTGATAATTTTGTTTCGTAATTTTCGAGTTTCTCTTTTATTATAGATGTTATTTCATCGGGATTAATTGTTACCATATCTGTTTCCTTTTGTTAATTGTTTTTTCATGCTGTCAAATTTGTTTTTTATACTGCAGTTTATTGTCTTATCGCCTATTTCTATTATAAGACCGCCTATTATATCGGGGTTTATTATATATTCGGGCTGTACTTTTTTCATCAGCCTGCCTGTCAATTTCTCCGTAAGTCTTTCTTTTTGTCTGCTGTCCAGTTCTACGGCGGAAATTATTAACGGTTTTACTATATTATTAATTTTATCGTATGATTGAATGTATTGATACACTATCTCATTTATTGCATTCAGCCTTGCTTTGTCAATCAGCATATATAAAAAATTTAATGTTATTTTATCTATATGAAATGAAAAAACTTTGTTTACCACGTCTTTTTTATCTTCAGGCTTAACTATCGGATTAAAAATAAATTCCGAAAGATTTTTGTTTGTATTAATTGTTTCTGATATAAATAACAAATCATTATATACATTTTCGCATTTGTTACCGCTTTTTGCTGTCTGCAAAAGTGCATTTGAATACTTTTTTGCTATTTTTGCATTTTTTATACCGAATATTTTCATGTTAATATCCTGTCAATTTCATCTATTGCATTATTTATATATACATTATGCAGTTCTTTATTGTTATTTAATTGGATTTTAGCATTCTCACCCGCTATTTCTATTGATTTTTCGGATAGTATATCCGTTAATCTGGACTTGAATTTTTTAACCTCAAGCTGCATTATTCTGTCTGCATTATTTTGTATATCCGTTTTTTGATTCTCTATGTCCGATTTGATTTTTTCGTTTATGCTTTGAACGCTTATGCTTGTACTCGATTTTATTTTTTCTATTTCGCCGGGCAGATGCTTTATTTTTTCGTTTATGCTTTCAAGTGATTTTCCGGCTGTTTCTTTTTCGTTTTCAGACTCTTTAACATAGCTTTGTATCCCGCTTCTTATTTTTTCTAAGTAGCTGTTTATATTAAGTTTCTTAATAACAACGGCTAAAAGCACAAGTACGATTATAAAATTAATTGTGTTAGATTCTATAAGTATTTGAAAAAAATCCGGCATATCAACCCTGTTCTTCCTGAATTTGAGATTTATTTATCGATACGGAATCAATAGTATTTCCTAAGAGTTTTATCGATATTTCCCTTGCTATGTCAACAACATTGTCTTTTAAAATTTCTTTCGCTTCAAGTGCTGAATTCCGCAGATTTTCACGTTCACGGGAAATATTTTCAGACATATTTTCTTTGAATTTTGCAATTTCTTCCGTCCGTTCCTGCTTTAACTGCTTTGTTGTTTCGGAAATTATCGAACGGGCTTCATCTCTTGATTTCTCCAGCTCCGAATTATGATAATTTATTTTTTTATCCGTTTCCTCTTTTGCAGCCTTTGCACTCTTAAAATTCTGCTCGACAAGCTCCTGCCTTTCTCTCATTATTTTTAAAATCGGGGCATAAAATATTCTATTCATAATAAGCACGAATATAATAAAACTTATCACGGCTATTAAAAAAGTAGAATCAAATTCCATAATTTAAGCCTATATTTTGCCTATTAACATTAAAGCAACTACAAGTGCATACAATGCGCATGCTTCAGCTAAAGCAGCACCGAGCAGGAAAAACCCTACCGCCTTGCCTGCCGCTTCAGGCTGTCTTGCTACGGCTTCCATTAAGCCTTTTAAACCGACACCTATGCCCAAGCCTGCGCCCAGACCCGCTAAACCTATTGCAAAACCTGCACCTAACTGTGCTAAGTCCGAGATTGTTTGTATTTCATTCATATTATTCTCCTTTCAATTAATGTTCTTCCGATACAGCCGATGTAATATACGCTATTGTCAGCATCATAAACACAAATGCCTGTATAAACGCTACAAATATTTCAAAAAGCATTACAGGCACCGGCGCAACAAGTGCAACTAAGCCTATAACAACAGATACAAGTATTTCTCCCGCTAATATATTGGCAAATAAACGAAGCGCAAGACTTAACGGTCTTGTTATCATTTCAAGCAGGTCTACCAAAGTTGTTATTATGCCTGTTATGCTTAATCCATGATATATGTATTTGATTCCTTTTTCTTTAAAGCCCTGAAAAAGATAATATATTAAAACCAGAACGGCAAGTGCGGCAGTTAAATTTATATCGTTTGTAGGCGAAGCCAATTCCCCCTGTTTCAGCCGTATTAATTTTAAAGGAAGCTGCCCCGTCAAATTTGCTGTTAAAATAAACAAAAATAAAGAAGCAACAATGGGTATATGGCTTTCCCCGTTCTTTATTTCCGACAGATTGCCCAAAAAGAACTTTATAATGCTTTCTCCGGCAGTCTGCAGTTTACCGGGGATAACAGCCAGATTTCTTGTTAAAGCAAAAGAAACCGATATAACGACCGCCATTGCAAACCACATTGTTATTAATGTATCCCAATGGACATGTAAACCGCCTATATAACCTGATAAATGCTCGCCCATATTAAAAATCTCCTTAAAGAGCTATAGATATACTAGCACATAATAATTAAAAAATGAAGAACTATTTTTATTTTGATAATTTTTGCAGATATTATGCCGGAAATTTTTAAGATACGATGACAATTATTTCCGGCTCTTTTATAATGTAATTGTGGAAACGGAAAAAATATTAGAAAAAGCAAAAAAAGAGCATAATCTTAAAAAAGATGAAATTATTGAACTGTTAAATTCGGACGGGGCTTTATTGTATTCTGCTGCTGATGATGTCAGAAAAAAATATAAAGGCGGAAACGTTCATTTAAGGGGTTTGATTGAATTCAGTAATATATGCAAGCAAAACTGCTTTTACTGCGGATTAAGAAGCGGAAATAAAAAAGCTGAAAGATACCGCATGAGTGCGGATGAAATCTTTTCTTCCGCACAAAACGCAGTTAATGCGGGATATAAAACCATAGTTCTGCAGAGCGGGGAAGATTCCTATTATACGGTTGAAAGACTGGCGGATATAATTAGAACTCTTAAAAAAAATGATGTTGTAATTACTTTAAGCATTGGAGAAAGAACTTTTGATGAATATAAAATACTGAAAGAGGCGGGAGCCGAGAGGTATCTTTTGAGAATAGAAACAACGGACAGAAATTTATATGGTTCGCTTCATCCTGAAATGAGTATTGATAATCGTTTCGAGTGTCTGCATAATTTAAAACAGCTGGGTTATGAAACAGGAACAGGGGTTTTGGTAGGGCTTCCCGGGCAATCGGTAAGTTCTCTGGCTGATGATATTTTATTTTTTAAGGAATTAGATGCCGATATGGCAGGGATAGGCCCATTCATTCCTCATCCTGAAACTCCTTTAAGGAATGCAGATAAAGACAACTTTGACATGGCATTAAAAGTTATGTCAATAACAAGGCTTATTTTGCCCGATATAAATATTCCCGCAACAACGGCAATGGAAACATCAAGAGAGAACGGAAGAATGATTGCATTGAATTCGGGCGCAAATGTTGTGATGCCTAATATGACAACGGGGGATTACCGCAGAAAATATGAAATCTACCCTGATAAAATTTGTATAAACGACTCTCCCGCAAAATGTATAGGATGCATAAAATCGAAAATAGAGGGGCTGGGAAGAAAAGTTTCAAATACAAAAGGCTATAGAAAAAATTTTAATTAAGAACTGAAACAATTTTGCAATCAATGGTATGCCATGTAATTTTTATAGTAAAATTTAGATATGTTTGATAATTTATCTGATAAATTACGGGAAATAATAAGGAAAACTTCGGGCAATGCCGTTTTAACGGAAGATAATATATCTGAAGCGTTAAGAGAGGTAAGACGTGCGCTTTTAGATGCGGATGTCAGCTTAAAAGTCGTTAAAATATTTATGTCCGGCTTAAAAGAAAAGGCGCTGGGAGAAGATGTATTAAAAGGGGTTAATCCTTCCCAGCAGTTTATAAAAATAGTGCATGACGAGCTTGTAAGTATATTGGGAAATGAAAATAAACCTTTAAACTTAACCGGACACCCTTCCGTAATAATGATGCTCGGATTGCAAGGCTCGGGCAAAACGACTTCGGCGGCTAAATTAGCCGTTAAATTGAAGAAAGAAGGCAAAAATCCTCTTCTAGTTGCGGCTGATGTTTACAGACCCGCAGCTGCTGCTCAGTTAAAAACTCTGGGGGAGCAAATCAGCACTCCGGTTTTTGCAATCGATGATTCAAAAGATGTTCAATATATAGTTTCAAAGTCAATTGATTATGCAAAAGACGGCGGATATAACGCAGTCATTATAGATACGGCAGGCAGATTGCAGATTGATAATGAAATGATGGCAGAGCTTTTATTAATAGACAGGGCTTTCAGGCCTCAGGAAAAACTTCTTGTTATTGATGCAATGCTGGGTCAGCAGGCTGTGAGTGTTGCGGAAAATTTTAATGTTCAGCTTGATATTACGGGTATTATTTTAACAAAACTAGACGGCGATTCAAGAGGCGGAGCCGCTTTAAGCGTTGTTCAGGCTTCCGGCAGACCCGTTAAATTAACGGGTACGGGAGAAAATCTTGAAGCTTTATCTGATTTTTATCCGTCAAGAATGGCTGATAGAATACTCGGAATGGGAGATATTGTATCTTTTGTTGAAAAAGCTCGGGAAGTTTTTGACGAAAAGCAGGCTGAAGAATTTAAAAAGAAAATGGAAAAAGCCCAATTCTCGTATAATGACTTTCTGAATATGCAGAAACAGATGAAAATGTTCGGATCGATAGATAATATATTGGGCATGCTTCCAATCCCCGGCTTAAAGAAGGACGACAGGGAAACCATAGCAGCCGAAGGCGAAAAACAGATGAAAAAGATTGAAGCTTTTATATCAAGTATGACGCTTCAGGAAAGAGCCAATCCGGATATTATAAACACATCAAGGAAAAGAAGAATTGCACTCGGCTCCGGCATTCCCGTTCATGAGGTTAATCAAATTATTTCTCAGTTTGAACAAATGAGAAAGATGATGAAAGGTTTTTCCGATATAAAACAGAAAATAAAAAAAGGAAAGATTAAAATTCCTAAAAACTTCGGTAGCAGATTTCCGTTTTAAAGTGCAGATTGGATTAAATTATGTTAAAAAAAGCAATGATAATGGCAGCAGGAGTGGGTTCAAGGCTAGGACCATTGTCGAATATTGTTCCTAAGCCTCTTGTACCTGTAGCTAATGTTCCGGTAATGGCGCTTCTTGCAAAACACTTATTATCGCATGGAATTACAAATATTGCCGCAAATACGCATTATAAGTCCGAACAAATTATAAATTATTTTTCCAAGCATGATTTTGGCATTAACTTTAAATTTATAAAAGAAGAAAAATTATCGGGAACAGCCGGCGGAGTGAAGAAATGTCAGTTCTTTTTTGACAGGAATGAAGATTTTATTGTTATGTCAGGTGATGGATTGACTGATATTGATATATATAAGGCTTATGAATGTCATAAAAAATCGCAGTCCGTTGCTACCATTGTAATTAAAGAAGTTCAAAACAGCGAAATTCATAAATATGGAATTGTTGTGCCTGATAATAAAGGTTTTGTCCTGAGTTTTCAGGAAAAGCCATCAATAAATGAAGCCAAATCAAATCTGGCAAATACAGGTATTTATATTTTTCATTACGATATATTTAGCTATATTCCTGCCGATACTTTTTTTGATTTTGCCAAAAATGTTTTTCCGATGCTAATTCAGAATAATATTCCGGTAAATACTTATGTATCGGAAGGATATTGGTCAGATATAGGGTCAATAGAACAGTATAAAAAATCAAATATCGAATTGCTTGACGGCATTGTTTCATCTTACATTCCTGAAGTACACAACGCTAAAAACGGCAGATATATTTCAGGCGGGAATTTTAAATCCGGCTTAAACTCGGAGTTTATAGGCAGATGTGTTATAGGAAACAATTGCACGGTCGGTTTGAATTCTAAAATCATTAATTCTATTTTATGGGATAATATTATTATAAAAGATAATGTAACCGTTGAAAATTCGATAATACTGCCTGATACGATTGTATCTGAGTCATGTTTAAATACAATTATAGAGTCAAAACAGGAAAAAACCGCCGTATAGAAAGAGGAAAATATGATTATAATTATGGAGCCGTCGGCTACAAAAGAGCAGATACAGACTGTAGAAAAAGCACTGCGGAATAAAGGGTTTAAAACTGTTTTAAATAAAGGCGATGTTATGACCGTTATTGCGGCAATCGGCGATAAACGCTTGATTGAACCTCATTCATTCCAGTCATACGACGGAGTCAGAAGTGTTAAAATAATTCAAGAGCCTTATAAGCTGGCTTCAAGAGAAGGCAAGCCGGATGATACCGTTATTGAATTTTCAAACGGAGTCCGGATAGGCGGAAATGAAAAACCGGTACTGATAGTCGGTCCCTGCAGTGTTGAAAAAGATTTGGACGGGCTGCTTCGTGTTGCGGATGCTGCAAAGGAAATGGGCTGTCATTTTTTAAGAGGCGGGGCATTTAAACCGAGGACTTCCCCTTATGATTTTCAGGGGCTTGAGGAAAAAGCGCTTGAATATCTTGCCGCTGCAAGGGAAAGAACAGGTTTGCTTGTTGTTACCGAATTAATGGATACATTGGATTTGGATTTGGTCTGCAGATATGCCGATGTTATTCAAATCGGAGCAAGAAATATGCAGAATTTTAAATTATTAAAGGCAGTCGGCAGATGCGGAAAGCCCGTTATTTTAAAAAGAGGCGCCGCCTCCACGCTCAGAGAGTTTCTGCTTGCGGCAGAGCATATTATGTACAACGGCAATGATAAAGTTATTCTCTGCGAAAGAGGCATCAAAGGCGTAGATAACAGTTCAACAAGAAATACTCTTGATATAGCGGCGATTCCGGTAATAAAAAAATATTCCCACCTGCCGGTTATTGTAGATCCGAGCCATGGCACAGGCAGACGCTATTTAATTGAA
Organism: uncultured Muribaculaceae bacterium; assembly: GCA_964491345.1. Taxonomy (GTDB): domain Bacteria; phylum Cyanobacteriota; class Vampirovibrionia; order Gastranaerophilales; family Gastranaerophilaceae; genus Avigastranaerophilus. The sequence continues at coordinate 156,444 of CAZBFV010000001.1, forward strand.
CCGATGGCAAAAGCAGGTTTGATAGTCGGAGCTAACGGCGTTATGATGGAGGTGCATCATGACCCTGAAAATGCATCATCGGACGGTGCGCAGAGTCTGAACATTCCTATGTTTAAAGATGTTGCTAGGCGTCTGAATAAACTGATAGGAAGAATTGATTACGATAACAGGCATGGTATGAAGGTATAATTTTGTTTGAATTTGATTTTGAGCTGGATGATTTTCAAAAAGAAGCGGTTGAAAGCATAAATGAGGGAAACAGCATAGTAGTATGCGCACCGACGGGCGCAGGCAAAACCTGCATAGCAGAACACGCAATTCATAGGGCTTTGGAAGAAAATACCCGTTTATTTTATACTACGCCTTTGAAAGCATTATCAAACCAAAAATTTTATGACTTTGGATGCAGATACGGGGAGGGAAATGTCGGGCTTTTGACCGGTGATGCTTCAATTAACAGAGAAGCGCCCGTTGTCGTTATGACAACCGAAGTATTCAGAAATATGCTGTATGGAACAAATTTCGGCTCATTAAAAGATAATCTGCGTGATGTTAAGTATGTTGTTCTTGATGAAGTTCATTATATGAACGATGAACAGCGGGGTACTGTCTGGGAAGAAAGTATTATATACTGCCCGAACAGTATTCAAATAATTGCCCTGAGCGCAACAATAGCTAATTCAAGGCAGTTGTGCGACTGGATAAATACCGTTCATTCAAATACGCATCTTATTTATACCGATTTTAGGCCTGTTCCTTTAAGACATTATTACTTTGATTCTTCAAAGCCGGCTGAAATATTGCCTCTGCTTAATCCGGACGGGAAACTCAACAAAAAAATCAAACCGGAAAAGAAAATGAATTATTATTCCCGCCGGGCTAAGAAACGTAACACTGTTAAAGATGTTATAGCTGTTCTGCATAAAAAAAACATGCTTCCCGCAATATTTTTTACATTTTCACGCAAAAAATGCGATGAAAATATGGAAAAATGCTCTGATTTGCATTTGGTTACGGATGATGAGGCAAAGCAGATAAAGAAAGAAATTCAGGAGTTTTTGAAAGAACATGCCTATCTTGAAAATAATAAAAATCTGGAATATCTTTATAACGGCACGGCATCTCATCATGCCGGTCTTCTTCCCGCATGGAAACTGCTTGTTGAACGACTGTTTCAGAAAGGGCTGATAAAAGTTGTATTTGCAACGGAAACTCTTGCAGCGGGAATTAATATGCCTGCAAGAACTGCCGTAATTTCCGCAATAAGCAAAAGGACAGATTCCGGTCATAGGATATTAAGCGCCAATGAGTTTCTGCAGATGTCCGGACGTGCAGGCAGGCGTGGAATGGATAAAACAGGCTATGTAGTTGTTATGGGTACGCAGTTTCAAAGCCCCGAAGAAGTTGCAGATTTGGTAAAAAGCTCTGCTAATCCTCTTGAAAGCCGTTTTTCCCCCGGTTATTCCATGGTATTAAACCTTCTTCAAAATCTTGAGCTTAGTCAGGCAAAAGAGCTTATTTTAAAAAGTTTCGGATATTTTTCATCTAATGACAGGCTGAAACCTATAATTGCGGAACAGCTTGCCTGCGAGCAGACGCTGAATAAACTTAAAAGCGAAAAGTGTCCTTTTAACCTCACAACAGATGATTTATTGAAGTTTAATGCTTTGAAAGAAAAATATATTGTTTTCAGAAAACTGACAAGAACTCTTCAAAAACAGGCAAAGCAAAAAGGGGCTGAATATTCTCCGGAAACGGTTGAATATGCTGAAAAAACACGTAAAATAAGGCTTGAAACGGAAAAATATCAATGCGGAGCCTGCAGAGGATATAAAAAGCACATGAAGAATCTTGAGATAATTAAAAGATACGAAAAACGAAATAAAGAAATGTGCAGAAACATTGAAAAACAAAAAGATATATATTGGAATAAATTTCTTGCGCATAGAGAGATTTTAGAAAAAATGGGGTATATAAAGGACACTTGCCCGACAGATTCCGGCATAACCTGCTCTATGGTGAGGGCCGAAAATGAGTTATTTTTATCAGAGATTATTTTAAACGGCATATTAGATGAACTTCTGCCTCATGAACTTGCATCGGTAGTCTGTGCATTAGTAACGGAAGATTTAAGAACAGAAGTATTTCCGGCTGTTCCAATCAGCAAAAAAGCAAGAAAAGCGCTGAACAAAATAAAAGAAATAAGAAAAAAGATTGCCTCGCTTCAGCGTGAATATGATATTGATACGGAAATGTATATAAACTCATATTATTCTCCGCTGATTGAGCAGTGGATACTTGGTACTCCGTGGGAAGATATTGCAAAACAGGTTGATTCATCGGAAGGCGATATAGTAAGGATATTTAAAAGAACGGTTGACGTTCTAAGACAGCTTGCAGTTCTGCCGAATGTACCGGATACATTAAAGCAGAATGCAAAAAATGCCGTAAATGCTGTTTTAAAAGAACCGGTTGATACGGATTAGCCGTATATAGCTTTTATTCCTTGAAGATTACATATTAAACTGTCGAGCGCTTCTTTGCTTCCATGCTTAATTTCTATAAATTTTAAAACCATATCTCTGCTTGCTTCTGTTTCTAAAATTTCGGCAAGCCCGTTTATTTCCCTTTCGGTAAGGTTAAATTTATCTTTTAAAATTGCTATAAAATTTAAATCATTATTTATTTTTTCGGAAATAAACATGTTACCTTTTCCTGTAAGTATCCAGTTTATATTTACATAATAACAATCAACCAGCGCTTTAAGAAATTTTGCGCCGGGCTGGGCTTCATTTCTTTCATAGCTTCCTATGGTTCTTACCGGAATATCAAGACTTTCTGCAAACTTTACAGATGATACATTTAGCTCTGCTCTAAGTTTTTTAATTCTTTTTCCTATATCCATATTATTTCCTGATTTAATTTTTGTTACATTTTTACACTGATTTATTGTAATTATTTACATTAAAATGTAATATAATTTTAATATAAACAATAAAATGTATAGGCTGATATATATATTATACTATGAGTTACATATTATTGCATTAACTTTACAAAAATAAGAGAAAGGGATGTGTAAAATTATGAAAAGAAGACATTTGCGTCTTGTTTCAAGCAAAGCTGACATTGAAAAAACAACTTTTAAAGAAATTATTACGGATTATTTCGCTGATTTATTTATATCAAAAAATGAGAAAATTTATATATTAAAAGATGTTTTAAATAATATTTACAGGGATTATGAAATAACAACAGGGATTAATGACATACCTTATTTTGTCAAAGCCGAAAACAAGCTGAAGCAGATTGTTCTTGAAAACAAGATTAACTATTATTATAACCGCTTAAAAAAATTTAAAAAAAGAGTATAGAATGCTTAACAGAAAAATAATTATGCGGTTATATCATGACCGGATGTACAGGCAGATATTAGCCGTCTGCGGATACAGGCTGATTTTTGACAAATCCGTATCGGAAATATTTACGGGCGGTAATCATAAAGCATATTTATCGGCTTATGTTTTCAGATGCAATGATATATCGGGCTGTAAAGTTTATAGTGTCTGCGCAGATAATATTCCGGAAAAAGCCGGTAAAAAGAGAATACTTGCAAATATGATAATGAAACAAGTGATTGAAAATGAAATTATGATGCTATAATCATTATATGGGCAGAAAAGTTATATCAAATAATAAAAAAGCATTTCATGATTATCATATATTTGACAAATATATATCCGGTCTGGTTTTAACAGGCACTGAAATTAAGTCCGTACGGAACGGCGGGGTTAATTTAAAGGATAGTTTTATCAAAATCGGCGCAGACGGGGTTTATTTGTATAATTGCCATATCAGTCCTTATAAACAGGGCAACAGGTATAATCATGATGAAAACAGGACAAGAAAACTGCTTCTCAATAAAAAAGAGATAGAAAAAATATCGGGGCGCATTAAAAAGGACGGCTATACGATTGTTCCTTTATCTTTATTTATCGAAAACGGATGGGCAAAACTTGAAATAGCGCTTGCTAAAGGCAAAAAATTGTATGATAAACGCAACGACCTTGCTGAAAGAGTTCAAAACAGAGATATAGAAAGAACATTAAAATTCAAAAAAAATTAGTTTTGCTCTGTCTTTATTAAATGTGGCATTAATTTTTCAAACATATATTTCATCAGCAGTCTGTTATTAATGAGTTTTTGTTTTGAAATACACTCAACATTGTATTTTTCTGCGATATTTTCAATATTATACATTGAAGATATAATGATAATTTTTGCTTCTGAATATTCATCCAGTCTTTTTATATTTTCAATCAGCCATTCGCCTGCTGTCATCGGCTCATAGTCATTTTCCATTTGCAAATCGGTAATAATAATTCCAAACGGATTTATTTTATTCTTAAGAATAATATTAAGAGCATCTGAGGCGGAATCTGCAGGCTGAATTTCAAATGTATCTTTATACAGCTGTTTGATTATTTCAATATATAAATATAACCAGACTTTTGTATCATCCGCTATTAAAATTCTTTTATTCATAATCGTATATTATTATACAAAAGTATATAATTTTTATCAAATAATCAGTATTTACGGGGGTTATTTTATTTGAAGCATTTTTATATAATGAAACTGCCGGAAGTAACTATGAGTTTAAAAAGATATTTTTTATATATAAAACTAAAAATAAATAAATTTGATAAATTCATAAATAATTCAAAAAAATATGAAAATATTTTCAATCCTTTTTTATCAAGCATTCCCAAAACTTATGTATGGATAGATGAAACCGATAAATAATTTTAAAATTTTTATTTTATAATAAGTATAAGAGCAAGGGATAAATATATGAAAATATCAAATTCTTTAAATAATTCCGTTACGTTTGAAAAGACTTTGACGGCAAAATGCGGTGTTTTAAAAAACGGCTCGAAATCTGAAAGTTGTAAAATATATAAACTGGACAGCAGAAAGGATATCGGCTATTTTTCACGGTTGAAAAATTCCGATGAATGGCAGAATAATCATTTTGTCAGATATATGGAAAATGAAATTATCAGTTCTTTGCAAAATGAAAATAAGGATGTTTTTGTTATGGAAGAAAATAACGGAAACTGTATATCATTTATGGAAACGGTGAAACATAATGATTATTTGAGTTTGGAACTTATTGAAACGGCGCCTGCACATACGGATAAAAAGAAAAATCCGGCTTCAGGGTTAAAATATATAGGTGAAACTTTCATCACATTTTGTACTAAAATTGCAGAAGCTGATAAACTAAACAAAATTTTACTTGAGCCGTTAGGAGACTCTTACGAGTTCTATACCGATAATTGTTTTTTTATTGAAAATTATGATATGGAGGCTTTAGAGTTAAATAAAAATAAATTTAATGATTTGGAAAAACGAAATAAAAATCATACCGGAGCCGAAATTGAAATGATAAACTGCTGATATTTTTTAAATTGCAAATGTCTGCATTTCCCATGCAAAACAAGCATTGCGGGGCGGGGCGGGGGAAAAAAAAGTGTGTGAGGGGAGAGAAAAAAGGAAAAAACAAGATAAAAATTCATTGTTGCAGACAGAAATTAAATTATGACAGAAAATATAATTTTCAGCTCCGTTATGTTTTGTTCGTCAGGCAGATGCGAATGTTGCAGAAAATCCGGAGCATAGTTCTGTATGCATTGTTTGTATCTAAAACAGTTGTTATATAGATATAAACTGCGGTAAGTTCTGCGATTTTTCTGTTATCCGGCGTGCGGATTAATGTTTCTTTTCCGAAAATAGATTAATGATTATTGAGGCATTACCTGCATTGCACAGACTTGATATAAAAAATCGGGATGACAGGATTTGAACCTGCGACCCCCGCGACCCGAACACGGTGCGCTACCATCTGCGCTACATCCCGATTTATTTTATTATATCATTATATCACAACAATTTTTTATAACTATCTTTTTTTAATTTTTTTAAGATAGTCTGAAAACTTATTACCGGCTTAAAGTAATAACCGCAGTTTTCAGACATTACGCCGTTGAATTTAAATATTTCTTCAGACGGATATTTTCTGCATATAGCAAACCTGAACTTATGTATGGTGCATATTTTCTTTTCCTTATCAAACTTATTGCATTTAAAAACAAGCCCCTGTTCATCTTTATCCGTAATTTCAAGCGAAGCATAAAACGGATGGAAATTTTTGAGTTTATAAAATTCGGCTTCATCTTTTATAATGCCGTTTTTATGCTTGACGTAGATTTTACTGCAGCAATCACCGCATCTGGTGCATGAGCCGTATCTGTAATATGTTCTTTTCAGCAATGATTTATAAATAAAACTTTTTAAATCCATAATACTATTATACAAAACAGAAACAATATTTTGCATTGTTTATTGATAGTGTAAAATACTAATATGAATATAAAAGAACAATTAAGGCTTATACCCGAATCAAGCGGTTCTTATCAGTTTTATGATAAGGATAACACTATAATATATGTCGGAAAAGCAAAAAATTTGAAGAAACGTGTTTCAAGCTATTTTAACAAAAAGCATGACAGCGTTAAATTGAAAGTTATGGTGCCTCAAATTGCCGGGATAGAATTTATCATAACAAATTCCGAGATTGAAGCGTTAATTCTCGAATCGCATCTTATAAAAAAATACAAACCAAAATATAACGTTCTTTTGAAAGACGATAAAAAGTTTCCTTATTTCCTTATTACACAGGAGGATTACCCCCGGATACTGGTTGTAAGAAAATATAATAAAAATATGCTTAAAGGCAAGTATTTCGGTCCATATACAAATGCAAAATCAATGTATGCAACCCTTGATTTGTTAAAACGGCTTTTCCCGTTAAAACAATGCAAAACTCCAAAATTTAAAGACCGCCCGTGCATTTATTATCAAATAGGGCGGTGTATGGCGCCCTGCCGGAAAATGATTTTGCCGGATGACTACAAAAAACTTATAAAAAATGTTGAATTATTTTTATCAGGCAGGCAGATGCAGCTTGTTGACGAGTTGAAATCAATGATGGAAAAATATGCCGAAAAGGAAGAATATGAAAAAGCTGCAAAATATCGGGACAGTTATTTTGATGTGCTTAAAACAATAGAAAAGCAAAAAGCTGTTTATGAAAATACAAAAATTAATCAGGATATTATTTCAATAAGCACTGATGAATTTCTGTGCGGAATTTCGCTTCTTCAGATAAGGGGCGGAAGACTTACAAATAAAAAGGATTTTGAAGTTTCTAAATCCGATTATGACAGCGGAGATGAAATAATATCATATTTTATAAAAGAGTATTATCAAATGGCGGGGGATGATGATATACCTTCCGAAATCATAACTTCAATCCAATTTGCCCCCGAAGATAAAAAAATATATGAGGAGTGGCTGTCCTCAAGAAAAAATGCAAGTGTAAAAATTAATTCCGGCAAAACTAAACGAAATGATGAAATACTTGAGCTTGCGCTTAAGAATTCAAATTATCATCTGCAGGAGCTTAAAGTTAAATCTCTGCAGGAAATTCAGGCGAATTATAATGAAACCGGAGCATATATTCAGGAAAAATTAGGGCTTAAAAAGTTTCCCTGCAGGGTGGAATGTTTTGATATATCACACATTCAAGGTACGAATACGGTTGCTTCGCTGGTTTCATTTTATAACGGAATGCCGAAGAAAAGCGAATATAAACACTATAAAATAAAAACCGTTGAAAACGGCAGGCCGGATGATTTTCAATCTATGCGTGAAGTTATTTTCAGGCGCTATTCAAGGTTAAAAAAAGAAGGTCATGAATTTCCCGATTTAATTATTATAGACGGAGGCAAAGGGCAGTTATCAAGTGCGGTTGAAATACTCAATGAGCTTGGGATGCAAAATCAGGATGTAATTTCGCTCGCAAAGCGGATTGAAGAAGTATTTACGCCGAATAATTCCATTTCCGTAATATTCCCCGGAAACTCGCAGGCATTGTATTTTTTTCAGAGAATAAGAGATGAAGCCCATCGTTTTGCAATAACATTTCACCGCCGTTTAAGGGAAAAATCGGCTGTACATTCGGCATTAGACGATATAAAAGGATTATATAAAAAGAATAAAAAACTTTTAATTGAAAAATATTCTTCGCCTCTTAAAATTTCAAAGCTCGCAAAAGAAGAATTAATGTTATTATTATCTAAGAATCAGGCAAAACTTGTGTATGATTTTTATCATGCAGAAAGTCAAAAGAAGAACAGCGAAAAGGATTAGAGATGGAAAAAGAAAAAAAACTTGAAAAACCCCGGCAGATAACTTTTGATATAACAGACAGATGCCAGTTAAAATGCGTAACCTGTTCAAAATGGAAAACGGTTGCTTCTGAAGTAATGCCGAGCGAACTTACAACTCAGGAATGGAAAAAAGTTCTTACGGATTTAAGAAATTGGCTTGGAGAGGGCTTTTGGTTCTGCTTTTCGGGCGGAGAGCCGTTTTTAAGACCTGATATATTTGAGCTTGCAGAACATGCCCATTCTTTGGGAATAAAAACAGCCTCTATGACCAACGGGTTCAGCATAGGGCATTTATACGAAAAAATAGCCGATTCGCCCATTGAATCGCTGAATTTATCTTTAAATGCAATAAATAATCCCGTGATACACGATGCTTCAAGAGGAAGGGAAGGCTCATACGAAAAGACGCTGGATGCCGTTTTTACCTTAAAAAAACTGCGTGATGAAAGACATAAACCGCTGGGCATAAATATTGCAACGATAATGATGCCCGAAAATCTTGATGAAATTGTTCCTCTTGCTGAATTTGTAACAAAGAACAGAATAAACGGAATTATGTTCCAGCTGATGGATGACAAAGAGTCGTTCCATGGGTATTTCTACCAGAAAAGCTGTACGACTTCAACTTATAAAATGCCGAAAGAATTACGGCAGAAGTATAAGGAAATGGCAAAAAAGGCTACGGAAGTCGTCGGAAGGCTTGTTGAAATGAAACAGGCCGGACATTCCATATACAATTCCTGCGAGCAATTAGAGGCAATGAAAATATTTTTCAATAATCCCGATGATATTCTTCAAAATATCAAGTGTGATGTGGGGTCTACAAATTATGCAATAGATCCGTACGGAAATGTAAGATTATGTTTTAACATGCTTCCTGTAGGCAATATTAAAGAAAATCCGCCTGAAGAAATATGGCTGAATGAAAATTCGCAAAAATGCAGAGAAATGACAAAAACCTGCAAAATGTACTGCAGAATGCTTAATTGTAACTTTAAGCAGAATTTTGCCAATTTTAATAAAAATTTTATGCAAAAATGTATAAATAAATTAAAAAAAGTCTGCATGGGAAAATAATATGAACAGCTTAATAACATCGCTTCTGCTTATATCAATATTTAAAAATGTAACAAAAAATAAAGTCATTAAATCTTTTATTGGGTTTCTTAAGTGTGCGTATGATGATAATAATTTTGACACAGTTATCGAGGCATATTCAAAATTTATTTCGGAGCTTTATTCAGAAGCCGGCAATCAGAATTTATATACTTATTTAAAACAACTTATATATACTGATAATAACATTATATCAAGAGGATGCGGAGCCTGTGCAGAAGAAAACAGCCGGCTTCTTGAAACCGGCGCTTATGAATTATCCGTTTTTGATAAATTAGTTCTGATTGATTATAAAAATATTAAAAATATGATTTTGGATAAATATCCCGATAAAACAAAAATAATTGAACATCTGCCGGTATTTTTTACATCGGGCATTCGTCCTTTTAATATTGATGATGTAATAAGCTCATATCAAAAATACGGATACGGAATATTTGCCTGCTATAATGCTTTTAAATTTACAAAAGAAAAAGAAATAAAGCCGATTAAATATTATGATAATCTTGCTTTTTCAGACTTAAAAAATTACGCATATCAAAAAGAAGTCATAAAGAAAAATACTCAGGCATTTTTGGACGGTAAAGAAGCAAATAATATTTTATTGTACGGCGACAGGGGATGCGGAAAGTCCTCAACCGTTAAAGCCTTAATAAATGAATTTTCCGGATATAATTTGAAAATAATACAAATATATAAAGAAAGTATAATTCATCTTGCAGATTTGTACGAAACATTAAGAAATCTGCCGGCTAAATTTATTATTTTTGCGGATGATGTTTCATTTGAAGAAGATGATACAAATTTTTCTTCAATAAAAGCTGTGCTTGAAGGCTCATTATCAGACAGGCCGAAGAATATTATAATCTATGCGACAACAAACAGAATGCACCTTGTGAAAGAGAGTTTTTCATCAAGGGAAGGAAACGAAATACATTACGGCGATACAATAGATGAAACAGTTTCAATGTCCGACAGGTTCGGAATTACTCTTACATTTTCCATCCTGACAAAATCCGAATATCTGGATATAGTATCTCAAATAGCAGATGACTGCTGTATAACGGTTAATGATAAATTTTACAAGCAGGCGGAAGAATTTTCAGCATTAAAAGGAATAAGAACCCCGAGAACGGCAAGGCAGTTTATAACAAATTATCTTGCCTCCCTTTAATTATAACACCGAAAATGCAGGGCGGGGTCGTGCGGGGAGGGGAAAAAATTGAAATGATAAACTGCTGATATCTTTTAAATTGCAAATGTCCGCATTTTCCCAGTAAAACAAGCATTTTTTCTATACGGCATGCATGAGGGGGAGGGAAAAAAAGGAAAAAAGAAATTTAGTCCTGATTAATATTCATCAAACGGTTATAAACTCTTGAATTAATTTCTCCGCCGACAAGCATAATTAATGAAGTATAATAAAGCCAGACCATAAGAATACAAACTGCCCCGATAGCGCCATATACTTTATTATAAGCGTTTAAATTGCTTAAATAAATGCTGAAGCCCCAGGAGCCTATAATCCAAAAAAAACTGAAAAAGAAAGTTCCGGGCAGAACGCTTTTTAGCTTTATTTTATCGTTTCCCTCAATAGCAGGAAGGATAAAATAGTTTACGACCGATAAACATGCAAGCGCAAGATAAGATACCGGCCATCTTATAACCGAAATAACATCAAGAGAAAGTTTTGAAAGCACCGTATATTCTATTGCAAAATCAAGTATTACTTTGCCGAACACAATTAAGCTGACAGTCAAAAACAGAACTAAAGCATTTATAAAAACCATAATAATGGAAAGCAGTCTTGTATATATAAAATTTCTGTTTTCTTCAATTGCATAAGCCCTGTTTAAGCCTTTTATAATTGCAGCGATAGCATTCGATGAAAGCGCAATAGTGATGCAAAGCCCCAATACGGCAGTAAATATACCCTGTTTAAATATCATTGCTTCGTTGAGAGTATTTGTAATTAATGCCGAAACATCTTTAGGCGCAATATTTTCAATAAAATTAAGTATGGGAGTCATAAGAGCCTGCTTGCCCATCCAGGCAAATAATGATGTTAAAAACAACAAAAAAGGAAATAATCCGATAATGAACCAAAATGCCATTTCTGCTGCTACTCCGCAAAAGTCCTGATAAATGATTTTTTTTATAAGTGATTTGATATAGTTTCTCATTCCAATTCGCTTTTTACACGTGTCAGAAGTTTGTCAAAAGCAACAGCAATGGGTTTTTTAATAGTACAGCCTGCGGCATAGCTGTGTCCGCCTCCTCCGAAGTCAAGCACAACAGAAGTTAAATCAACGGTCTTGCTCCTTAAGCTGACTTTAGTATATCCGTCTTTTGTTTCTTTTAAAATAGCTGCTATTTCTACATTTTTAGATGTTCTTAAAACTTCAACAATACCTTCCGTATACTCATCCGAGGCATTAAATTTACTCATATCGCTTCGTGTGATTTTAGAAAAAGCAATTTTACCGTCGCAGTAAAATAAAGTATTTGAAATAACATAAGCCTGAAACTGAACCATAGACTGTGGTTTTGTTTCATAGCATTCCCTGTACTCTTTGCTAGGTGAAACTCCTAATTTTACAAGTTCTGCCGCCAGCATAAAAGTTTCAGGGGTGGTATTTTCATACTTAAACCCGCCGGTATCAGTCATTAAAGAGGTATAAATACATCTGGCAACATCTTTCGCAGGCTTTAAATTCCAGCTTTTAAATATTTGAAACAAAATAAATCCTACACAGGGGGATTCGCTGTCTATTATATTAATATCGCCAAATCCTATATTCGTTTTATGATGATCTATATTAACTTTAAATTTCGCCTTATCAAATAATAAACTTCCGGATACCAGCCTGTCTTTAGAAGCCACATCAACTGCTATGGCTAAATCATATACTTTATTTTCATCAAACTGCCGAACATTTTTAAACCTTGAAAAATCCGGCAGATAAGAATATGTTGCGGGAAGATTTCCCACAAATACAGAATCGGCTTTTTTATTAAAATACTTTTCAATCATCATGCCGAGAGCAAGATTAGAGCCTAATGTATCTCCGTCAGGACTGACATGCGAAAATATTATAATGCTTTCAGCTTTTTCTATTTGTTTTTTTAAGTCTAAAAATGACTTTTTCATACAATTTCTATTCCGCTTTACTTCTATCCAACATATTATACTATAAAAGCAGATAATGTTGCCACCTGATAAATATAAGGATAATATAAAAATGATTTTATGTATAAGCAGGCGGGCTGAAGCATTTTTCGGCTTATTTTAAGTATGAAAGCAGAGTATTTAATAAATCGTATTTTGATTTATAGCCTGCAAATTTTGCAATAAGTTTACCCTGCCTGAATAAAAGGAATGAGGGGAATGCTTGTATTCCATATCTTCTTGTTAATTTCGGATTTTCATCGGCATTAACACCGCCGACCCATATATTTCCGCCTGAAATTTCTTCCAGAACAGGTTTTTGTTTTTGGCAGTATCCGCACCAATCGGCAGTAAAAGCAACAAATTTAACACCGTCTTTAATATTTTCATCAAAATTATTTTCATTTAATTGTATAATCATAACAGCTCCTTTTATACTGATATTTGAAGAAAATTTAAAATAAATAATCAGTTAACGGGTTAAACAAATGTGACAATTTATATTGAATTGTTGTGAAAAATAAATAAATAAAATAGAATAATAAAATATAAACAAAATTATTGCGGGACAATTTATGCAGTATAAGAACTTTTTATTAATTGACGGGCATGCGCTGTGCTACAGATACTTTTTTGCACTTGAAAGAACCATGATGAAAACCTCCGATAATCAGCCTACATGGGCTGTTTTTGGATTTTTCAAGGCTCTGTTTGATCTGCTTCAAAATGAAAGTATAAAACCTGATGCAATTGCGGTTGCGTTTGATGTATCAAGGCATACATTCAGAACAGAGCTGTTCGGGGAATATAAATCAAACAGGGAAAGTATGCCGGATACTCTGAAAAGCCAATTATCATTAATTATAGAAGGTTTAAATGCGCTGAATATACCTATATACACAAAAGAAGGCTATGAAGCGGATGATGTAATAGGAACAATAGCCGAAAAAGCAAAACAAAAAAATCATCGGACATATATATTAACGGGCGACAGAGATGCATTTCAGCTTGTGGATAAAGAGGGATTTATCAAAGTAATAATGCCGTCAAAAGGGGAATTAACCGAATTCGGCTGGCAGAAGGTCCATGAAAAGATGGGGGTATATCCGTATCAAATCGTTGATTATAAAGGATTAAGCGGTGATGCATCAGATAATATTCCGGGGATAAAGGGAATTGGCGAAAAATCGGCATGCAGACTGCTTGAAAGATTTGACAATCTGGAGCAGATATATGAAAATACGGACAGTATAACCGAAAAGGCTTTAAAAAAGAAACTGATTGAAGGCAGAGATATTGCAGTATTAAGTAAAAAACTTGCTACAATACAAAAAAATCTTGATATTGACTATGATTTTGACTGTGCGAAATTAGAAATGCCCGATTATGATGCGGTTATAGAATTCTTCAAAAAAAATCAGTTTTATAAATTTTTAAAGAATGCGGATAATCTGTTAAAACCTTTTAAAATAGCTTCATTGGAAGCGGAAAACGAAAATTGCGGAGATACAAAGACAGCTTTAAGCCAAATGCGCCTCAATTTAGGAATAGGAGAGATGATTGCAGAAGCTTCGAATAAAGAATACAATCATGAAAAATTTATAATTGATACGGAAGAAAAACTGGATAATTTAATAAAAGAATTAAATAATCAGACTATATTTTCAATAGATGTCGAAACAACCGGGATAAATCCTTTAGAATGCGGTTTAGTCGGCATATCATTAGCTTATTCAAATCAAATCCTGACAGCGAATAATCGTGTAAAAATCAATGAAAATGCCGATGATAAAGTAAAATCATACTATATACCGATATTGCATACTGCCGGAAAACAATTAGGATTAAAAATCGTCCAAGATAAGCTTGCGCCTGTTTTAAGCAGTACAAGTATATCAAAGACATTACAGAATGCCAAATATGATATACATGTACTAAACAGACACAATTTAACTTTAAAAAATGTTATATTTGATACAATGCTTGCAAGCTATATAAAAGATTCATCGGGAAAACATGGTCTGAAACAGCAGGCAAGCGCTTATCTCAATTATATTATGGTTGAATATGAACAACTGCTTAAAATGAAATCATCATCATTTTCTATTGAAACCGTAGCCGTTGAAGATGCGGCATCCTATGCCTGCGATGATGCTTTTGCTACTCTGCTTCTGACAAAATACTGGCAGAAGAACCTTGATGAAAAAGAGCTTGATTTGCTTTATAACATTGAAGTTCCTTTAACAATGGCACTCGTAAATATGGAAGAAAACGGAGCGAGCATAGATATAAATTGTTTAAGCGGAATAGAAAAAGAAATAAAAAAACGTTTAGATGAAATAGAAGCTGAAATATACGAACAAGCGGGGGAAAAGTTTAATATTAACTCTCCGAAACAGGTAGGCGGTATTCTTTTTGGAAAATTAAACCTCAAAGCAAAAGGAATGAAATCCAAAACGGGATATTCAACAAGTGCAAAAGTGCTTGAAACTTTAGCGGAAGAACATCAAATCGCAAAGGATATTCTGGAGCAAAGGCATCTTGCAAAATTAAAAAGCACTTATGTTGATACTCTGCCTGAATTAAGAAGCCCTGTTGACAAAAGAATACATACCAGCTTTAACCAGACAATAACATCAACAGGCAGATTGTCGTCATCCAATCCGAATTTACAGAATATTCCGGCGAGAACGGAACTCGGGAACAGAATCAGAGGAGCGTTTGTTCCTGAAAATCCTGATGATTATATAATTTCTGCCGATTATTCGCAGATAGAACTAAGACTGCTTGCGCATATATCAAGAGATGATAATTTAATAGAGGCTTTCTGCAGCAATGAAGATATACATGCTTCGACAGCGGAAAAAATATTCGGAGTAAGCGCCGGCGAAGTTACAAAAGAAATGCGTTCAAAGGCTAAAGCCGTAAATTTCGGCATTGTTTACGGACAATCAAAATACGGACTGGCTTCAAGTCTTGGCATATCGCCTTTTGAAGCGCAGGAATTTATTGACAGGTATTTTATTTCGTACCCTGATATAAAGAAATATATGGAAGATACGATTAAGTTTGCATATTCTCATGGCTATGTTGAAACTATATACGGCCGTAAAAGGTATTTAAGCTCAGGTCTGCTGAGCACTAACGGCAGAATACAGGAATCTGCCCGCAGAGCCGCAATAAATGCGCCTGTTCAAGGCAGCGCCGCCGATATTATGAAGCTTGCAACGGTAAGAGTTTATAATGACTTTTTAAAAAATAATATTAAATCAAAAATAATCATACAAGTGCATGATGAACTTGTTATTGAAACGGTTAATACTGAGATTGAGGATGTAAAAAGCATAGTTAAAAACGCTATGGAGCTTGGACAGCCGTTTTTGGTTCCGTTAAAAACGGATATTTATACAGGTAAATCTTGGATGGAGATTTAATGAAAAAATCATTTGCTATTTTATTTTTAATTTTGGCTCTGCCGATTTGGCAGAAATGCTTTGCGGATAATATCGTTCCTCAGTCAAATATTATAAAAACCAATTCCGGCTTATACGATTTTTCAAAATCATACAAAACATCATCGGAAAATTTACTGTATCTTTTGCTTGCAGCTATTAATGAACACAATTATTTAATCGAGGAAATTCAATTTAAAACCGGAAGCGTTTTATTTAAAGCCTCTGCTAAAGAGTTTATTGCATCAATATCGGCAAAAGACGGGTATAATTCTTTTATAAAAATCGTACCTATAGATAACAGCTATAATTTTTCACCGTCAATAATCCAAAAACTGCACACATATATAGAAGCTAATAATACTGCAAAATTTCAAAACATGATATAGCAGTTCCATTTTTTTGCGTGCATTGCAATATATTAAAAAAATTTTAATAAAAACTTAATATCATTTTCCGTTTATATAATGTATTATATAGAACGGGAAGATAATCAGCAGAGGGAAAAAGATGTGCGGAATTATAGGCTATGCCGGATATAGAAGCGTAACGGACGTTATATTTAAGGGGTTGGCTAATCTTGAATACAGAGGTTATGATTCAGCCGGACTGGCAGTGAGAGATAATAACGAGATAAAAATATACAAAGCATTAGGGAAGCTGATAAATTTAAAAAACGAGCTGGAAAAAAGAAAAGACGAGATACAGCATCCTACTTCCGGCATAGGACATATAAGATGGGCTACGCATGGCAGTGCATCACTTGCTAATGCTCATCCTCATACCTGTAATTGCGGCAAACTTGCTGTTGTTCATAACGGGATAATTGAAAATTATAAAGAACTGCGCAGCGAGCTGATTAAAAAAGGGTGTATATTTAAATCGCAGACTGATACGGAAACCATCGCACATTTAATAGCAAATGAATATGCCCGGACAAAAAATTTAGAATCGGCGGTCAGAAATTCCGTAAAAAAACTGCAGGGAGCTTATGCAATATGTGTAATACATAAAGATGTTCCGGATGAAATAATAGGAGCAAGAAAACACGCTCCTATGCTGATAGGGATAGGCGAAAACGAAAACTTTATAGCAAGCGATACGCCGGCAATAATTGAGTACACCAAAAAGGCAGTTTATATAGATGATAATGAGATTGCGGTTGTAAGAAAAGACAGTGTCAAAATAACTGATATATCAGGGAATGTTCTTGAAAAGAAAATCGAAATATTGCCATGGGAGCCAGTAGCATTAAGCAAGCTCGGCTATAAGCATTATATGCTGAAAGAAATACACGAACAGCCTGATATAATAAGAAATATACTAAGCGGAAAACTTTATGATACGGATGCAAAGGTAGTTTTAAACGAAGTAAAACTTAATGAAGAAACATTAAAAAAACTCAATAAAATACAGATTATAGCCTGCGGGACTTCTTTGCATGCGGCATTAGCCGGCAAATATATTATTGAAGATTTAGCCGGAATATCATCCGAAGTTGAAGCATCAAGCGAATATATATACAGAAAAACAACAACCGATTCTTCAACGCTTGTTATAGGAGTTTCTCAATCAGGCGAAACAGCAGATACAATAACGGCAATAAAACAGGCGAAAGAAAAGGGCGCACACATTCTTATAATAACAAACAGACCTGATTCTAATATGGCAAGGCTTGCAGACAGCTTAATACCGGTAAATGCGGGGATAGAAGTCAGTGTTGCAGCAACTAAGTCATATACCGCACAGCTTATATCATTTTATCTGCTGGCGCTGTATCTTGCGGAAATAAAAGCTCATACCGATAAAGAATATATAAAGATTTTAAAACACGAATTAATTCAAATTCCTGCAAAAATAGAAGAAATATTATCGGATACAGCTCAAATACAAGCATGCGCAAGACAATTTTCATCGTATAAAAATTTTATATATATAGCAAGGGGAGTAAATCTTGCAACTGCATTAGAGGGAGCGTTAAAACTTAAAGAAATAAGTTATATAAATGCGACCGGCTATGCTGCAGGCGAGCTTAAACATGGACCCATCGCAATGCTTGATGAAACAATGCCCGTATTATCCATACTCATGCCGGGGGGGATAACTTATGAGAAGATACTTTCAAACAGTGAAGAAGCAAGAGCAAGAAATGCAAAACTTATAGCATTAACATCATCCGATGATGATAACATAAAAAAGTTGTTTGATGCGGTGATAAAAGTACCAAAAATAATTGAAATTTTATCTCCTTCAATAACCTGCGTGCCTCTGCAGCTGCTTGCATATTATATTGCGGAATTTTTGGGAAAAGATGTCGACCAGCCGAGGAATCTGGCGAAATCGGTAACGGTGGAATAATGATTACAACAAAAGAAGTGAAAATAAAAATAAAGGGAAAACCGACAAGCGGAAATATAGAAAATGAGCTTGCATCATGCGGATATAATGTTTTAAGGTGGGCGATAACATCCGAGGAAAACGGTTATTACCTCGTCAATATTGCTGCGGAAGAATAAAATTTAAGGCGTGCCTGTAAATATAAAATCTGAAATACTTGCTGTAAGCGTATTTGTTCACAGGCCGGAGGTGCGCCGCATTGAAAATTTTAATGTAAGATTAATAATATCGATTACGAAAAGAGAATATATGGAACTTTCAAAATTAACAAAGACAAAAATTGTTGCAACGGTCGGTCCTGCATGTTCGGATTATAAAATGATATCCGAACTGATTAAGGCCGGAGTTGCAATGTTCAGGCTCAATACATCACATGGCGATATAGAAACGCATAAAGAATATATATCGATTATTAAAGAAGCAGGGAAAAATCTAAACAGATACATCCCTGTGCTTGTGGATCTGCAAGGTCCTAAAATCAGAGTGGGAAATATGGACAAACCGGTTAGAATTTGCAAAGGTATGGAAATAATACTGACTCCAAATGATGATTATGACAGAAAAACGGAAGTTCCCACAGATTACAAAGAAATAGCAAAAGATATAAAAATCGGCGAAAAAATATTGCTGGATGACGGAAAAATAGGACTTGAAGCCGTCCGGATAATAGACGGAAAAGTAAAAACAAAAGTTATATACGGAAAAGAGATTAAACCAAGAAAAGGAATAAATATTCCTTCAAATGCCGGAAGTTTAGCCGCCGTTACGCAGAGAGATATTAAATTTATTAAATTTGCAATTGAAAATGACGCCGATTATATTGCGCTTTCCTTTGTAAGAAATGAAAATGATATAAAACTGGCGAAAAAGTATTTAGAAGAATTTCATGGAAGTATTCCGATAATAGCCAAAATTGAAAAACCTCAGGCAATAGAAAATCTTGACTCTATTATTAAAATATCCGACGGAATAATGGTTGCAAGAGGTGATTTAGGAATAGAATTATCGCCTGAGGATGTGCCTATTGTACAAAAAAATATAATATATAAAGCATTAAAAGCAAGAAAAGTATGTATTGTAGCTACTCAAATGCTTGAATCAATGATAGAAGAACCTGTTCCGACGAGAGCAGAAGCAAGCGACGTAGCAAATGCTATTTTAGACGGAACCGATGCAATCATGCTTTCAGGCGAAACAGCTTCGGGGAAATATCCGGTGCAGGCAGTAAAAATGATGAAAAAAATTGCAAAAAATGTTGAAGAAACGTATCTGTGCAAAAAATGTTTGGAACTTGAGATAAATAACGATTACGCATTATCCCCGCAAGCTATAGCCCAAGCTGCCGTTAAAATGGCAAAAGATTTGGATGCAAAAGCTGTTTTGGCATTTTCGCACATGGGTTATACTCCAAGGCTTATTTCAAAAATAAAGCCTTCAGTTCCCGTTATTGCAATATCAAATTTAGAATCCACCTGCAAAAAACTTAATTTATACTGGGGGATATACTCCTGCCTAAAAGACTGGGATACAGTTCTTGACGGCAATCTGCTCGAAATGATTGACAATTATATTCTAAATAATACGGAAATAAAAAAAGATGAAAGGATTATAATTTTAGGTTCAATTCCGAAACTAATTACGGGCAGAACTAATTTTATAAGAATACATCGAATAGGCGCACCATTAGAAAGTTGATTTTTTACATGCCGTTCTTTTGCAAGAAAAAAGCAATTTCCCAAGTTCGGCCGAGATAATTAATACAGATGTTATATTCGGGGTTTCCGGCAGTCTGCAATATTTATTTTTGAAACATTTGCTGTATTATGTGCAGTATTAGTCTATTTATAATAAAATAAAAGAAAAATATAAAGAGGATTAGTAAATGAAAATATCTTTAGAGTGGTTGAGTGAATTTGTTGATATAAGCGATTTAACAGTTGATGAAATAGTACAAAAACTTACAGTGAGCGGTCTAGAAGTTGAAAGTATTGAAAAAACGGGTGCAAAATTTACAAATATAATCTCAGCAGAAATAAAAGAGATAAAGAATCATCCGAATGCCGATAAACTTCATCTTGTTGATGTAAATACAGGCAGTGAAATAAAAACAGTTGTTTGCGGAGCAAAAAACATAAAAGAGGGGCAGATTGTACCGTATGCATCGGCAGGGTCTAAAGTTTTATCAAGAAAGACAGGCGGACAATACGAATTGACTCCGGCTGTAATCAGAGGAATAGAATCTCAAGGCATGCTTTGTTCTCAGGATGAGCTGGGTTTGGAAAAAATGCAGGATGAAGATGGAATTTTAATATTAAACAGAATATTTAAAGATATAAAAATAGGACATGACATAAACGAATTATTAAATATAACCGAAGATACAATTATAGATGCAGCTCCAACGCCCAACAGGGGTGATGAAATGTCAATAATCGGCGTTGCAAGGGAAATTGCTTCATTATTCAATAAGAAATTAAAGAATTATCAAATAACAGATTTCGGCAGGCGGAAATCATCCGATTTTAAAGTGGAAATTATAGATAAAGATACATGCCGGTACTATGCGGCGGGCATTTTAGATAATATAAAAATAAAATCATCGCCGATGTGGATGAAAAGAAGGCTTGAAGTTTCCGGAATAAGGTCCATAAACAATGTCGTTGATATAACAAACTATGTTATGCTTGAAACGGGACAGCCGTTCCATGCTTTTGACAGGGATAAATTAGGCGGATATATTTGTGTCAGGCGTGCAAAAACCGGCGAAAAACTGGTTACTTTAGATAATGTTGAACGCACTCTGACTAATGATACTGTATTATGTGCAACAAAAGATAAGGGTGTATGCATAGCAGGAGTTTTCGGCGGGCGTAATTCTGAAATTGATGAAAATACAAAAAATATAGCACTTGAAGCAGCATATTTTATGCCTCACACTACAAGAAAGAATTACAGAAGTATCGGTTACAAGAGCGAAGCCTGTGCAAGATTTGAAAGAGGTATTGATATAGAAGCGACAAAACCTGCGCTATATAAAGCAATAGAACTTTTAATCAAATATGCGGATGCTGATTTTGCAGGTATTGCTGAAACAGGTTTAAATAAACAGGAAGATAGAATTATAACTTTAAGATTTAATCAGATAAAAAGATATTTAGGCTGGGAAATAGAGCAGGAAAAATGTATAGAAATTCTAAAAAATCTGGGATTTGAATTAAAAGAAAAAAATTATGAAACAGCAAAGTTTAAAGTGCCGGGGTTTAGAATTAGCGATGTGATTCAAGAGGTTGATTTAATAGAAGAAACAGCAAGAATATACGGTTATGAAAATATTAATCCGACACTTCCAAATAAAACCGTATCTCCGGAAGTAGCAAAAGAAGAAAATATGTTAAAATCCGTAAACAGGCTGTTTTTGGGCTTCGGATTTAATGAAGCCGTTACATCATCGTTAATAGGCGAGCCGATGTTAAAACAATTCGGACTTTCTTATAATAAAGATGAAGCAGTTTTTGTGCAGAATCCCCAGTCAGAGGATCATACAATGCTGAGGCAGACAATTATAGCAAACTTATTATCGGTATTAAAAAACAATTTTGATAACGGTCAAAAAAATGTCCGGCTGTACGAAATCGGCAGAACATACTTCGTAAAACGCCCTGCGGAAAAAATAGACAGCGGTGTTCAGGAAGATAGAGTAATATCAGGCATAATAACCGGCGAAACAAATAATAATTTATGGAAAAAAAGCGGGAAATATGATTTTTACTGCCTGAAAGGAGAGCTTGAAAGTCTGTTTAAACTTTTAAATATATCTCAAAGAATAAGATTTTCAACAGGTGAGGAATGCGGATATCTTCACCCCGGAAGAAGCGCAAAAGTTGTTTTGCTTGGCAAAACACCCGAAACAGCAGGCTTTTTTGGACAAATATATCCGTTAATAAGCGATAAAATGAAAATTAATCAGGATATATATCTGTTTGAACTAAACTTAAACAAGCTGTTAGAATCCGCAGTATATACCATACCGAAATATAAGCCTCTGCCTCAGTTTACGGAAGTAGAACGGGATATTTCTTTTGCAATAGATAAAGCAATATCTAATGAGCAGATTCTGCTTTCAATTAAAAAATCCGCAAATAATAAACTGTATAAGGGAGCTAATCTTTTTGATATATATCAGGGCGGACACATAAAAGAAGGCTTTAAGAGCTTAGCATACAGAATTACGCTCCAAAATGAAGAAGCAACTTTGACTGATGAAATTATAGATAATGAAATTAATTTAATTAAAACAGGCTTGATGAAGAAGTTTCCGTCTATAAGTTTCAGATAAATAATAAATATATAATGAAATCGGTTATGCAACAAATAAATATAATACACATTAACAAATATTACAAAATATTGCATCATATCGTAATAATTGAATAAAAACATTGAATTAAAAAATTAAAAAGTTATAATGTAAGTATAGGTTTAGGATGTACAGACATGAAAGAGAAGTACAAGTTAATTTTGGGGATAATTCAAGGAGGAATTTTTGGTGCTTAGAAGCAGAGATATGGGAAGATCCATCGCAGTAAGAAGATGGACAAATACGGCATTGGAATGTTACAAAAGAGGCTGTGTTTGCGAGGGGTGTTTTTATACGGATTTTTTCAACGGTACATCGCAAAAATGTCAAATGAAAGCTTCTGTATTAGAGTTAGTGAGAGTATTAGGTAAGCCGAATGTTGAGATTCAACAGGTATTGGTAGATTAATATGTAGAAATAGTATTTTAAAGCTTCTTTTTAAAAAGAGGCTTTTTTATTTTATGAAATTTGGAATATTAAATAAGACTAAATAATTTCTTTATAGGCTTCGGTATTATTTAACAAATCATAATCTATTTCATTTTCATTATCTGCGATAATTGCGGCAACGACAGCATCGCTTGCAACATTTACAGTTGTCCTCAGCATATCAACAATTCTGTCAAATGCAAACAGGAATGCAAAGCCTTCAACAAGTTCCTGCGGAGTCAGGCCTAATCCGTTGAGAACCAATGCTATAGTAATTAAGCCGGCTCCTGGAATACCTGCGCAAGTGCTTGATGAAATTAAAGCCAATACCATGATTTGTATAATCTGCATCGGCTCAAGCGTAACGCCGTAAGCCTGAGTAAGAAATATAACGGCAACTGTTTGAAATAAAGCCGTGCCGTCCATATTAAGAGTTGCGCCTAAAGGTAATACAAAACTGCAAATCTTATGCGAGATGCCTCTTTTTTCGCAGCAGGCGATTGTTAAAGGTAATGTGGCGCTGCTGCTTGCAGTACCGAAGGCAACTAAGAGCGCTTCAATTATTGCGGTATAAAAAGTACTTACGGAAACCTTGCTGAATACTTTCATCAGTAAAGGATAAATAATAAAGAATTGAATAATGAATCCGCAGGCGACAACCGCAAATAATTTTGAAATAGCCGAAAAAATGCTTATACCGAAAGATGCAACCGAAACAGTAGTTAAAGCAAAAATACCGGGAGCCGCAAAAACCATAATCCAATCAGTAATTTTCATGGTAGCAGCAAAAACCGATTCAAAGAATGAAACAATAGGGCGGTTAATTTCACCGACCTTAGACAGGGCTAAAGAAAAGAATAATGCAAAAAAGATAATCGGTATCATTTCGCCTTTAGCCAGAGATTCCAATGGATTTTGAGGTATCATGCTGAGAAACAATGCGCCTACCTGACCTTTTTGTTCGGATATAGCTTCATTAACCTGATTTTGAATATCAATAGCGGATGCCTGAGTGATAAATTCCTGGACGCCCAGCCCCGGTTTAATGGTTAGAACGAGAGCAGCGCCGATTACTACGGCAAGAACCGTAATAATACCATAATAAAGAAGCATTTTTTTACCGAACTTACCGATTTGTCTGCTGTCGCCTATGCTTGAAATACCTACAACAATGGCGCTGCATACAAGGGGGATAACAACCATCTGTATAATTCTTATGAAAGCCTGACCCACCACATTTAAAATTTTTAGAACAGGCTGAAAAGAAGAAGGATTATTATTCAAATAGTTGCCGAGGATTATACCGGCAATTATAGCTATAAAGATGTGCCAGTTGCGTTTAATACCGAGTCCGATAGCAACAAATAAAGTCTGTACGTGTAATCTCATATATACCTCATATTCTTATCAGATTAAAATACTTTCCAAATGTATTATAAATTAATGATTTAGCTAAAATTTACGATTAAGATTGTACAATTATTTTAACAATAATTCAACTATTTTAATATATGAATGGTAAAATAACGAAAAACAGACTTTGTAATAAAAACATTATTATAATAAAATAGATATAAATAAGATTAGTCGGAAGATATATGCATGGATATTATTAAAAACAAAAAATTTCATTTTGTAGCTGTCGGAGGGGTCGGAATGAGTGCTTTAGCCAAGTATTTGGCAGAGCTTGGCGCTGAAGTTACTGGTTCGGATACTCAGGAAAGCAAATATACCGATTTGCTGAAAAAAGAAGGGGTGAAAATTACAATCGGTCATGACAGCAGGCTTGTAAAACCGGATATGACGATTGTTGCAAGCAGTGCAATCAAAGACGGCAACCCCGAGATTATAAGGGCGGAAGAACTTAATTTAAGAATTTATCACCGCTCTGATATATTAAAAATGATATCCGATGAGTTTTCCAAACGACAAGAGTCGTGTTTTGCGGGTTTTTCCGGAACTCATGGAAAAACAACAACAAGCGGGCTTTGTTCTTATATACTTTCAAAAGCGGGGTATCATCCGTCATTTGTTGTCGGAGGAATTATTCCGGAACTGGATACAAACGGATTATATGACGGTGATAAATATTTTTTGGCTGAACTTGATGAATCGGACGGAACAATTCAAAAATATTCCACAGATATTGCAGTTATAAATAATATGGAAGAAGACCATCTCGATTATTATACAAACGGACTTAAAGACATTTCAAAAATATTTAATAAATATCTGTCAAATAAATCCGGACAAAAAGTAATAATCAATAATGATAATTCAGGCAATAATTATTTTATGAAATTATATCCGGATTACAACTTTATAACTTTCGGATTAAATTCGGCTGACTATACGGCTAAAAATATTGAATATAAAGGTTTTGGTTCAAAATTTGATATATATTATAAAAATGAGTATAAAGACACAATAGAATTAATAATTCCGGGTAGGCATAACGTATATAATTCTCTTGCCGTATATTCCGTATTATGCGAGTCCGGTATTCAGACAAAAGGAATATCCGGATATTTCAGTGAATTTTCGGGTATGGGAAGAAGATTTCAAAAGGTATGCAGTTTTAATGATATAGAAATATATGACGACTATGCCCACCACCCGAGCGAAATAAAAATGACGCTCGAGGGCATATCAAAGGGTAAAAAAGAGGGGAAAAGACTTGTTGCAGTATTTCAGCCCCACCGTTATACGAGATTGAAAAGCCTGTGGGATGATTTTAAACATGCTTTTGATAAAGCCGATAAATTAATAATCCTTGATGTTTATCCCGCAGGCGAGGATAAAATAGAGGGCATTAATTCATACAGGTTTTCAAAGGAAATCGCTCATAGAGATTTTGCATATATATCAGGCAGTATAGAAGAAGCCTCAAAAGAACTGGCAAAATATATTGATAAAAATGATATTATAATAACTCTAGGCGCAGGAACAATAACAAATATCGGGAAATTAACGGAAGAAAACTACAAAAAGGCAAATACCATTGGCACTGCTAATTAAAGATTATGAAATAAAAAAAGAATCGACTTTTAAAATAGGCGGTATTGTGAGAGAAGCGGTTTTTCCGGAAAACGTTGACGAACTTGCCGGATTATTAAAACAAAAAAAATATGATATTGTTTTGGGCAGTTGTTCTAACGTTCTTTTCGGTTCCGGCAGAATAGAAAAAAATATAATATTAACAAAAAAAATAAATGAATACGCATTTGACGGAAATCTGCTTAAAGTCAGCTGCGGAGCAAAAGGACCTGTTATATCAAATGAATGTATGAAAAGAGGTTTAGCAGGGTTTGAGTTTTTAATAGGCTTTCCGGGAAGTTTCGGCGGAATGATAGCTGTAAATGCATCAGCGCATGGGCAGTCAATATCTGATACTTTTGTAAAAGCAAGATTGTTTGATATAAGACAGCAAAAAATTTTAACTTTATCAAAATCCGATATGAATTTTTCATACAGAAATTCGGCAGCCAACAATGAATGCTGTATTGTTTTGGATGCGGAATTTGAACTAAAACATGGTGATTTTTATAAAATAAAAGATATAATGGAGCAAAATAAATCTTTCAGAATGCAGAGCCAGCCGGGACTCAGATACGGTAATGCAGGAAGCATATTTAAGAATCCTCCGTATTATCCGGCGGGAAAACTGCTTGATTCATGCGGATTAAAAGGGTCGAGAGTCGGCGGCGCAATGGTATTTGAAAAACATGCAAACATAATAATAAATTACGATAATGCAACATCGGCTGATGTGATACAATTAATGCACAATATGTATTCAAAAGTAAAAGAAAAATATACAATAGAATTAGAACCTGAAATAATCTATATAGGAAGCGATAAAACGGAAGATAAGCTATGGAAAGAAATGAAAAAATAAAATATGATTATAATGCTAAAATCGGCGTATTATGCGGCGGATTTTCAAGCGAACGTGAAGTTTCGCTTCGTTCGGGCAGAAATGTATTAAACGCACTGAAACGATTAGGCTATAAGAATGCCGAATTAATTGATACGGATAGAAATATAGCACAAGTATTATCCGAAAAACACATTGAAGCCGCATATATTGCACTGCATGGCAGATATGGCGAGGACGGTTGCATACAGGGACTTTTGGAAATATTAAAAATTCCGTATACGGGCTGCGGGGTTATGTCAAGCGCAATATGCATGAATAAGGAGTATACAAAAAGAGTACTTTCCCGTTCAAAAGAAATACCGTTAATAAAATCCGTTTATGTAAAAAAAGGGGAGGATGTTAAAAAAGCCTGCAAAGATTTAAAATATCCCGTAATAACAAAGCCCGTAAGCGAAGGTTCAAGTTTTGGAATGACAAAAGTAAATACTCCGGAGGAACTTGAAGAAGCATATTTTGAAGCCTTAAAATATAATGATGACGTTTTAATAGAAGAATTTATCAGCGGATTTTTTGTAACGGTGGGTGTTTTGGAAAGCGGAGACAGAGTTTTTGCAACGGAAATACTTGAAATAAGACCTAAAAATGAATGGTATGATTATGAAGCAAAATATACAAAAGGCATGTCGGAATTTATAGTTCCTTCAGCTTCTCTATCAGAAACTTTGACTCAAAAAATAAAGGATATATCAGTTAAAGCTCATAAAATGGCAGGATGCAGGGGTGTATCGAGAATAGATTATATGGTCAGGGATGATAAGCCTTATTTTCTTGAAATAAACACAAGCCCCGGAATGACGGATACAAGCGATCTGCCTGCGCAGGCGAAAGCAATGGGAATAAGTTATGATAATTTAGTTTTAATGATACTGAATAATGCGGGATTAAACAGATAATGGCAGATGAATATGTCATCGAAAGGCGGATAAAACAGCAAAGACTGCGAAGAAAAGCAAGACGGGGCGAAATTGCAGTCAGGAGATTTTATAAATTTTTGAGATTTATATTAATAATACTCATATTCTGCGGAATATACAAAGCGGCATATTCCCGTTACTGGTACTTTCCAAATGATATATACAGCATTCAGAATGCGGACAGAATAGAAATACTGGGAAATAAAATCGTATCAAAAAAAAAGATAATCAGCGAAATAAAAAAATTTCCGATAGAAAATAAACCGATATACAGAATAAATCCCGAGAAAATAGCAGGCGCCCTTGAAAAATCAGCGCCTATAAAGCGCGCCTATATAAGAAGATATTGGTTTCCCGCCAGATATGTCGTAATGATTGAAGAAGTAACGCCGGCAATAAAAATAGCGCCTACGGAAACAGCTCCCGAATTAGCGGCATATACGCTTGACGGAGAATTTATAGGACGGGAATATCTCCCGTTAAAAGATAATAATGCCGTCAAAATATTGAGTTACGGAACAAAAGGCGATGACTATGAAAAATGGGATACGGAAAAAATAAAACAGCTTTATAAACTTGCGAAGCAGCTTGAAGCATATTCAGGTGAAAATTTAGAATATATAGATTTAAGAAATCCGCATGATATTTATGCCAAACTTAGAAGCTGCAAACTGAGGCTGGGCGAACTTGATGTATCATTATTTGAAAGAATAAAAGTTGTTCAGGATATTCTGCCTGCAATAAAAAATATGAAACTTAAAACAAAATACGTTGATTTATCCTGGAAAAAAACCCAATACATAAAAGAAGATAACTAAATCCGCATACAGGCTTCAAAAATAAACTAAATTTACGGCTTTAATAACATAAGAGTTTTTAAATGCCGGTTATTGTGCGGTGCGGGGGGGGGGAGGAGGAGGAAAAAAAGAAACTTATTAAATCCTCATTTCAGCCGGCATGCGAGATTTTTTCATTAATACAGGACATTTTCTGCTTGAACTTTCAAAAATGCCTTATACAGGCATAATTATATTGCCGGTGAAAATTTTTTGAGCGGAGGGAAGAAAAAAATTTTTTATTCTCAAAACCTTCCGGAAGCCTGCCTTTTTATACATACCGGATATATTTATAAGCAATTTGCAATTTTATCAAATTTTTAACAATTATAAATAAAAACTTGCAAAAAACATTTTATATAGTAATATAAGAAAGTCAGAAAAAGAAAATCCAGCATAACATAAATAATTTTATACTTATACTCGTATCCGTATCCGGATGGTGTATATTTTATGTTTCTTATTTTACGGATAAAATTGTATGAAAGGTGTATAAAGTGGAAGAAACTAAGACAAAAACCAGAAGAAAGAAGATTGAAACTGCAGCCGACCCCCAGCAGAATGAATGGAATGAACAGGTAATTCAGGTAAACAGAGTTACAAAAGTTGTAAAAGGCGGAAAGAAACTCAGCTTTAGGGCAGTTGTGGTTGTCGGTAATAAAAAAGGACAGGTGGGCGTAGGCTGTGCAAAGGCTTCTGAAGTTATAATAGCAATACAAAAAGCAGTAGCAGACGGAAGAAAAAATTTAATCAATGTACCGATATTTAAAACAACAATACCTCATCCTATAACGGGGCGTTCGGGAGCAGGAAATGTTATGTTAAGACCGGCTGCGCAGGGTACGGGAGTCATAGCCGGAGGTGCTGTACGTGCAGTGCTTGAACTTGCGGGTATTGAAAATATATTAAGCAAGTCAATCGGTTCAAAAACTCCATTGAATGCGGCAAATGCAACATTAAAAGCATTAACCTCATTAAAGCCTTTTGATGTTGTAGCAAAAAGACGCAGTTTGACGCTAAAAGATATGCTTAACTGAGAGGATTAAATAATGGCAGATAAAATAAAAATAAAATTAGTAAAGAGCCTGATAGGCTCTGCAAAAAAGCAAATAAGGGTTGCAAAAGCACTCGGTTTGACAAAAAAAGATCAAACGGTAGAACACGAAAATACTCCGGTAATAACGGGAATGGTAAATTCAATCTCTCATTTGCTGAAAGTAGTAGAGTAACGGGAAAGGTAATTAAAAAATGTCGGAAAGAATAAAATTAGAAGATTTAAGACCTGCTAAAGGAGCTACCGGCGCAAAAAAAAGAGTAGGCAGGGGAAGAGCATCAGGCATGGGAAAGACATCCTGCCGGGGAAATAACGGCGAAGGACAAAGATCCGGAAGCTCATCCAAAAGAGGTTTTGAAGGCGGGCAGATGCCGGGCTACAGGCAGATGCCGAAATTAAAAGGATTTACAAATTTTAATGCAATAGAATATGCGATTATAAATGTAGGTGATTTGTCTAAATTAGAAATGGAAGAAATCAGCTTAGAATCATTAAAAAAAGCACATAAAGTATCATCAAAAGCCAAAGTATTGAGAGTGCTCGGCAAAGGTGAAATAGAAAAAGCCGTAACGGTAAGCGCAAAATATTTTACCGCTTCGGCAAAAGAAAAAATTGAAAAAGCAGGTGGAAAGGCTCAGTTAGTATAATGCAACAATATACGCCAAATCAGCAAAATTTGCAGGCAATGCTGTCAAATCTTAACATAGCGGGATTAAGAACAAAGATACTGTTCACTCTTGCTATGATTATGATATTCAGATTATGTGCCCAGCTTCCTTTATTCGGAATTGATGCGCAAAATTTTGCAAATATGGCTGCGACAAATAACCTTATAGGCTTTTTGGATATGTTCTCCGGCGGAGCATTAGGGCAGGTATCAATAATTGCGTTAGGAATAGGACCGTATATAACAGCTTCCATTATAATCCAATTATTAGCGGTTGTGATACCGCATTTAGAACAGCTTCAAAAGGAAGAAGGCGAAGCGGGCAGAAGAAAATTATCCCAATATACAAGAATATTTACGATTATGATAGCTGCATTACAGGCATTTGTATTTGTTTTATATTTGGTGAGAACTGCAAGAGCCGCAATAATGCCTGAAGTACATCTTATTACATTCGCAATCGGCTCAATAGTTATTTTAACCGCAGGTTCTGCTTTTACAATGTGGATAGCAGAATTAATGACGGAAAGAGGAATCGGAAACGGTGCATCAATGCTGATATTCTGCGGTATTATATCCAAGATTCCGTTTTATGCGGGTCAGACTGCGACATTGGTAAGGGGCAATTCGTCATTGCAGCCGGGGCTGTTGTTATTATTATTAATTTTCTTTGCAACAATGATATTTATTGTAATATTGCAGGAAGCGGCAAGAAAAGTAATAATAGTCAATCCGAGAAGACAGGTAGGCAACAAAGTTTACGGCGGTACTAATACATACATTCCGTTTAAACTTAATCCCGGCGGTGTAATGCCTATTATATTTGCAATAGCAATATTACTGTTTCCGACAACGGTCTTAGGGCTTGTAGGGCAGGCTAATATATCCAACGAACACTTAAGGGATATAATTATTAACCTGTCGAATTTTCTAAGCCCTTCGGGATTTGCTTATAATCTGATATATTTTGTATTGATAGTGATGCTGACATTCTTTTATGCTTCAATTATTCCTAATCTGCAGCCGAAAGAAATAGCAACAAACCTGAAAAAATACGGTTCATCCATACCCGGAATAAAACCGGGACGTCCTACAGCGGAAGCGCTGGATAAAATACTCGGTAAAACAACGTTTATAGGTGCATTTGGAATAGCAACAGTTGCGTTAATACCGTCATTAGCTTGTAAAATTACGGGAATAACTACACTTCAAGGCATAGGAGCGACATCATTAATAATTATGGTCGGAGTTGCGCTTGATTTTATTAATCAGGTAAGAACGAATTTGCTGCCGAAAAATTATGAAAGTTTTTTAAGGCAATAGATTTTTAATTCAAATCAAAGCAAAAACAAAAAGAACTCAAACAAACGGGTTCTTTTTGTTTAATTAAAAAAATTGATGTGTTATAATTTGGATAATAACGAGTATAAAAGGGATATTTGATGAAAAAGGAATTTATTTTTATCGGACCTCCGGGAAGCGGAAAAGGCACTCAAACCATAAAATTGTCAAACGAGTATAAATTGCCGCATATTGATACCGGTTTATTGTTAAGAGAAACCATTAGGTCCGGCAGTGAAGAAGGTAAACTTGCAGACAGTTTTATGGAAAAAGGTCAGTTAGTGCCGGTAGAAATAGTTTCAAAAATAATAAAAAACAGATTAATGAAACCTGATTGCAAAGAAGGCTTTATATTAGACGGTTATCCCAGGAGTCTAGAGCAGGCGCAGGCATTAGATGATATACTAAAAGAAGTAGATAAAGATTTGAACACAGAGCCTCAGGTATTTTATTTTGAAATTTCACAGGAAAAGTTAATTGAAAGGCTTGTAAACAGACGCTCCTGCTCAAAATGCGGAGAAATATACAATATAAAAACAATGAAATTAAAAGACGAAACAAAATGCCCGAAATGCTCAGGAGTATTAATAAGACGAAGCGATGATACGGAAGAAGTTGCTAAAAAAAGATTTAAGACATATTTTGAGCAGACATCGCCTTTGATTGAACTATATAAAAAAAGAAATATATTAACAAAAATAGATGCGGGTCTGGAAATAGATGAAATATATGAAAATTTAAAAGGAGCAATAAAATAAAATGTCAATACGCCGAAAATCAAAGTTTGAAATAAACCTTATGAAACAAGCAGGGAATATAGTTGCATTGGTGCATGCGGCAATGAAAGATGCGGTAAAAGAAGGAGTAACAACAAAAGAGCTTGATAATCTGGCATACAAAATAATAAAAGAAAATAAAGCCGACCCGACATTCTTAGGCTATAACGGGTTTCCTGCCTCAATATGTGCTTCAATTAACGAAAAAGTTGTACATGGAATTCCGTCAAATGATACGGTGCTGAAAAACGGTGATATAATAAGCATAGATATAGGTGCTACATACAAAGGATTTGTCGGCGATAGTGCCTGGACGTACCCTGTCGGAGAAATATCCGAGGATAAAAAGATGCTTTTAAAGGCTACAGAAGAAGCACTTTTTGCGGGTTTAGAATATATGAAAACGGATAATAGACTTGAAAATGTGTCAGCTGCGATAGAAGATACCGCAAAAAAATATAATTTGGGAATAGTAAGACAATACGGCGGTCATGGTGTCGGACGGGAAATGCATGAAGAACCGTTTGTGTATAATTACAGAACAAACAATTCTTTAATTCTCCAAAGAGGCATGACAATAGCAATAGAGCCTATGTTAAACTTAGGAGGCGATGATGTTACAGTATTAGATGACAACTGGAGCGTCGTAACAAAAGATAAAAAAGCATCGGCGCACTTTGAACATACAGTGAATGTTACGGATGAAGGACCTGAGATATTAACACAATTATTATAAGGAAAATATATGATAGAAATGAAAGTAATGGGCATAGCAATTGATACTGCAAGCGGTTCGCCCATAATAGTACTTAATGATGCAGATAACAGAAAAGCGCTTCCTATATGGATAGGTTCGGCAGAAGCAAGTGCAATTATAAGGAAGATTGAGAACATAAAAGTTCTGCGTCCGATGACTCACGATTTAATAGTAAATATAATCGAAAAAACCGGCTGCACTGTTGATAGGATTGAAATCAACGATGTAGAAAAAGATACATATTATTCGAGCATATATTTAAAAAATGGCGGAGATAATGAGATAGAGATAGATGCAAGACCGTCGGATGCCATTGCTGTAGCAATAAGGGTTGATGCACCAATATATGTATCGGCAAAGGTATTAGCAGACGGGAGTGTTTCATGTGATACGGAAAAGGACGAAAAAGAATTAGAGGAGTTTAGAAATTTTGTACAAAGCATAAAACCGTCGGATTTTGAAAAATTACTTAAAGATGACAAGCAATCGGATCAATAAAATTCTTTTTTGTATGAAAATGTTTTTTAAAACAAGTTTTATTATATTTATTCTTATATAATCTTTGTTTTTTTATATTTTCAAAAGAAGAAAGACCGATAATTGTATCTTTGCAAAAAACATCCAAAAAAAACTTAAACATATATACCTTTCTGATAAGTTGCTATATAATCTTTAATAATATAAATTAAAAAATCAAGTGAAAGGATTAGATTTATGGAAAAAATAACAAAAGAAATGGGAATAATTGAGATTATTCAGGAATATCCGGAAACAATTGAAGTATTTCAGAAATACGGATTTGGGTGTATAGGATGCGCAGCTTCAAGATTTGAAAATTTAGAAGCGGGAGCAAAAGTTCATGGCATTGATCCGGACAAAATGGTAGAAGCATTGAATGATGCTGTAAAAAAGTAGTACTTTTTATCCGTATTTTGAATCAAAAATTAATCCGATAATCTTAATAACATAATTAAAAATTAAGAGTTGTAATGTTAAAAAATTTAAGAATAGCATGACATTCAATTATGTTTTTATTATTATTTTTGTATTGATTTGAAATACAGATTAAGGAGATATAAAATGGAAGTAATTCTAAAAAAAGATGTCCAGAATATTGGTGAAGCAGGCGATATAGTCAATGTAAAAGACGGATATGCCAGAAACTGCTTGCTGCCGCAGAATTTAGCGGAGATTGCGACAAAAGGCGCAAAGGAAAACAGAGAAAAAAATCTTGCAAGAATAAAAGCAAAACAGGAAAAATTACAAGCTGAAGCGATGGAGCTTGCTAAGAAAATAGAAGCAATCGGAGTTTTGGAGTTTTCCCAAAAAGCAGGCGAGAGCGGAAAGTTGTTCGGTGCAATAACTACCAAGAGATTAGCGGAAGAAATAAAAGCAAAATCAGGTGCAGAAATTGACAGAAAGACAATAGTGCTTGATTCTCCGATTAACAGATTAGGTGATTTCAATATGCAGATTAAACTGACATCAAAAGTAAAAGCATCATTGACTGTAAAAGTTACGGCTTCTGAAGTAGTAAAAGAAGAAGCAGGCGAAGAAACAGAAAAAAATTAAAAGGCAGATTAAATAAATGAAATTAAAATTAATTCAAAATCGACGCTATTATATAACCGAGGGCTTTACGATATAATCGTATCGATTTTGATGCAAAGATGTAAAGACCTTCTTTTTTATTAAAGAGGGTCTTTTTTATTGAGGAGAAAAAAATATGCGACAAAAAAGAATACGCTTTCAGGCAAATGCCCCGTTTGTCAGACTAAGAAATTTAATATGGGGTTTGTAGCAGATAAATAAGGAATAATTAAAATGTCAATACAGGCTATGTCAGCAAAGATAATATCAACACTCGGCAATAAAGAGTCATTAATACCGTTAATAGTTAAAGATGGAGTAGACAGTGCAAGTTTAACTTATAAATCATATAAAGAAGGAGGCATAATTGAAGGTATCGACAGAGCGACAGATGAATTCGGCACGCAGGCTATATGGATTGGAGGAATTCCTCTGTATAAAGCTCTGATTGATAAGACTATATATAAAAAAGCAAAAATTAATCCGATGGTCGATCCGAGAGTATTAGCAGATAAAGAATATGCTCTCTGGGCAGAAGAAAAAGCACAGGGCATAATGACAAATACAAAAAATCAAACGGTAAAAAGTGCAATAGACGATTGTTTAAAAGATTCGGGAAAGAAAGCACAAAAGCTGTATAAAGGCAAAATAATTTTAGCAACCGCACTGACATTAGGAACATATTTTGCACTGACAAAATATAAACAAAACAAAACAAGAAAATCCGTTTTAAATAATATGAAGCAGGAAGTCAACAATACTAAAAAAAACAAAGCTGATAAAAATAATGTGTTTGAGGAAATAGAAAATATTGTTTCAAAAAATAATAATTTGTCGTTCAAAGGTGCATTTTCCAAATTAGCCGATGCTGTAATGTATAATCCCGTTCATAATATGAAAATTATAGATGCCGGAATAACGGCAGAGAGATTAGCTTGTTCGAGAAATTCAACAGAATTTGGCGAACACGTAATAAAAGAGGGCGGATTTTTATTTTCGCTGTACGGGCTGGGAAATTTTATAGAAAAAGGAATAAATACATTTTCGGATAAAATTTTAAACAAACCTATAGATTTAGAAATTGATGTATTAACGGATAATAATTTTTCAAAAGCACTGGAAAGCGGTAAATTATTGGAAGATTTAAAGCAAATACCGTCAAAAGACAAAACATTAACCGAAAAATTAAATTTTATAGTTGATAATCCGAATAACGCAGTTGTTCAAGCCGCAAAAAAATCAAAGATTGTATCCGTAATAAAAGATAAATCAGGTGAAAACGTTGTAGATACTTCAAAATATATAGATACGAAAGCATTTGAAAAATTAGGCGAAAATCTGAAAAAGATTAATGAAAAATATTCAAATTCCAAAGAATCCGTAAAAAAATATTTGAATAAAACAAAAGGACTAAAAATTGCATCCGTAATGGCAAATATGGCGGTATCTTGTATATTTTTAAGCTGTATTATCCCAAAAGCAGTGTATAAATACAGGGAGTTAAAGACAGGAAGCAGAAGTTTTCATGTTGTAAATCAAATAAGAAATGACGAAAGCAGAAAAGAATATACGATATAATATTTTTTAAAAAATATTACAAAAACAAGTTGATTTTGATTTTTTAAATTTCATTATGTTAGAATAAAATCAAAGTCATGAGGGGCAGACTGTGCGATATAAGAGCTGTTATTGGATTGAATCGGGAATAACTTTTGATAAAACGGCATATAAGTTATGCTGCTTATATAGTGCCAAAGGCGGCGGAAATACCACGATAAAAGACAATTACAAAGGCGGACCGGTAGATTGGGATAATGTTTTTGCATTTAAAGAAATGGTAAAAAATATACATAAAAGCGGACAGGTATATCATAAATGCGAAGGATGTATATATTTAAAGGAACGTAACTGGAATGAGGACCATACAAAAATAAGTATGATAAATCTTGATTACTGGACAAAATGTAATTCAAGATGTTCATATTGTCATACAATGCAGGATAAAGACAGATATAACCATTTTAAAAGTTATAATTTTCTGCCTATACTAAAAGACATGATAAAAAGAGATATACTAAGACCAAACGGGCATGTAAGTTTTGGCGGCGGAGAAGTTACATTATTAAAAGAGTTTGATGAATTACTGCATATATTTATGGATTTTGGATTTCCTTTAACAAGGATACATTCGTCCTGCATAAAATACAGCAAAACTGTAGAAAAAGGGTTGAAAAACGGATGTGTAGATTTAATCGTATCTGTAGATGCAGGTTCAAAAGAAATGCACAGAAAAATCAAGCAGGTAAATTCTTATGATAAAGTATGGGCGAATTTAAAAAGATATGCATCTTATCAAAAAGACCCTTATGGGGTAAAGGTTAAATATATAATAATTCCGGGTGAAAATGACATAAAGCAGGAGCTTGATTTATGGCTTGAAAAAGCAAAGCAAAACGGAATAAATTGTGTATTGCTGGAAATTGAAGCAGGATGGTTTTATGCAAGAATGGAAAATGTACCCGAAGAAATAATTAGTTTATTCAGATATGCAAAAGAGAAAGCTGAATCTTTAGGATTGAAATACGAACTATATGAAAAGGCAAAACACTTGATGAAATATTATCATGAAAAAGAGGTTAAATAATAATAATGCAGGAATACACAAGCTGCCACTGGCTGCAGCACGGTTTGAGTTTTGAAAATGACCATATTGAAATGTGCTGTTTATGCTGTCATAAAGGCGGCGGGCATTTATATATAAAAGAAGATTATAACGGAACAAATGTCAGCTGGGATGAGATTTTAAAATTAAAAGAAAAATTTATAGCAGATAATAAACAAGGCAGAACAGATCCCCGCTGTGAAGGCTGTTTTAATCTAGTATGCAGAGGCTGGGCGGATGAAGAACCTTATATAAATTACATACATTTTAATCATTGGACTCACTGTAACTGTAATTGTATATACTGCTATACAAAATGGAATAAACAGGAATATAATTCAAGACCGCACTACAGAGCATTTCCTATGATTAAAGAATTATTTAAGAAAAACTTATTCAAAGCGGGCGGAGAAGTTACATTTGCAGGCGGAGAACCGACAATGCTGAATGAATTTGAAGATATAGTATATTTCCTGCTAAAAAACGGAGCAGACAGAATAACCGTTCATTCATCCGGAATAAAGTATTCACGTGCAATAGAAGATGGCATAAAAGATAAAATATTATCTGTTTGTTTATCTGCCGATGCAGGCACAAGAGATGTATATAAAGCCGTTAAAGGCGTAGATAAATTTGATAAATTCTGGGGAAATGCAAAAAAATATGCAAGGGCGCAAAAAAATATTGAAAATAAAATTTATGTTGAAACAAAATTTATATTAATTCCCGAGATAAATACAACAAGGGTAGAAATAGATAAGTGGCTTGAACATACGGTTGAAGCCGGAATAAAATCGATTGTAGTTGATATTGAAAATGAATATTGCAAAAAACTTCGGGCTGATAATGCCAAAAAACCTCAATACCTTATTGATTTATGCAGATACATAATTGAAAGAGCAAAAGAACTTGAGTTACGGGTAGTTGATTACAATAACTTCAGCTATCTGGTATCGGATTATAATCTGTTATAGAGAGGAATAAATATTATGGAAGAATTTGAGAGCTGCAGTTATATAGAACACGGAATGGCAATAGATCATTTAAACAGAATAAGACATTGTTGTAATTTTAATCCGAGATATGGAGGGCGTCCTGTTATATATGAAAACTATAATGGAGAAAAAATAGATTGGAAAGAATTTTTTCAAATTAAAAGGGAATTAAGGAATAAATTTAGGGAAGGTAAAAATTCCTGCCCTGAAAGCTGTATAGGATGTGTAGGAATTGCATATAAGAAGTGGGATGAAGATGATTATATAGATTATTTGCTTTTGACCCCGTGGGTGCCTTGCAACTCAAATTGTATATATTGTCATGCTCCCAGAGATAAGTTTGTTTTGGAAAATACCAGAATATATAAAGTATTGCCTCTTGTAAAAGACATGATAAAAAACAACATATTAAAAAAAGCGGAACAATTGATTTTGCAGGCGGTGAACCTACTATATACAAAGAGTTTGAGTCGCTTTTAAATGAATTTATAAAGCATAATTTTGAAAAAATAATTATTCATACAAATGCAATCAAGAAAAGCAGATCAATAATAAAAGGAATAAAAAAAGGGGCAGTCAGAATTTTAGTTTCTATTGATGCAGGTACAAAAGAAACGCATGAAAAAGTAAAACAGGTAAAATCTTTTGACAAGGTTTGGGAACATTTAAAGATATATGCAAAATGCCAGCCTAAAGATTCGGATAATGTAAAATCAAAATACATTATAGTTCCGGATTTAAATGATAAAGAAGAAGAAATTGATATATGGCTTCAAAAAAGCAAAGAAATCGGAATTAAAAGCGTTGTGTTGAATTTGGATTATAACTGGATAATGGAAAATATTGACGGTGATTTAACAAAAATATATAATTTAATGCTGTACACACAAAATAAAGCAAAAGAATTAGACTTAAGATGTGAGTTATACGGTCAGATTTTTCAAGTTAAAAGAGAAGTGGAACATACGATGGAAGAAAATATAGCAGGATTTTAAATGAAAATTGCAGTTTACGAAAAAAGGCCTTACGAAAAAGAAATAATTAATTTATACAAAAAACAGTATAATATTGAGTTTATAGAAACAGATGAAATATTAAACGACAAAACAATAGATTTGCTAAAAGGCTGTGAAGCAGTATCAACACTGGGTTTTAGCAGGCTTGATAAAAATTTGCTCAATAAAATCAAGGCAGCCGGAGTTAAGTATATTTCCACAAGAACAATAGGCTATAATCATTATGATGTGGAATATGCAAAATCTATCGGTTTAAAATTATGCAATGTAACTTATGCACCGAACGGGGTAGCGGATTTTACCGTAATGCTCATGCTTATATCAATAAGAAAATATAAACCGGCAATGTGGCGTCAAAATGTAAATGACTATACCTTAAACGGTTTAATGGGAAAAGAAATGCGGAAAATGACGGTAGGAGTCATAGGAACAGGCAGAATAGGCGCAGCCGTAATAGAAAATTTATCCGGTTTCGGCTGCAAAATACTGGCTTTTGATGTATATAAAAATAATAAAATTACAAATAAAGCACAGTATGTTGATATGGATTATCTGCTCGAAAATAGTGATATAATTACTATTCATGTACCGCTTACTCATGAAAACAGAGAAATAATAAACAAAAATACCATAAATAAAATGAAACATGGGGTAATAATAATAAATACGGCAAGAAGCGAATTAATGAACATAAAAGATTTGACTGAAGGAATTGAAACGGAAAAAATCGGCGCATTGGCTCTTGATGTTTTTGAAAACGAAAATGAAATATATCATCATTACTTATCGACTGATATAATCAAAAATAAAGATATGGCATATTTAAGACAGTTTCCTAATGTAATTTTGACTCAGCACATGGCATTTTTTACCGATTCGGCTGCGGAGGAAATGATAACAAACAGTCTTGATAATTTAATAAGTTTTTATAAAACAGGAACATGTAAAAACGAATTATAAAATAATCGGTTATCTGTAAATCTTGCTGCTTCACGCCTGCCGGCAGTTTTATTTCGGCATGGGCTGATAATATATAATAAAGAGGAGGGAGCAAAATTTATACCCCCTTGAAATAAACAATGTCATTAGTGAAAAGGCGGCGGTTCTAAGCCGCCCGCACGCACTTTTCCGCAAAATTATTAATCGGAATTTCTGTTCATAATACGGGCTAAGAGCCTTAATATTTCCATATACAGCCATACAACGGTAACTAATAAACCAAATGAATAGTACCATTCATAGATAACGGGGTAATTATTTTCTGCACCGATTCTTATATTATTAAAATCACCGATTAAATAAAGAGCCGCAATAAGAGCAATTATTGCATTTATAAGTATTGAAAGAGGCGAACTGCTTGTAAAATACGGTACAGAAACATGAAACAGCATTAAAACAAAAGAAATCAAATAAAATACCGATACGGATAAACCTGCAATAAATAAAACAGAATAAAATTTTGAAGATAAATTGACTTTACCCGCAAAAACAATCAATGCCATAACAAAAACAGTTAAAAGCGTAACAGAAACAGCCTGAGAAACAATACCTTTATAGGCGGCTTCAAAATAGCAGGATACCGATGACAAAACAATCCCCTGAGAGAAAGCATAAAAAGGAGAAAGATAAGGCGAAGTATTGGGTTTAAAAGAGATTATAAGCGCAAGTATGAAACCGATAATAACAGATGGTATGGTAATGATATTTATCAAATCAAATCTGCCTAATGAAAATTGATAAAATACAGCACCCGCAGCAATAAGCATAACCATAGAAAGCAACAAGAGCTTCCCCATCGTGCCTGAAATACTCATTGTTCTTTCTGACAAAGAATAACTGTTTGAAATATTTAAATCTTTAGAAAAAATAGGATTAGAACTTTTCATATTACCTCCGATAATAACCGTTAAAATTATAGCATATAATAAATAATCATGAAACTGATAAATAAAACATAAAAATTATTATTTCGGCATAGTTTTTTATTAAGGATAAAAGCCGGCTGTTGAAGTTATGCGGAAGGCTGATATATCGTGCAAAAAGTGCCATTATTTTTACGGGCAAGTATATTTGATTTTGTTAAAAATATATAATATTATAATTTTATGTATGAGAATTATTCTAAATTAGTTGATACTGCGTATAATCTGCATATTTCAGGCAGATTTGACGATGCTTTGGCATTGTATAAAAAATTAATTTCTTTAAATCCTGACGATATAAATGTTTTAAATCTTTATGCACAATTAAATGCTTCCATAAAAAACTATGATTTAGCGCTTGAAATTTTTAATAAATTGTATGAGAGGACAAATTTAGATGAAATTTTAATAAGCACGGCTAAAGTTTATTTTTTTAAAGGCGAATATCAAGATGTTATAAAGACATTGAAAAAACTTAAAGAAAATAATGCTGATTCGGTCAGGCTTTATGCTGTTACATATCAAAAAACAGGCAATAACGAGCGGGCAATAGCAAATTACAAGGCATTAGCCGATAATAACGCAGCTGATTTTTCCGATTTATACAATCTTGCATATATTCTGGATTTGTCTTTGAATTCAGAAGAAGCTGAAAAATATGCTTTGAAAGCTGTCGGGCTGAATCCTGAAGATACGGATATAAATAAACTTTTAGCGCATTTATATCAAAAGAAAAATGATGAAAATAATGAACTTATATATTTATTAAATCTTTCCAAACTAATTTCCGATACGGAAATATTGTATAGAATAGGTGTTATATATTTTCATTCAGGCAATGATAAAAGTGCAGTTGATTATTTTAATCAGATATTAAATATTGAACCTGATAACAGACGGGCTTTATTATATATTGCGATTGTTTATAAAAACTATGATAAAAAAAAGTCATTGGAAATTTTTGAGCGTATTTATCGGCTGGATAATAATGATGAAAGTGTTTTGTTTAATCTCTCGACGATTTCAAGCGCAATATTAGATTTTGAAAATGCTTTAAACTGGGCGCTTAAATATTGCGATGTATGCGATGATAAATCTTTCGGCTATAATCTTGCCGCTGATTCTTATATGGAATTATATAATTACGATAAAGCGGAGGAATATTACAAAAAATCTTATGATTTAAACAAAGATAATGATTATACCAAAATACAGCTTGCATATATATATTCTTTTACGGATAGAACAGCTGAGGCTTATAAAATGTTCGATTTAGTTCAGGACAGAGCCAAAGCCGGCGATGATTTAACAATTATAAAATTAAGAAATAAACAAATAGAAGATGTAAGAGAAGGTTTTTACAGCTATAATGCAAAGGCTCCGGATAATGAATTTATTGAAAGAAAAGCAAGAAATATGTTTTATAAGCTGAATGTGCAGGAAAAATACGGAATCAACGAAAACTTATTTGTACTCTACCGTTCTCAGTTTGATACCAAAAAAGAGGATAGGTTTAATCAATATCTTTCCTGCGGCTGGAAAAATCAGGATATAACGGACAAAAAACTGCTTATATACTCTATGCATGGTTTTGGCGATTTATTTATGTTTTCAAGATACATTTATAAAGTTCTTGAAAAGACTCAAAATATAATATTAAAAGTTCCAAAATCCTGTCTTGATTTATATAAATATAATTTCCCTTATTTAAAAGTTTTGGATAATAATATTTTTATACCTGACAGTGAGTATGATTTTGCAACGCCTTATATGACATTATTGTATCCTTTAAATGAATCTTTAAAAGACATTCCATATTCAAAAGGGTATTTAAAAGTTTCTGATAAAAAAATTGAACAAATGTCAAAATATGATTTTCTGGATACGAGTAAGAAAAAGATAGGCATTTTTTGGCAGGGTAATCCATCTATATTTAAAAACAGGTCAATAAAGCTGAAATATTTAAAACCGTTATTTGATATTAAAAACACTCAAATATATTCTTTTCAAATATCTACTGTTGACATAGAATCAGATAAATTAAAGCCGCAGCTCCCCCTTATTGATTTATCGCCATATATAAAAAGTTTTGAAGATACTGCCGCATTTTTAAAGAATATTGATATACTTGTAACAATAGATACTTCAATAGCAAATTTAGCCGGAGCTTTAGGTATTAAAACATATTTAATGCTGCCTTATCTTACAGAATGGAGATGGTTTTATGATACGGATAGAACTCCATGGTATGATAGTGTTAAAATATTCAAACAAAAAACTCCGGGGAACTGGGATGAAGTAGTATTTAGGATTAAAAATGAAATCGAAATATAAATTATTGGTTGATGAAGCGTATTCTTTGCATTCTGCAGGTGATTACGCCAAGGCTGAAATGATTTATTCCAAATTATTGGAACTGCGTCCTGACGATGCAAATGTATT
Source organism: uncultured Muribaculaceae bacterium (assembly GCA_964491345.1). Lineage (GTDB taxonomy): Bacteria > Cyanobacteriota > Vampirovibrionia > Gastranaerophilales > Gastranaerophilaceae > Avigastranaerophilus. The sequence goes on from CAZBFV010000001.1 coordinate 200,573, forward strand.
AAATTTATACGGTTTATTATCCGTTTCGGTAAAAAATTATGATAAAGCCGTTGCATTGCTGACAAAGGCTCTGTTAATTAATAAATCGGCTTATATTGCAGAAAATCTTGCTAAGGCTTATTATTTAAATAATGAAATTGAAAATTCGATAAAAATCTATAAGCAGGCGCTTGAGTATGAAAAAAACGACAGCATTTATTATTCGCTTGCTTTATCATACAGAAAATTAAATGACTATGATAGCGCCATAGAATGTTATTTGAAAGCTGTTGAAATTAATCCTTATAATTATAATGCACTATACAATATTACGCTTGCATATTCCGATATCAACAATATAGAAAAAGCAATCTTTTATGGCATGAAAGCATACGATATAAATAATTCGGATATAGATATTTTAACGGTGCTTGCTTCTTTGCATGAAAAAAATACGGATTATAATTCCGCAATAAAATTCTTGGAAAAAGCAGTTGAAATATCATCCGATAAATCAATTTATTTTTATAATCTCGGAGTATTGTATTCAAAAATTAATAAGACCGATTTATCCGCAGAAAATTATAAAAAGGCTTTGATTATAAATCCGGAACAAATTGAGGCTTATGTAAACCTCGGTTCAATCTACAAACAAAAAAATCCCAAATTGGCTCTTGAATATTTAAAAACTGCGAACAAACTTGATAATAAGAATGAAATTGTTTATCTCGCCATGGCTCAAATATATAAAGATTTATGCCAAAACAAAAAAAGTATCGAGTTATTAAAAAATCTGATACGATTAAATCCGAAATCCGGTGAGGCATACGCTCTTTTAGCGGTTAATTGTATGGATATATTCGAATATGAAAAAGCGCTTGAATATTCTAATACGGCATTATCCATCAGCCCCGGCAACTTAAATTACATGCACTGTAAAGCTATTGCTTTAAAATATACGGGAAAACTTGACGAAGCAGAAGCAATCCTGAAAAATATAGTCAAATCGGGTAATGCGGATAATCAAAGCAAAATTGCACTGGGTATGATATATCTTCAGAAAAAAGATTTTTACAAAGGAATGAACCTGTATTTGACAAGGAATTCTGATACAAAATTCCCCTGTAATTTAAAAGAAAAAATATGGTCAAAACCTTTAAACATAACGGATAAAACTGTTCTTATATATTCCAACTGCGGTTTAGGCGATACCATTATGTATTCAAGATTTTTTCCAAAAATTCTTAATATGGCGGAAAAAGTAATTGTACAAACTGATATTGAGCTTATTGACCTTTTCAAATTAAATTTTCCCAAAATAAATTTTATTAATAAAACAGGAACAGTTTTGAATTACGATACGGTTATTCCCGTTATGGATTTACAATATGCTCTTGACATTGATTTTAATCATTTAGAAAGCCTGAATAAATACCTGATTGCGGATAACAATCTTGTAAATGATTTTTCTCAATCGGAGATTTTTAATACCCAAAAGAAAAAAATCGGATTATTTTGGCAGGGTAACAAAAAAATATTCAAAAACCGTTCCATTCCAAATGAATTTATAGATAAATTACCCGAAAATACTAATTTTCAATTTTATTCTTTTCAAATAAAAGATGATTTTATTAAAAATAAAAATATTATTTCTTTAGGCAAATATATTAAAAATTATAATGATACGGCTGCATTATTAAAAAATATGGATATTTTAATTACGATAGATTCTTCAATTCTCCACATGGCAGGGGCGCTCGGGATTAATACTTTTTTGCTGCTTCCTAAAACGGCAGAGTGGCGGTGGTTTTTTGATACTGAAAAAACTCTATGGTATAAAACAGTAAAAATATTCAGGCAGGAAAATTATAATGATTGGCAGGATGTTATTGAAAGAGTTAATATTGAATTAAAAAAATATGCAAATTAATGATACATATATTGTTAAGATAGAAAAGATGCTGAACGGCGGACAGGCGCTTGCACATTTGAATAAATTTCCTATATTTATTGAAAATGCGTGTCCGGATGATGCGGCGGAAATTAAAATTAAGTCCGTCAATAAAAATTACGCTTCGGCGGATATTATCAGAATAGTTGAGCCATCCGATTTTAGAACAGAACCCGTATGCTCTTTAAATAAAATATGCGGAAGCTGTGATTGGCAATATATTGGCTATTCGGAACAACTGAGGCAGAAACAGAATATTGTATTCGAAACTCTGCATAAGTTTTCTGATTTTAAATGTGATATTCAAAAGATTATTCCATCCCCTAAAATATATGGCTACAGGTGCAAAATTCAATATCCTGTTTCTCAGACAAAGATTTCTAAAAGGATTTTGACGGGATATTACAAAAAAAATTCCCACGAGCTTATTAATATAAAATTTTGTCATCTTGAACCTGATATAATTAATGAAATTAATGAGTATTCAAAACAGATTCTGCAAAAATTTAACATACAGGCTTATGATGAAAAAAAACATAAGGGGCTTTTAAGACATATTATTTACAGAATTTCATCTGATTATAAAAATATAATTATTATATTTGTTTTAAACTCCAATTGCTACAATATCGAGTTTAAAAAATTATCAGAATTATTAATGAAAAAATATCCGCAGATAAAAGGTATCTGCGCTAATTATAATAATAAAAAAACAAATGTAATAACGGGTGAAAATACCGAAACGATTTTAGGCAACAATTATTATATCGAAGAATTGAAAGGTATAAAATTTAAAATAAGCGCAGACAGCTTCTTTCAGGTAAATCCATATTGCGCCGAAAAAATTTTTGATAAGGTTAATGAAATTATATCAGATAATATTTCATACCCGAAAGTTTTAGATGCTTATTCGGGCGTTTCAAGTTTTGGAATATGGCTTTCTAAAATTGCTTCAGAAACAGTTTCGGTTGAAGAAGCAGTAAGCGCCTCAAATGATGCTATAGAAAATATAAGACTGAACGGTATCGCTAATCTCACAATAAAAAACGGCGATGCCGCAAAAGTATTTTCGGATATGATAAAACAAAATCAAAAGTTTGATGTTTCTGTTATCGATCCGCCCCGCAAAGGCTGCACATTAGAAGCAATCAATAATCTTACCCTTTTAACATCAGAATATATTGTATATGTAAGCTGTAACATTGCAACACTCGCAAGAGATATGAATATATTAATAAATAAAAAGTTTAATCCAATCTATATTCAGCCTGCAGATATGTTTCCAAATACTTATCACATAGAAACAATTGTTCTGTTAAAAAAAGTCTAAAGCAATTTATATGCAGTCCTAAAGCGGGAACAGCCGAAATGTATAATAATGCAAATCTATTTTGACGATGTATGCAGTGCGGGGGGGGGGAAAAAAAGGATAGAAAAAAAACGGAGCGGACTGAACGGAATTGTTCTGCTTTGTTTCGTCTGTCCGCAATTCCGACTTAATTACAACCGGATGAGGAGCTAATTTGCAAACAAAAAAAGCTGTTCTTTGCTGATGCTTCAGTAAAGAAAACTTACTTGTTCTCTCAATTTTTTTCAATTTAATTTTTTGTATTGCTGTTTTGATTTGCTCTGCTGTAAAAAATCAAAAAAACATGTATGATGCTCTGTAAAATTGTTTATTGAAACAATGCCGCAGCGTGCGCCGTTCAGCACGCTTTGGGTTAAAATTAACAATTCAGGTGCAAAGTATCTGTTTAATGATTTTTTTATTTTTACTTGTTCAATTTCATTTATAATTGCTTTACAGGTTTTACCTGCCTTTTTTTTTCCCCCCCCC
>CAZBFV010000001.1:204439-227381 GCA_964491345.1 uncultured Muribaculaceae bacterium
TTGCTTTACAGGTTTTACCTGCCTTTTTTTTCCCCCCCCCTGCGCAATTCCGACTCTTGAAATTCTTTTCGCTCGCATGCTGTGACTTCACTTTTTGAAACCTGCCGGCTTCAAATCGTTCCGATGCTCCTTGCTAACCGGGCTTCGTCCGTACGAAATTTCGTTTCAAAAACCTGCCGTTTTTTTGCGCTCGTCCGGCTTGTTGTTCCCTCGGGTGTCCGCCAGCTTCCGCTCGGCTTCACTCTGCGCAATTCCGACTCTTCGTTCTTTTGTTTGCAATAAAATAAAAAGGAGTCTGATGACTCCTTTTTTATCAATTTTTAAATATTATTAGCGGACCATTTGGCTCATTACTTCCTCTGCAAAGTTATCTTGTCTTTTTTCAAGCCCATCGCCAAGTGTCCAGCGGATAAACGAATTAATTGTTAATCTGCCGTCAATTAATTGTTCTATCGTTTTATCGGGTTCTTTAACAAACGGCTGTTCAAGCAGGCATCTTTGAGCCATTAATTTATTAACACGGCCTTCTACAATTTTAGCTTTGATATTGTCCGGTTTTTTAGCTAAATCTTCTTTGCCTGCTTCAATTCGGGTTTCTTCATCTATTACGGATTGCGGAATTTCTTTTCTTGAAATAAATTCCGGCGCTGACGACGCTATATGAAGTGCAATATCTTTAAGCAATACTTCATTATCCGCACTCGCCGATATTAATACGCCGATTTTTCCGTTATGTACATAAGCGGATAAATTGCCCTCTAATATCTTAAATCTTCTTATACTGATTTTTTCTCCTATTGTTGCAATTTTTTCTTTTACTGCATCTTCAATTTTCATATTGCAAATTCTGCAGACAGAAGCATTTAAAGCATCCATATCTTTTGGTCTTGTTTGAACGATATGCTTTGCAAGCCCGTTCACAAAATTTTTAAAATCCTCATTCTTTGCAACAAAATCAGTTTCGCAGTTTACTTCTACTATTGCCCCAACACCGTTTTCAATATATGATGCAACTAAACCTTCGGCAGCAATACGATTTTGTTTCTTTTCGGCAGATGCAATACCTTTTTGTCTTAGAAATTCCATTGCTTTTTCCATATCGCCGTTTGATTGTTCAAGCGCTTTCTTTGAATCCATAAAACCTGCGCCTGTTTTATCTCTGAGTTCTTTAACCATTGCAGCACTTATTGCCATAGTATTTATTCCTTTCAATTTCTATTAATATTATATGATACCAATAATATTATATCTAAAACAGAATGTTATTCTTCCGTATTTTGAACAGTTCCGGCTTGTGAATTTTCTTCCGTTTCAGCTTTAACCGTAACACCTGCATCTTCAGCTTTAATTGATTGAACTTTATTCATTTGATTTGCTTTGTTCTCTCTTAATTGTCTGCCTTCAAGCACGGCATCTGCAAGTCTTGAACAGATTAATTTAACAGCTCTTATTGCATCATCATTTCCCGGAATTATATAGTCTATGCCGTCAGGGTCTGCATTTGTATCCGCAAGGCAAATAACCGGAATTTCAAGTTTATTTGCTTCCGCAATCGCAATTGCTTCTTTGTTTTGGTCAATAACAATCAGTAAATCGGGCATACCCCTCATTTCTTTAATACCGCCTAAAGTTTTTGTTAATTTGGACAGCTTTCTTGTAATTTGAGCAATCTCTTTTTTGGGCAGCTTGTCTAACTGCTCCGAGTTGGAAAAATCTTCAATTTCTCTTAATTTATTAACACGGCTCCTTATTGTTTCAAAATTAGTAAGCATACCGCCGAGCCATCTTCTGTTTACATAATATGCGCCTGCTCTTTGCGCTTCTTCTGCAACAACGTCGACAGCTTGTTTTTTTGTACCGACAAAAACAATATTTCTGCCTTTTGCCGCATAATCTCTGACCACATTATAGGCTTCATCCAGTTTTTCCGATGTTTTTCTTAAATCTAATACATAAATACCATTTCTTGCGCCATAAATATAAGGTTTCATTTTCGGATTCCATCTCTGCGTCTGATGACCAAAATGAACGCCTGCGTCAAGCAATTCAATCATTGATGCTACCGGCATCTTTTTTTCTCCTTTTTTCTTGTAACCTCTGAATTGTGTTCCCATCTTATTTCATAAGACTAAGCTTTGTTACATTTCGTAATTTTGCCTATCGGATTTACAATTCAATATTATAATAATATAAACATAAAAATTTTGTAATATTTTTTTATATGTTGTAGAATTATACTGGCAGAAAATTGAGGTATGTATGAATTTATTTTTAGTTTTTATAGTCCTTTCAGTTATCGCCGTTATTATAGAGATTATTGTTCCCACGATGTTTTGTATTAATTTTGCGCTATCAGGTATTATAACATCGGTAATATCGCTGTTCTGGGGCGGTTTTTGCGAATTATCCGTTATATTTATACTTTTATCCGTATTTTTTATCATATTTTTAAAACCTTTTTTAACAAAATTTGCGGTAAAAGAAAAGAGGGCCGATTTTGCGGAACAATACATCGGTAAAACGGCAAAAGTAATATCAAATGTAACAGCGTCGCATGGTTCTGTTACTCTATTTGATGAAAGATGGGAAGCAAGGCTGAATGATACATCAGGAGAAGAAATACAAGCCGGTTCTGATGTAAAAATTGTCAGAAATGACAGCACAATTTTATATGTAGAGAAAATATAGGAGGGTTTTATGGGATTTTTTGTTTTTAGTCTGTTGTTAATTATCACGGGGCTTGTATTTATTCTTTTAAAATGTGTAATAGTTGTTCATGAAGCTGAGGCGGTAATTATTGAAAGTCTAGGCCGCTACACAAAAACTTTGCATTCCGGTTTCCACATAATTATGCCATTTTTTGAAGCGCCACGTCCTATGCTTAAAATAGAAAAAAGAGCAGGGTATGACGGAAAAACCTATAATGCGCTTGTTCCGTCAATCAGGATTGATTTAAGAGAAACGGTATATGATTTTCCAAGGCAGAATGTTATTACAAAAGATAACGTAACAATCAGTATTAATGCGCTTTTATATTTTCAGATTATAAATGAAAAGAAAGCATTATATTCGATTGAAAATCTGCCTGAAGCAATAGAAAAATTAACACAGACGAATTTAAGAAATCTTGTAGGCCAGCTTGCTTTGGATGAAACTCTTGTATCAAGAGACATTATTAATGATAAACTAAGAGAAATTCTTGATAAAGCAACTGATAAATGGGGTGTAAAAGTAAACAGAGTTGAATTACAGGATATTGTTCCGCCTGCAAGCATTCAAAATGCAATGGAAAAAGAAAAAAAGGCAGAACAAGACAGAAGAGCAACTATTCTTGAAGCGGAAGGGATAAAGAAATCGGCTATTCTTAAGGCTGAAGGCGAAAAAGAGGCCGCAATCAATAAAGCTGAAGGCGAAAAACAGGCAGAAATACTTAAAGCGGAAGGTGTCGCACAGGCTCGTATAATTCAGGCTGATGCCGAAAAAGAAGCCATATACAGAATCATTAATGCATTAGCCGATAAAGGCAATCCGTCGCAATATTTAATAGCAATGAAATACCTTGAAACTCTCTCAAGCATAACCTCAGGCGAAAATAATAAAATTGTCTACATGCCTTATGAAGCAACCGGAATTTTAAGTTCCGTCGACAGCATAAAACAAATATTTGATAAATAGCATATCGGAATATATAAGATATTATAAATATTAACTTTTGTTAATCTTTTTTCTGTTTTTTAGGGAAAAGACACATATAAGTCTGGTTTTTTAATTATTATAAGATTAACATAGATGTAGTATAATAATTAAAAAATGAATTTGGAATATATTTTTAATATGGAACTGCAAGAAGTAAAAAATGATATAGCAAAAATAACATACAATCCCGGAAAAAATCATCTCCTGCCGTTTGATTTTATACTGATTGAAGATTCGAATCAAAAACTAATAGCGCAGGTTATAGAAACGGAAACAACCCGCAGTGCATCTGATAATTCGGCAATACTCAGGCTTTCGCTTGCAATAGATAACGATGATAATTTGTTTTATTATAACGGATATATTCCTTCAAAATTATCTAAAGTAATTTATATAAATCCCGATGAAATAACGGAGCTTTTAAAAGGAACCAGAGAAAATTTATTTATAGGTGCTTTGGCAAACTATCCCGATTGTTTTGTAAAGCCTTCGATGTCTTTTTTGAAAGACAGGCTTTATATTCAGTCAGACAGAGAGGACAGAACAAGAACAATAATAAAAAATCTGATTTTACAGCTTCAGTCTAAAAATAAAAAAGTTATTCTTATTGATTTTGACGGCAGTTATTCATCTTTTTTTAATTTTCCGAAGCTGGAAATCTCGAAAAATTTTAAACTGCCTTTAAATGATGAAGCATTTGATACGATTCTTGAAACAGACACATCGGATTGTCCGATTGAAGATAAAGCCGTAATTGAAAGCATTTTTCTTGAATTGAGGGAATATTTAAAAACACTTGAAAATAATTTTATTCCGTTTACTATATTTAAAAATGCTGTTGATAATGTGTTTATGGCAAACCCTGTATCCGGTCTGCTTCTTTTACGCAATAAGCTATGGTATTATGCGCAGGAAGGTATTTTTGCGGAATCAAGAATTCAATATGATATCATAAATTCTTCATTACTGGAAAGCAATGCTGTAATAATTGATTCTTCTTCAATAAATGAAAAATGGTATAAATTTGTTATTCAAACCGTAGCAGAACTTACAAACAGCCAATCATACGCCATATTTTCTTTAAATGATATTCAAACAGATAAAAAATCAATAATAAATCTGTTTAATAACAAGATTATTACACCTGTTATATCTTCAGCTTATGATTGTAAATACAGACAGTTGTTAAAATCCCTATGTAAAAACCATATTTTGTTTAAGCCCGAAAATAATATTAATGAAGCGCCTTATAGTGTTCTGCTAAATAGAATTAATGAAAACGAGTTTATTTTTTACGGCGAAACAACGATGTATCTGCCTTTACTGCTGGACTGCTCTGTTTTTAACGAAAAAACAAATGATGAAGTAATTGATAATGAAATTAAAAAGGATGTTGATAAACTGTTTTCTGTTTCCCCGCCGGTCATACCTAAGACTTTTGAAGCTATGACGCATGCACGAAGTAATAATTCATATATTTGTGATGACGGTTTTAATGAACAGGATTTTGAATTTTTGGATGAATTAGATTCAGATGAACAAATAAACAGTGTTAAAAAAGATAGCAAAAAGATTGAAACTTCCGGTTATGCCGTTTTCAGCCCTGTTTCCGATAAACAGATTATAGAAAAAGATACGGTAAATATACCGGATAATTCTGATAATATTATTAATGACAAATCCGCCGGTAATATTTCATCAGAACAAAATAAAGAAATAATTAAAGATGCAGATGATTCAAATGACATAAATACAGTGCCGGAAGAAAAAGCAGACAGTTCCGGATTTTTTGATAACGATGAAATAAGTACTGTTATAGAAAATAAATCAGACAGCATTGAGAATATGTTTTTTAATGATGAAATGAAGGATGCAGACAATGATGAAGTTTCTGTTATAAATGCAGGCAACGGTTCTTTTGACCAAAATGAAAAATTGCAGTCCGGACTTAATGAAAATCAGCTTGAAGATATTTCTATCGATTTGACGGAAAATGATAACGGCATAATTATAAACAGCATTGAAAGCGATAATATTCAGGAAGAAGAAATCATTGAAAATGATAATAAAAATGAATTAGAAACGGAAACCGTCAAGGATGATGATATTCTAAATACCGTAATAACATCTGGAACCGAAAATAAAGATATTATCTGTGAAGCTAATGAAAATTCAGATAAAAATGAATTAAAAACAGAAATTATTCGGAATGATTCAATTGACGATAAGGATTATAGTATTCTGCAGACAACTTTAGAAGAAGGAAACGATATTGAAAATATAGAATCAGATGAAAATGAAGATTTATCCTCAAATGAAGAAGAAAAAAATAATCAAGCTACCTTAATTGATGAACTTGTATCATCTATAGAAGATAACGTTTCAAATAATGAATCGAAACAAACTGATGTTCAAACAAATGATATTAATGAAGAAACCGCAGATGCTGAAGCGCAGAATGAAAATAAAGCGGAGGATCTGCCTGTTCAAATAAATATAAGAAAAGCGCCTGTATTAACAGTATATGAAACAGATAATTCCGCAAAAATTTCCGAAAAAGACATGCAGTTTAAAATAGGAGATAAAGTATATCATCCTAAGCATGGAACAGGTATAGTAGAAGGATTTGCAAATTACAGCAATAAAATATTGTTTTGTCAAATAGAATTTGAAAATGTCGGAAGAAGAATTTTAGATCCGAGAGTATCGGGATTAAAAAAGATTTCATAAAACAGGAGAGTATTTAAACTCTCCTGTTTTATAATTATATGTTATAAGTCTACTTTGCACTTAATGCCTGCGAGGCTTTATCTGCTGCATCTTTAACTTCATTGTCTTCGTCAGATTTAGCAAGTTCAAATATAGTATTTAAGTCATCTTTATATTCGGGTCTTGCTATATATGATAAAGCAGCAATGCCGGCTGCTCTGACCATAGGATCAGGATTTGATTTAGCCGCAATAATTACATTATCTATGCAGGGCAATTCATTAAGAGGGAGAGCTGAACTGCCTCTCTTTTCAAGTTCGGAATTTAAACGATCCTGCATATATGCTATAGTATATAATGCATATTGTTTATTAGACTCGGCTTGTTCGAGCGGGAAAACCGTATTGGCTTTTTCATTTTCTTCCGGAGTACGCTCGGCTTCAGGTTTATTTCTCAGTTCGGTAACTTCGGGGGTGGGGCTTTCCAAAGATGATGTATCTTTATTTACAATATCAACCAATGCGTCAAAAACCTGAGTATCCAATAAAGCAGGAGCAGCATTATCATCTTCTTTAATTACTTTTGCAAGATTTTCAATAACATTCTGCTGTTCCTGAAGATTATCCGTTTTCAGTCTGCCGGCAAATGATTCGGGGGTTAATGACGGGTCGGATGCAGCGGGTTCATTTATAACCGGTGATGTATTTTGTACATCAGCAGGCTGGGATGGTATCTGGGGTTCCGGAACAACCGGCGCCGGCGTATCAGGGATTTGCTGCTGGACCGGCATTACAGACTGCGGTGCAGGTATTGGCTGCTGCAATACGGGCTGCTGGACCGACGTCTGAACGGGCATTTGAACAGGCTGAGCGTATTGAGGTATGAATACGGGCTGCTGAACAGGATACATTTGCGCAGGTATCTGCTGGGACATCGGAACACCCATGCCTTGAGGATTAGTGATTTCTATATTTACACCATTGTATTGAGCCTTATCCGTTGTAACAGTGTTTCCGGCAGGCAGATATGCACTTGATGCAGGATAATTATAAAATGTTCCCGGAATTGTCTGGGGCTGAGTCTGCGCCGGAACAGAATTTACTGCACCCGGTTGCTGATTTGTCATAGCTGTCGGTATATATTGTGCTTGCGGTGCTTGTATCATTTACTACTCCTTATTTACTATTTTTTATTACTAACATGTCAAACTTATACACATAAATATAAAATCATCTGATTTTTAAAAGTTGCTACAAATATTTATTTTCCATTAAATTAAAAAATAAAAACTCCGCAATTACGGTTATTTCGGCAAAAAAAATAAATTTACAAATATTTACATTTTGTTTTCAGGAAAAGCAAAATCATTAAAAATTCGGGAAATTAAAAAGAGCATATAGTTTTTACTTATATAAATAAATATTAATATACAAAAAAGTTATATTTAATGTAGAATAATGTCATGGGATAATCTATATGATTTTATGAATATGGAAAAACAAAAAACAAACAAATTTAATATTAAAGATTATCAGGAGTTAATCGATACACTTGCAAAAGTAGAATATAAAAAACTCGATTCTAAGCATTTAATAGATTATTCGGAGCTTGTTAATATAGGCACTCAGGTTATCTACAGGCTTTGTGCAGGTTCAGGCATGGGGCAATATAACAAATCATACCTGTCTACCGCAATTAAATGGGCTATTAGAAATGAAGCAAGAAGAAGATATAAATGGTATGTTTTAAAAAACAGCCAGGAAACGGCTGTTTTAGAGGCGGAAAATCAGGCAAGCATCAGAGAAGCCGTCTACAAGACTATTTTATCCGTAGATGAGATGGCTGAGGCTGAAAATCCTACTCAAATCAAAGATACAAAAAGAAATCCGGAAGAAACAATTATATTTGCAGAATTAAGCGAACATATAAAAGAGGCGATAAAAAATCTTCCGCAGAGGGAAAGAGAACTTATAGAATGCAAGTTTTTTAATGATAAAAAATTGAAAGAAATATCCGAAGAATTTAATTTATCGCCGTCAAGGATATCAAGAATTATACAATCGGGGCTGAATAAAATCAGGAATGAGCTTGCCAGGCAGAATTTGGTTTAAAACAATACAGTGGAGGCGGTATTGTTTTATTTTAGAAGGAGAGTAATATGTCGAAATTAATAAGCGGTATAATGTCTTATATACTTCCGCCGTCAAATGACCTTTTTTATTCGTTATTTGAAGAAGGAACGCAGTACTGCAGACAGTCTGCCGAATTATTTAACGAGATTCTCGAACAGGGAATTGACGATGAAAGGATAGCAAGAGCGAAACAGTATAAGCATGCGAGCGGAAAGAACATAAAAAAAACATTGGAAGTTCTGGATACATCATTTGTTACGCCTATAGACAGGGAAGATATCCAAAATATATCCGCACTTTTAAATAAAATAACAAAGAAAATAACAAAATCATGCTTGAATTTAAAAGTATATAAACTGGAGGAATTTACCGAAAATTTAAAAAAGCAGTCAAAGACGCTAATTTCGGCCACGGGGGAATTAGAGCTTATATTTGCAAACTTTAAAAAACCCACTATTTCAGATATGACATCAAAAAATTTAAAGATGAAAGAAATAGAATCAAGAGGCGATGAAATATTATTATCGGCAACGGAAGCATTATTTTCAGGCAGATATGATGCGCTAAACGTAATAAAATTAAGGGATATTCATAAAGATTTGGAAAATGCGCTTGATGCCTGTTATGCAGTATCCGATGCGGTTGTAAGCATCGTTTTGAAATTAAGTTAAAGAGGTAATATGACTGTTCTGCTGTTAATAACCGTAATAGTTGTTGCATTGGCTTTTGATTATATCAACGGATTTCATGATTGTGCAAATTCGATAGCTTCTGTTGTTTCAACAAAAGTATTATCGCCGAGGCAGGCTGTTATATTCGGTGCTACGCTTGAAGCAACGGGCGCATTGCTGGGGGTTAATGTTGCAAAGACAATCGGAGCCGGAATAATTTCAAGCGATACGATTACATTAGAGGTTATATTATGTGCGCTGGTAACAGCTGTAATATGGAACTTAATAACATGGTGGTACGGGCTTCCGTCAAGTTCATCCCATGCATTAATAGGCGGATTATTAGGTTCTGCGTTTATTCATGCAGGGCTTAATACAATAAATTTTTTGGTTCTTGCCGATAAAGTTATACTGCCGATGTTTGCCTCGCCTATGATTGGATTCTGCGTAGGTTTTGCGGTTATGTGTGCATTTTTAAGATTATTTTATAAAATGAAACCGGATGTAATAAACCGCAGGTTTAAAAGAGTTCAGATTATAGCCTCAGGCTTGATGGCATTGAGCCATGGACTGAATGATGCTCAAAAAACAATGGGTGTAATAACAATGGCGCTTGTAATATCCGGAATAACCGTTATGCCCGAGGGAGAATTTAATATACCTGTATATGTAAAACTTATATGCGCCGTTACAATGGCATTAGGAACAATGTCGGGAGGCTGGAAAATAATAAAGACAATGGGGAGCAAAATAATTAAATTAAAACCGATAAGCGGTGCAGCTTCTGATTTTTCGGCATCATCGATAGTTTTAACCGCTTCAATTTTCGGAATACCGCTTAGTACAACCCATGTAGTTTCAACATCAATTATGGGAGTCGGAACGGCATTAAAAGGTTCAGGCATAAAAACAAATATTATAGGTAATATTGTAACGGCGTGGATATTAACAATTCCCTGTTGTGTTACAATATCAATAGTAATATATTCGGTATTAAAACATATACCGCATTAACTGAACCGGGGAGGATAATGAAAATGGCGCTGAAATCAATACAGTACAGAACATCCGGAACATGCTGCGGATTAATAAATGTGGTTATTGACGGCAATAAAATATATGATGTGGAGTTTATAGGCGGCTGCATGGGAAATTTGGCCGGAATAAGGGCATTGGTGAAAGGTATGGATATTGATGAGGTAATATCGAAGCTGAACGGAATTAAATGCGGAAATAAATCAACAAGCTGTCCGGATCAATTAACAAAATGCCTGTCAGAATTAAAAAACAGGGAAAAATCAAAAATAACAAAATAAAAAAGAGGAATAGCAGTGTCAATAGAATTGGAAAAAAAGCAGGGGCTTATAGCAGGGAAAGGTCAGTTGCCTGTTGAGCTTGCAAAAAATGCAAAAGAAAACGGATTTGATATTATTGCAATATCTCTGTCCGGCGACAACAGAAACGAATTAAAGAAATACTGCCAAAAAGTATATGATTTTGCTCCCGGGCAATTACAAAAAATAAAAGATGTTCTTCAGAAAAATGAAATAAAACAGTTGACCTTTATAGGCAAAGTTGAGAAAAGTATTGTAGTAAGAAGACCAAAGTTTGATTTATTGGCAATAGAGTATCTTAAAAGAGCAAAACGGTTAAATGACGATGCAATAATGCTTTTTATAGTTGATGAATTAGCTAAAATAGGCATAACTGTACTAGATCAGACCATTTTTATAAAGAATTTGCTAATACCCCGGGGGATACTTGGAAGCATTAAACCGAATGAGGCGCAGATAAGCGACGTGGAATACGGATATAAAATTGCAAAAGAGATGGGAGAGCTTGATATCGGGCAATCCGTTGTAATAAAAGACAGGATGATTATGGCGATAGAGGCGATAGAAGGCACTGACAGATGCATAAAAAGAGGATGCAGGCTCGGGAAAAAAGATTCCATTATAGTAAAAGTATCGAAGCCGAATCAGGATAAAAGGTTTGATATACCTGCGTTTGGACTCGATACACTGAAAAATATGAAAAAGTACAAAGCAAATTTAATAGCTGTGGAAGCAAATGAAACAATACTTGTTGATTCAAAAAAAACAATAGAATTTGCGAATAAAAATAATATAGTGGTTATGGCGGTATGAAAAAAATATTTATAATAACGGGCGAATATTCAGGCGATAAGCATGCATCTGATGTTGTAAGAGAAATAAAAAAACTTGCATCCGATGTGGAAATTGAAGCAATAGGCGGAGAAAACCTAAAAGAAGCCGGCGCAAAATTATATTGCAATCATTCAAAAATGTCAGCGGCGGGATTTAGTTTAAAAATAATTTCCGATCATATAATTTTGGGCGAAAAAGTTGCAAAATACCTGCGTGACGAATACAGGCCGGATTTGGTTCTGATGGTTGATTACGGCGGATTTAACCTTAATTTATCAAAAGTTTTATCCAAATACGGCATTAACATATATTATTATATACCGCCTCAAATATGGGCTTCACGCAAATGGCGGATAAATACGGTAAAAAAGAATATAAAAAAAATTCTTACAATTTTTCCGTTTGAAACGCAGATGTATAAAGATGCCGGGATAGAGGTCGAGTTTGTAGGTCATCCGCTTCTTGCACAGTTGCCGCCTAAGGCAGACAAAAAAACTTTTTTTAAGGAAAATAATTTTAATGAAAATAAACTTTTAATATCTATATTTCCGGGGTCAAGGGTGTTTGAAGTAAAAAATCTTTTAAAAATATTTCTTGACTCTGCAAGAATAATTCACAAAAAACATAAATATATCCAGTTTGCATTGTGCCAGGCACCGACAATCAAAGATGAGCTGATACTCCCTCTGCTGGCAAAATATAAAGATTTGAATATAAAAGTATTAAAAAATAAAAATTACGAGCTTTTATCGGTATCCGATGCGCTTATGCTCGCTTCAGGCACGGTTGCGCTGGAAGCGGCGCTTTATTCAACCCCTATGATAATCAGCTATAAAGGCCCGTGGTTTTTATATTTAATATATCTGATGGTAAGATGCATAAAAAGAGTCTGCCTTCCCAATATAATCGAAAATAAAGATATAATCCCCGAATTGGTTCAGTATAAAGCTAAACCTAAAATTATTGCAGAGGAACTTTTAAAAATTGTTAATAATTCTCTCTACAGAGAAAATATGATAAAAGCATTAACAAATGTTAAGCACAAATTATCAAGTTCATCGGCAGCTGAAAAAACGGCGGAAATTATACTGGAAAGTATCAAATGAAAAATTGTTTATTATATGTTTTTCAATTTAAAGCATTATCTATATTAAATTTTGTATAAAAACAGGCAAAAAAACGGATTTATTGGTTTATAATAAACATACTTAGGATTTTTCGATGCAGAAAGATAAAAATAAAACAGACATATATAACAAAAGCAAACTCATTTCCCAAAGCAGAATTGCAACAAATCCGATAGATAAAGCGGATTTGGTAGCCAAAATTAATGTATTGGGAAACGGGTTAAATTCTGTTAAATTTTCCGGCGGATTAACAAATCATCATAATGAAAAGTCTTATGGAGCTGTTGATTATTCAGGATTTATAAACCAGATTAACGAAATTATATTAAGCCATAAAGATATCAGAGAGGCTTTAAACGCCTTTCACAGTATCTTTATAAACAGGCTGAACTGTACATATACCGCTCTTGGAATAATAAATGAAGACTCCGGCAGTGTAAACGTTAAATTACTTGATAAAAATTCAAATGTATATTCATATAAAGTATTTATGAATGATAAAGAAAATGAAGTTATAAAAGCAATAAATTCAGGTGAAATATCTGTTTTAAGCAATTCGGAATTTTTAAAAATTCCGGCATTAAGCGCTGTTCCGGCGGCAATACTGCCTGTTAAAATCAACGGAAAAGACGTTTGTGTTGCAATAGTCAGTGATTATAATCTGCAAAACCACATAAGTTTATATAAACTTGCCGCATCAAATTTAGGTTTGCTCGTCCAAAATTCATATTTATATGAAAGAGCGGTAAAAAATTCATATATAGACAGTTTAACAAATTTATATTCACATAGAAGGTTTCATGAGCTTTTATCCGATGAAATTGCTTATGCAAAGGCTAAAAACATCAAAGTATCGGTTATTATTTTTGATATTAATGATATGGCATCAATAAACAGAGATTACGGGCATTCAAAAGGCGATGAAGTAATAAAAGCCATAGCAAATAAAATTAACGAGAACATAAAGAAACAGGATTTTGCCGCAAGATACGGCGGGGATAAAGTTTCCGTAGTGCTTAGAAACATGAATGCGGAAGAAGCAAAATATTTAGCGGAATATCTTACTTATGTTTTATCCTGCTGTCTGGTTGACGACATAGGACCATTAAACATAGTATCGGTCGGCATAGCAACTTATCCCGATGATTCCGTTGACAAAGAAAAACTTCTCGTATTGGCGGAGCAGGCAGTTCTTGTTTCAAAGGCAAAAGGGTACACAAACGGAAGGACGACAATTGTAACATCACAGGATTATGATTTCTGGGATGATGAAGCATTAAATTCTTTTGCAAAAATTATGGCAAAAAGACATTCTCAAATAGGTATTAATTTTGAAGAAGCACTCGTAGAGCAATTCCAAAACGAAAATATTATTTCTCAAAATCATTTAATAGAAGTAGTTACATCACTGGCAGGTGCAATTGATGCTAAAGACGAATATACAAAAGACCATTCGTCGTCAGTATCAAGATATTCGGTAGCGCTTGCGCAAGTGCTGAATCTGCCTAAAAAAGAAATTGAGCGTATAAAATTAGGCGCATTATTACATGACATCGGAAAAATAGGCATACCTGAAGATATTTTAACAAAACCGTCAAAATTAACGGATGAGGAGTTCAAGATAATACAGCATCATCCGACAATCGGTGTGCAGAAAGTTTTAGAGCCTAATCCTCTGCTTCATGATTTAATACCTATTGTAAAATATCATCATGAGCAGTGGAACGGAAAAGGCTATCCCTGCGGATTAAAGGGTGAAGAAATTCCTTTGGCTGCAAGAATTGTTGCAATAGCGGATACTTATCATGCATTAATCAGCAACAGACCATACAGAAAGGGACTCGGCGTCGAGAAAGCATGCGAAATACTTGAAGAAGGAGCAGGCATTCAGTGGGATAAAGATTTGGTAAGGCAGTTTATTGCAATTGCTCCTTCTCTTGCAACAAAAATTTAATTCTGTTCGGTTGTTTTGTTTTAAAATTTGTAAAATAAAAAAAACAGGCTATAATTATAATATAATTATTGGAGTGTTAATTTTTGTTAATTTATTTTATAATTAACTAAAGTTAGAGAAATAGTAACCGATAGTCCTATATATAATTAGAGTTTGGTGATAGAAATATGAGTGCTTGCGAATTAAAAGAGTCTATAGATAATATACTTGATTTTGATAATAATGATAAAAAAACTATTTTAATTGTTGATGATGAAGAAAATAATCTTCAGCTGTTAAGAAGAACATTTAGGAACAGTTATAATATTCTGCTTGCTCATAACGGACTTGAGGCGTTGGATGTGGTTAATAAGAACAAAGAAAAAATCGCATTAATAGTAAGCGACCAAAAAATGCCTGTTATGGAGGGTACTGAATTTTTTAAAAAAGTTAATGAATTAAGTCCGCAGATAATAAAAATACTTTTAACAGGTCATGTCGGCACTGATATTTTAGTTTCCGCCATCAATGACTGCGATCTTTACCAATATATTTTAAAACCTTTTGAACCTGAAGAATTAAAGGTAGCTGTAGAGAACGGCATTGAAAAATATTCATTGGCAGAACACAACAAATTATACTACAGAGGGCTTAAAGAGCTTTTTTATAAAACAATACGGGCTATTTCAAATGCGCTTGATACAAAGGATTCTTATACAAACGGACATTCTCTGCGTGTTACTTTATATTCCATGATTATAGCAAGAGAGCTAAATTTAGAACCTGCATTTATAGAAGATTTGGAAATAGCAGCTCTATTGCATGATATAGGTAAAATAGCGATACCTAAATGTATCTTATCCAAAAACGGGCGTTTGACGAACGATGAGTTTATTGTGATGAAATCACACCCGTCAAAAGGTGAAAAGATTGTTGTAAATATTAAAAAACTGCATATAATTTCCGAGTGGGTCAAATATCATCATGAAAAGTATGACGGAACAGGTTATCCGGACGGATTAAAAGGTGAGCAGATTCCTTTAGCATCCCGTATTATAGCCTTAGCCGATACTTATGATGCAATGACGTCGACACGGCCGTACAGAACAGCTTTAAGCCATGAAACAGCGGTAAATGAAATAAAAAGATGCTCCGGTACTCAGTTTGACCCGAAACTTGATGAAATTTTTGTAAGTCTTGCCGATAAAATTGATGAAGCAAGAAAAAATCCTGAAGAATATTATGAAAAATATTCAATATTGAGAAAAAGCATTAATTTATCGGTTGTATCGAAAACTGCTAATCAAGTGAGTTTACAGAAATAGACAGATATTTTGAAAAGTTTTTTTCTACTGCTTGAATCATCTCATTTGATGTATTAAGCCAAAAATTTGAAGAAGCAAGCACTTTTATTGTTCCATCATTGTTATGAGCATTAAATACGAGAGGGTCAGACCCTTTATAATTTGATAAAACATCTTTAATAGCAGATGCGGTTTCAAAGGAAACATCAGGATTTAAGGATATTGTTACAATATTACTGTTTTCAACAGGTTTAACATTTTCCGCAATTATTTGTGCGGAGCCGTCTTCCCGTTTTTGATATTTACCCGATAAAATAACCTTTTTTTCCTGCTCCAGAAGCGAATTACACTGCTGTAAAGTCTTATAGAAAGCGACAAAAGGTATTTCACCCGTTAAATCTTCAATTATGCCTGATTTTAAAAATTTAGCCGGATCTTTTTTAACAGGTATCTGTCTTACAGAATTTATTAAACCGCATACTGTAACAAAAATGTCATTTTGCGCATCTTCTAAATCAATAATATTATGAGTAGTTAAAAATGGGAGTTTATCTCTTATTGCTTCAAGGGGGTGAGTTGTTACATAAAAGCCCAGATATTCTTTTTCAAACTCTTGAATTTCCTTATCGGAAAATTCTTCATCCGAGCCGAATAATTCAAAGGATCGCATTTGATAACTGCTTCCCGAAGCGGTTTCAGGCGTTAAGCCCGCAAACAGACTCACCTGCCCGAGTTCTCTTGCTTCACATTCCCTTGTTGCAGTCTTTAAAATATTATCAATATTGTTAAAAAGTTTTTTTCTGCATGGTTCAAGGCATACGAAAGCCCCTGCCTTTATAAAGTTTTCCAGCGCTTTTCTGTTAATAATGCGCGGATTTATTCTTAGGGTAAAATCAACTATAGACTTAAATTCACCGTTTTTAGCCCTTTCATCTTCAATATATTTAAGAACAGCCTCGCCTATACCTTTTATGGAATTTAATCCAAACCTGATGTTATTCCCGTCGGGAGTAAACTCCGAATCGGACTTGTTTATATCAGGAGGAAGGACTTTAATTCCGAGTTTTTGCGCTTCTGAAATATATAACTGAATTTTTGCTAAATCATCTTTAGAATTTGTAAGCATTGCGCATAAATATTCAACAGGATAATGCGCCTTTAAATATGCTGTTTGGTATGCAACAAAAGCATAACACGCCGAATGCGACCTGTTAAAACAATAGCTTGCAAAATTGCCGATTTGTTCAAACAGTTTTTCGGCATCAGCTTCTTTCATACCTTTTCCGACACATTTTTCAATAAAAGGAGCTTCCAGCTTAACTAAATCTTCCGGATGTTTTTTTGCCATGATACGGCGAACCATATCGGCTCCGCCGAGAGAATAATCTGCAAGAACCTGAAATATCTGCATTATCTGCTCTTGATAAACCATAGTTCCGTAAGTATCTTTTAACACATTCTCCAAAAGCGGATGAGCATAAGATATTTTAAGCTGTCCGTGTTTTCTTTTTACAAATGTATCAATCATGCCGGAACCTAAAGGTCCCGGTCTGAACAGTGCAACCAAAGCGCCCAAATCCTCAAAAACAGACGGCTTTAAATCTTTTACAAGTTTTTTCATGCCCGACGATTCTAACTGGAACACTCCGTCGGTATTGCCTGTCATGAGCATTTTATAAGTATCTTCATCATCAAGCGGAATCTTATTAATATCAACTTCAATTCCATGACGCTCTTTAATCATATCAATGGTCTGCGTAATGATTGTTAAGTTTTTAAGCCCTAAAAAGTCCATTTTAAGAAGTCCGATTCCTTCGCAGTCCTCTTTAGGATATTCTGTTATTACGTTTCCTTCTTTTGCATATTGGACGGGAACAATTTCATCAAGCGGATAACGGGAAATAATAACTCCTGCAGCATGCATGCCCGTATTCCATTTGATGCCTTCAATATTTTTAGCCTCGTCAATAATCTGTCTGATAAGCGCATCTTCATCATAAACCTTTTTAAAATCAGGCGAAACTTCAAGCGCCTTATCTATTGTCATATTATTTTCAGAAGGAACATATTGGCTTACTCTGTTTGAAATTTCAAAAGGCAAATCCATGACTCTTGCAACCGCTTTAATTGCCGCTTTAGCAGACAATGTATTAAAAGTAATAATCTGGCAGACTTTATCTTTTCCGTATTTTTTTGTTACATAGTCTATAACACGCTCACGTCCGTCGCCAAAATCAATATCGACATCAGGCATGGATATACGCTCCGGATTAAGGAAACGTTCAAATAACAAATGATGCTTAATCGGATCTAAATCGGTAATGCCGAGAGCATAAGAAACTAAACTTCCCGCTGCCGAGCCTCTGCCTGGACCTACGGGTATGCCGTGCGTTTTGGCATAATTAATAAAATCCCAGACAATTAAAAAATATGCATCAAAGCCCATTTGATTAATAATGCCGAGCTCATACCTAGAACGTTCGTTAATTTCATCGGTAATTTCGGAATACTTTTCCTGAATACCTTTTCTTACAAGGTATCCTAAATATGAAGCGGCAGTATGACCTTGAGGAACATCAAATGAAGGCAGAATATTTTCGCCCATTTTTATTATTACATGGCATTTATCTGCAATACGAGCCGTATTTTCAACCGCTTCTTCAAATGTTTCCGAATCAAGCCATCTGAATGCTTCCCTTAATTCTTCCGGAGTTTTAATATAAAACTCGCTGTTTGGAAATTTAAATCTGTTTTCTTCTGATTTTAAAGCGTTAGTCTGAATACACAAAAGAGTATCATGCCATGATGAATCTTCTTTTCTTAAATAGTGGCTGTCATTCGTAATAACTAAAGGTATATCAAGTTCTTTTGCAATTTTGATTAACTCGGGGTTGGAACGTTTTTGGTCATAAAGTCCATGGTCTTGAAGTTCTATATAATAATCATCCTTAAAAAGATTTTTATACCATTCTGCGGTTTCCCTCGCCGATTCAAAAGAACTGTTTAATACATCCTGAGCTAATTCCCCCTGAATACATGCCGATAAACATATAAGCCCTTCAGAGTGTTTCTGAAGCGTTTCTCTGTTTATGCGGGGTTTATAATAAAAACCGTCTATATGAGAAATACTTACGAGCTTAACAAGATTCTGATAGCCCTTGTTATTTTTTGCCAAAAGAACCAAGTGAAATCTTTCGTTATTATTTGGGTCTTTTTTTGTAATATCGCCGTGAATCAGATAAAACTCGCAGCCAATAATAGGTTTAAACTGTTTTTCTTTGCAAATACGATAAAATTCGATTGCACCATGCATATTGCCGTGGTCAGTTATGGCGGCGGCTTCAAAATTATGCTGCACCGCAAAATTAACGTATTCTTCATTTCTTATTGCACCATCCAATAAACTATATTCAGTATGAACATGCAGAGGAACATAACGCATATTAAAATCCTTTTAACCGCTCCAGAATATTTTTGCATAATTAAATTAAAAAATAAATCAAAGATGTTTTTATGTAACAATTATTTTTTGAATAATCTTTATAATATAATTATAATATGACAAATATTTTAGAGGGATTAAACAGAGAACAAAAAGAAGCGGTACTGCAAGGCAGCGGTACTATTTTAGTGCTTGCGGGCGCAGGATGCGGCAAGACTAAAGTATTAACAACAAGAATTGCACATCTTATAAACTCAGGTGTTTCTCCATACGAAATTCTTGCCGTTACTTTTACAAATAAAGCTGCAAAAGAGATGATTCAAAGATTGTCTAAGATGGTCGGCGAAAATAATGCAAAAAAAATGTGGATTGGCACATTTCATTCCGTTTCGGGGCGTATATTAAGAACGGATATAAAAGAATACAAAGATGAAAACGGCAGAACTTATGACAATAAATTTGTAATCTATGATGATACAGATTCTAATACACTAATAAAAAATGCCATAAAAAAGTGCGGTCTGGATGAAAAGATTTATCAGCCTAAATTGCTTAAAACTATTATTTCAAATGCAAAAAATAAAATGCTTGATGCTTATGCTTATGCAACAAGAGCAAGAGATTTCAGGACAGAAAAGTATGCCCAGATTTTTATGGAATACCAAAAACAGCTTCTTGAAAATAATGCGCTTGATTTTGATGATATGCTTGTTCTTGCCGTAAAATTACTCAAGCAATCTCAAACAGTAAGAGAAAAATACTTCGGAAGATTTACCCATATTCTTGTTGATGAGTTTCAGGATACAAACGTCTGCCAGTATAATCTTATAAAGTTAATTTATACAAATGATTTAGATGAAGATGAAATTCCGCAAAAAAAGAGTTTATGCGTTGTAGGCGATGTCGACCAGTCGATATACAGCTGGAGAGGCGCTGATTACAGGATTATATTAAACCTTCAATCCGCTTTCAGAAAAACACATTTAATAAAACTGGAACAGAATTACCGTTCTGCGGAAACAATTCTTGATGCGGCAAACAGTGTTATATGTAATAATAAGCAGAGAATAAGTAAAAATTTATATTCGAATATAGGCAGAGGTCATAATTTAAGCCTGTATCAGGCATCAGATGAGGCTGATGAAGCACTTAATCTAGCAAGAGAAGTAAAAAGACTTTCTTTGACAGAATCGCTTAATGATATGGCGGTTTTATACAGAACCAACTCAATGTCAAGAGCAATAGAAGAAGCCTGCATGGCAAACAATATTCCATACAAAGTTTTAGGCGGATTAAAATTTTATGACCGAAAAGAAATAAAAGATATTATTGCGTATTTAAAATTAATATATAATCCCAGCGATTCACAAAGCCTTAAACGGATTATAAATGTACCTAAACGCTCAATAGGAACAGCTACGGTCGATAAACTTCTTGAAATTGCATCTAAAACAGAAACAAAATTTATGGATGTTCTTGCTCAAGCAGATGAATATGATGAGTTTTCAACTGGGGTTAAACTGAAATTAACGGCTTTTTATAATCTTATAACAAACTTTCAGTCATCGTTTAATAAAATGGACCTGTCGGCATTTATCGGCTATGTGCTTGATAAATCCGGCTATATTCAAGATATTAAAGAAAATGAAGATGAAACGGCAGCCGAATCAAAAATTGACAATCTTCAGGAATTTTTATCGGTCGCAAAAGAGTTTACGGCACAGGATAATGATATATTAGGCGAATTTTTATCCCAGGTATCACTTGTAAGCGATACGGATTCTTATGCGAATGATTCCGATACGCTTACATTAATGACACTCCACAGTGCAAAGGGGCTTGAATTTGATACCGTCTTTTTAGCCGGATTGGAAGAAGGAACATTTCCGCATAACCGTTCACTCAACTCACCTAATGAAATGGAGGAGGAAAGACGGCTGATGTACGTCGGCATAACAAGAGCAAAAAGAAATTTATATTTGAGTTATGCACAAAGAAGAAAAATGTGGGGCGATTATAAATACTACAATCCGAGCAGATTTTTATCGGAAATTCCGCAGGACTTAATAAATTATACCCAGTCGGATAAATCATCCTACGATAATTCATATACCTTTAATAAGGCTGTCCGTAATTTAAAATCAAGATTCAACACCGAAAATTCATATAAATCAGCTCAAACGCAGAGCTTAAGCGAAAATCCCGACGGAAGCATAAAACCGCAGGTATCTTTCGGCAGAAATTTTATAGCGCCTCAAAAAAAAGCCGTGCATAATACCTCTTTTGTAATAAAGAGCAAAAACAATCAAATAAATAAAGAAGAATGCGAAAAAACAGAGCGGGCAAAACTTCAAAATTTTCTCGAAAATAATCCGATAAAAAAAATGCTTCTTGAAAAGAAAAAACAAGAAACTAAAGAACTTGAAACAAAAAAGGAAATAACTAAATCAATATCCAAGACAGTTTCAGATTATGATTTTAATGTCGGAGATAGAGTATTTCATTCAAAATTCGGAGTCGGAAAAATTACCGATTTAAAACAAATCGGCGGGTCCGATATAATAATAGTTGATTTTTCAAATCAAGGCAAAAAAGCGCTTGATGCAGCATTTGCCCAATTAAAAAAGTTCTAATAACCGCTTTTTAACGCATTTTGAATATTCAAATTAAATACGGGCTGTATCATATTATCCTGAAAATTAGAAACACCGTCAAAGATAGCATCATATATAACCTTTTTAATCTTAACAGGTCTATGCTCAACAATTCTTTCAACTTTTTTATAACTCTTTTTAGCATGCCTTTTTTGCTGTTTTATATAAGCAGTTGAAACATGGTTTGATGATAACTGCATGGTTACATCAATTGAATCGGAAGGATATACAGAAGGCAAAGGCGCTTGCTTACCTATTGAACTGATTGTTTCCAGTGCCTTGTCATCGATTTTTTTGTTTCCGGATGTTTTAACAACCTTTACTCCCTCTATAGTACCATCCTTTTTAATTTGAAAATTAATATCAGCCGTGTATAAACCGGATAAATTAGGCGTATGCCATTCTTTAGAAACATTATACTTTAACTGCCTTAAATAAGTATAAAAATCATTATCCTGAGCTTTAATGTTTTGGGTGCTGAACAATAATACGCATATTAAAAATAAAATCTTTTTTATCATAACTATTCCTCTGAAATTTATTGTAACATCCAAATTCTAATTCAGGTTAATTTATATACATTTCTTTTACAAAACTATATTAAAAATATATTAAGAAATATTAAGCAAATATATATAAATTATGCAATTTTGATTTAAAAAATATTTTTATATATATGTGGAAATAATAAACAATATAGAATAAGAAAGAGGGATATATGGCAAGAGTACTAATTTCAATGCCGGAAGAATTTCTGACAAAAATTGATGAAGTAGCAGAAGGCGAAAACAGGACGAGAAGCGAGCTGATAAGAGAAGCGCTGAGGACATATATACACAAACAAAGAGTTAAAGAAAATGCGATAGCAATAAAAAATGCAAGCATACTTGAAACATTGCTTGACTAATACGGCTGCAGACTAAAAATTTTGGGATTGGGGAAAATAAAAAAGAAGCTGTACAGCTTCTTTTTTTAGTGGCGGAATTGCGGACGGACGAAGTGAAACAAGTCCGGTAAGCGAGTTTTGAAGATGCGGCTGCGACAGCATAAGCAGCGACAAAAACGAGCGCAAAGCAATTCCAAGACAGCGGAATTGCGGACGGACG
>CAZBFV010000002.1:0-145006 GCA_964491345.1 uncultured Muribaculaceae bacterium
TGGTATCTGTCACCAACTGCAATTTTGAATTTTTCTTTTCTGAACATTGACGGGGGCTGAACTTCCCATTGGGGTTTATCCACAATATATAAATTCTCTGTTGCCCCCGCCGATGTTTGTCTTTCGATATAGGATTCTAAGAAATCACTATCGCTGTTTTTAGAACTTACCGCAAATACTTTTCCGTAAACTTTTCCATTTTGTCTGAATGTACCCTGTACCCTTGTTAATACAGTATTATATAAATCCATCATATCGGCTTTTGCCTTACTGATGTCTTTTACTCCCGCTCTTAAAAAGTTAGTTTCATCACAAACAGCGCAAAATACCTGTTGTCCGAGAGCGTGAGATGAACTTGAGCCGTAATTTAATACTACTTTTCCGCCTTCGGGAATATAATAAAAATTTTCATCACTCCTTGATTTTTTGCCGTGTTCCATAAACCACGGACTGGCGGCAAGTGTATCTTGCAATTCTCTGAAAGCAACTCCCTTTGCCAAATCCTTTGTTAAGTTAAAAAATAACAATGAAAATTTTGATATTTCCTTTTTGCCAAAATATTTTTGAGGGTCTTTAAGGCACATCATTCGGTATAGCATATATGCCGCCCCCGTTATCGCTGTTGATGTTTTTCCTATTCTTGTTGCACCTGTAAATATTATTTCCCAGTATTGGTCTGTTTCAAATATTTCCTTTAATGTTTTTCTCCAAAAAGGATAAATTGCTTCTCCGTTTCTCGTAACATTTCCTAAAAATCTCGGGTGTGAAATAAATGTTTCTATTCCTACCGGGATTTCTTTATAGTCTGCAAGCCAGACATCTTCATAAGTTTTTGACTGGCCTGTTTCACTTAACTCCCTTAATATTTGCAACAATACCTGCTGTTCTTCTATGGTACACCAGTTAAATATTTCCCTTATTCTGTTGTATAAATCTAAGCTGTCACTCATTTTTTGAATTAGAACTTTTTGAAACCTTTTTGGCACTTTTTAGAACTTTTCACAAATTTTTGCTTATTTTTGTTATTTGTCCTCATCTCGGCTGTTGGATTTTTCGCTGTTAAATTTTTCGCTGTTAGATTCCTCTTGTTCTTCCTGCAATTCTTCGAGCTGACTCAATACAGTCCTTGCGCCCAGTCTGATTTTCTCTCTTGAGTCTGCATTAAGTATTCCGTCATGGTCTAATTCTTTTTCATTTGTAATATCTTCCGGAAATTCCATATTAAGATATGGCTCAATCAGTTTTTGAGATTCGAGCATATTCTTTTGCAATTTTTCCTGTATAGATAATAACATCATCCAAGTAGACTGATTGGTCGGAGAGGAATTATCTATTGCATATTCAATAGATTGGTACAATTTAGCTTCAAGTTTATCCATCAATTCCGTATAAGATACTATTCTCATCATTTGATGATAAATTCTTAAAGCCGTTACCTGTTTAATTGCGTATTTTGTGGAAAGATAATCTTCAGAAGGACAAGATAATAAAGCGGTGCGCATTCTGTCTACGCCCTCTTTTTGTTTCTGATAGATAGGGTCTGTTTCCCATTTTTGAATTTCTTCCGCTGAATCAAAGGTTTTGATTTTTGCTGACATAATTTTTAATTTTTACAGATTGGATTTCTAATATAACTGATTTCTGATTTTCCTTTTATCTATATTATAAGATATTTCAATCAATTATACAAGTGTAAACAGAACAATACTTAAATTACCTATTGCTTCTTTTGCTATTTCATCTTCATTTCCGCAGTCTGCTAATTTTTCAATAGCTGTTTTAATTAAAACTGCCGCTTCATTATAGCAATTTTCACAACAGGGGATTTCAGTATTTTCTATATCGCTGATATCATCAGATACATTCTCTGAATATTCTTCGGGCGGCATTTCCGATGTTTCATTATACAGAGGATAGTTTTCTGTTCTGAAAGAGTTATCTGCCTTAACTGCTTTTCTTTTATTTTCTGTTGCGCTGATTGTTTTCATTATTCTCATGTAATATTCACCTCAAAAAGGAATTTATATTTTGCAAATTATTTTTATATTTATACTATTATTTCTTTGTTGTCTTTGTTTCTATAAATTATTAAACATATTGAAATTTCAACAAGTTTAGCGTATTTGCAGGAATAGATTCCAGTCTGGGAGAAAGATTTGCAAAATTGTATTCTGTATATTTATGCTTCATTTTCAGATTTTTCTTTTTATTCTACGTTCTGCTTTCTGTGCTTTTCTCTTTCTGCTATTTCTTTCTGCCAGTACGGAATTTCTTTTACTTCATATAATTTCAAATACGGATTTCTATCATCGGCATTTTCGATATAATTCATAAACCGGTCAAACGATTTTTCAAAATCTTCATCTTCCTCTAATACATCTCGGATTTCTCTTTGCAGTTTTTCCGCTATGGAAAATACTAAATCCGTATCGGGGATAGCTTTATAGCATTCAACTTCCAGTTCGGCAAGTTTATCAATGGTATCATAGTCCCAAATATATTTTCTAAACTGGGCATAGAGCCTGTTATAGTTATTTTGTATCTTAACGCTACTAATCATTTATTTTGTGCAACTTTTTGTTTATGCTGTCAAAACTCATTTGCGAGTTCGTCTATAAATTTATCAATAGACAAAATATTTGCTTTTCCTGTATTTTTTATTCTGTCTGTTTCTATTTTTATATTTCTGTCTGTAACTGCTAAAATGTATTCAGTATAAAATCTGTTAAAGGATTTATCGGGCAGATTATTTATATCTTCTTTTATCTGTTCGAGTACAGTTCTCATTTTTCATCAGAATTTCTCCCGCTGTATATTTCAAAAATTTTTGCAACTTTTTCTTTGTACCTTGCGGGAATATTATCTTCGGTATCTTTTTTAGCAATATAAATCTGATAAAAATAATTGAGTGCTTCTATGCTGTTCGTCAATTCTTCAAGTGTCGGTATCTTTATTATTTCTCCGCCAGCGTATTTGCATAACAGAATAAGTTTTTCTTCCCCTATTATAGAAAATAATTCGGGTAGCCAACAATAGCCCGGTTCATTTTCAAGCGGGGTCATTAAGGATAATAAATAGTGAAAATCTAATTCATCGGTTAAAGATAATTTATCTTGCAAAACTTTTTATTCCTTTGCGGGTTTTACTTTTTGCTTTATCTTTTGCAGTATTTACTTTTTGGCCTTTTCCGCTTTAGTGATATCACCTGTATCTATTTCATTTATAATAAATACGATAGCATTATCCCCTCTTGCCAGTCTGTTAAAGGTTAACTGTTTAGGGCGGGTTTCTTCAAAATGCGTTATAACTGCTCCCATAATGTTATTAAGATTTATTTCGTCATTATAATAAATCCATAATTCATTATCTTCTTTAACATCTTTTACCGCTAATCTGTTTACGCCTTTTGTTGTATCTCTGGAATTTAATTCACCTTTTATGATTTCAAATTCTTTTGCAAAATCCTTTGAAGTCATATTTACAGATGCTTTTATCTTTACCGACTCTGTAACTGTTTCATCTGTACTTTCTGATTGTTCGCTTTGTGCAGATTCAGAAAAATCCTCTCCCGCAGGTTCACTTGCTGTCGATGTACTCGGTGTAAATTTCGCAGGAGAAGGACTGCTGTGCGCAGAAAAATCTCCTTCGGATTCTTCAAATTCATCTTCTCCCTCGGAAGTTTCTTCCTGCTCTGCCAGCTGTTCCTCTTTCTCTGCTTTTTTCTGTTCAGTCCGTTCTATT
The DNA here is from genome assembly GCA_964491345.1 of uncultured Muribaculaceae bacterium. GTDB lineage: Bacteria > Cyanobacteriota > Vampirovibrionia > Gastranaerophilales > Gastranaerophilaceae > Avigastranaerophilus. The sequence continues at coordinate 3,742 of CAZBFV010000002.1, forward strand.
TTCTTATCTTCTATTTCCTGTAATATATCTTCATCAAGATAAGATGATAATTGCTGAACAAGTTCCCGATTATTCTCAAGCTGAATAGCACTTAATATTTTATCCTTATATTTACTTGTTGTATAAAATTGTGATAAAAATATACTTTTCAATTTTTAGTTATCCTCATCAGTTTAATTTTTCATACTTTGTTAAACTTATCACTCGCTGTCATCAATATCCCTTATTATCCATTTCAAATACTGGTCTGTTTCTTCTTCACATAACGGGCAAATACCTGAAATTTTATCTATAATTTGGTCTGATTCTGTTATGGCAGATATAAATACTCCGTGACATTTTTCACATTCTGCTATAAAGTGATTGCTGATATTATTGTCCTTGTCAATATCGGTATCATCTTCCTGTATTTCGTCAATATCATCTTGTATATCGTCTATATCGTCTGCCATTTCATCTAACTTATCGTCAATAGAATCATCGGGCATACCGCCCCCGCCCATAGGGTCTTCATCTTCTCCGCCAAATGCTCCAAAATCCATATCATCAAAAGCATCTGCCGCCATAATTGCTTTTTTAATTTTCATAAATTATTCCTTATAAATTTTTACAAAAATATATTTTTGAGCGTGCTTATTAAAAATATATAATTTCGTGAGCACGCTCAATTTATGCTCAATATTATCTTCTACTGCCAGTTTTTATTAGGTTCAGTAAATTATAGATTTCTTAATCTTTCAACCATTTTGCTCCAAGTCTTACCATACCGCCAAGGGCAATAGTTTTTAATGCTTCTTTTATTAAGCCGCTCTCAATCGGGGTGTCTATTTCTATTCCTTCACTTGCTAAATCCTGATATGCTTCTTCCTGTGCGGTTTCTACATCTTCAATGACTTCATCTTCAACCGGGGCATCTACCGCTGTACTTTCATCAGGAATAAGTTCGTATACAGAATCATCAACCTGTAACTGGATTTTTCCGTCAAGGGTTTCTGTTATTCCAATATTAAAATCCTTAAATTCTTCTACCTGTGCCAGTAAACTTAATATACTTGCGGCACTAAATAATAATTTGTCCATTTTATATCTTTTACCTTTTATTATCAGTTTTTATTATCTGCTGTCAATTTAATTTTTCAAATTTTACATTAAGTTCGTCATAACCATTATGACATAATTCCCAATCCTCAATGCGAGGATAATCATTATATTCTATTTCATAATCAAAATCGCCGTATACTCTGTATATATCATTTTCATTATAACCGCAATCTTCTAAATACCATAATATATCGTCAATTATGGGTTCGGTATCATCATAACATTGATATGTAATTAATCCCATTTCATCGTATGTGCCAGTATCCCATTTTTCCTTTAATATATCAATATCATAAAAATTATCAACATCTAAAAATTTTAATGTTAAATCAAAGTTGCCATAATAATGAATTGTATTATCTTCAGGCGGGTCCCAATATCCGCCGTTTATTTTTACTTTTTTCATTTCAATTTTTACCTATCTCAATTTTATGCAATCTTGAAAGTCATCATCTTCAAGTTTCAATAGTACTTCACCATTATCCTTTTCATAAAACAATACTTCAACCATTCCTTTAAACCTATATGTATGACCAGTTTCCACAATTAGGGAATCTTCCGCTATGAAAACGCCTGCAGTATCATTAAGAATATCCCAAACAAGCTCTTTTATATTATTCTTAACATTTTCTGATAATCTTGTGCGGCTAAAATTATAATTTTCATTTATAATTCCAGTAGACCATAATTCGTGCAGATTTCTCGATTTACTTAAATAATCGGGATCAGAAAACTTGGGCTTCATTTTTACATCAATAGCATAATTACATATAGTATGTAACCAAATAGGCTGACCATATATTTTAAAAGCTGATGTTATATTTTTTGCTAAAATTTTCATTTTTTCCTCCTTTTATTTTTATTACCATTTATTAAAATCAACTTTTTATCAAATTGTTCTTTTCCAAAAATAACATACTATATAAGGTTGCAGGTTTGCGTTTGTACCGCTATTTCCTGTTGTTGATATTGTTCCTGTTACGGTATGTGAATGTGCTCCTGCGCTATTGGTATTTACATAATCTACTCTGATACCCTACTAAACATTTCCCTTGTCCCCATTGTTGCCAACTTGTACCGGGATATTTTGTACTCGGATTTCTACCCGTTATATTTATTTCTATATCTCTTACTGCGGGGGTTAAATTTGTTTTAAGCGTATTTATCTGTGAAGTTAATTCTGTTATCTTTTCCGATAAATCTGTTTGATTGGTATTTACTTTTTGTACTAATTTTGTAAATAAATCGTATAATTTCGGCATTTTTCTTTTTGTTAATTTTATTTTAATGGTATTGACTGACCTTTATCAGTATTTTGCGCTCCGCTGTTTTCGTTGTTGCTTTCGCTGTTATTTCCGCTGTTGCCGCTTGCGCTATTATTTCCGCTACTGCTGTTTCCGAGTGTGCCGCTTGTACCGCTGTTAGTATTACCGCCAGTTAAATCTGTCCCATCGTGACGCATATAAATGTATGATTTCTCTACATTCTTTGTTTGTATAATATATCCAAAATAATAATTAAAATTTGCAAAACTGTTATCGGTATTTCTTATTATATCTGATGTAAAAGATAGTTGGTAAATATGCAGTCCCGGATTTTTGTTTAATGCTTCTTTCGGTATTCTTATCCAAGGTTTATTTTTTATTATTTCCGCCTGTTTTGTTATATCTGTATTATCTGCTATCTCTTTTATTTCATAACAAACAGAAGTTTTGCTTATTTCTGCGGGTATTGATATCCATATATCATTGTCGGCTATTTCGGAATTTAATACTGGATATGCGGTTTCGTTATTCTTTTTCGGATATGCTTTTATAACAGTTACGGGAATTTTCATAATTTCTTAGTTTTTGCTTTTCTATTTCTCTCCCCAGCTTATGATATGACAATCTTCTGCATTAGCGGCATCTTCAACTTCTCTTACAGTATATCCCATTTCTTCTAATTTTTCCTTCAGGGTCTTTGATAATCTCTGATACCAAAATATAGAATTTACCCCTGTATTTGCCGCCCCGTTGATTGTTGCGGCAACTGACATTTCCTCCTGTATCAATTCTGCCTGCTCTGATATTTCTTTAACTTCTGCCGCTGACTTTAATGTTGTCATTTCTTCCTTCGGTATTAAACTTGCCATTATATCTCCCTCGTTTTTTGGTCTTTATTTCTGTTTTCTTAGTTTCCGTTTTCTGCGGTTAATCTCTGAAAGTATAAAAGGTTTTTGACTCAATGAAAAATATAGGTATTATCGGCAATATCTGTATGCTAACACTAAATCCGATATTATGATATTTTTCGCTATTCCCTTGTTGTCTAATTCTGTATAACAGTCATTTATCTTTTTTGCAAATCTTTTATTTGTTCCGGCATCCGATTTCATCAAATATTGCAGTATAAGTTTAACAGGTGCATCGGTGTTATCATCATAATGGGTTAATTTCCACGCAATTGTATTTGTATTTTCATTTGAGTTTAATATATTTTCTATATTATCAAATAACAGCAACTGCGGTTCTGTCATATCAAGTATAGTATTTATATCTGTTAAAGACTTTGCGGCTGTCCAAACTTTTCTGTTTTTTATCTCATTATATCTTGCACTTTTATTTTCTGCATATTTTTGTAAATCCTCTTTTTGCGGGTCGGGCAGGTGAATACTGACTGCCCTTGATAAAATTGTTTCAGGAATTTTGTTTATATTCTGTACTGTTATAACAATATAGATATTTTCATTCGGTTCTTCTAAAAATTTCAGAATTGTATTTGATGAAGATATTGTTCCGCTGTCTAAATTTTCAATTATTAAAACTATCCTGTTTTCCGTTTTCAAACAGTTATCAATGCTCTCTCTTAAATTCTGAACATTCGGTAAAATTATTTCTACATCGGGTATATTAAGTAACTGCGCATATACTTTTCCTAAATACGTTTTGCCAGTTCCTTTATTTCCGTCAATCAAAATTGAGTGTGTATCTGACCCTGCATAACTTTTTAAGAAAGCAATCGGGCCGTTCATATATTTTAATCTCATTTTTTCTAATTCTCCGCTATTCCCATTTCTTTAACTGTCGGTATTTTGGTAAACTGCAATAGAGAAATTAAATAAATAAGTGCGCCGTAGCTGTCTGCCGTTATCGTCCTTAATTCTTTTAACTTGCAATATGCTTGATTGAATAAATTATAAATATCTTCTATGTTCCACCTGTCTGCGTATTTCTTTAAGGCAGAGGATTTTTTCATTAGACATTTTTCGAGTTCTAAACAAGTTGAGAGTATGGTATATATCAAAGTATCTTTCTCGCCTTGATAGGTTTCCATTGTATTTATGCAATATTCAAAATTTCTGCTTGCTATTCCTTCAGCAAACTGTTTTTCATTTACTGTATGATTCCAGTCAAACACTTTTCCAAAATCTTCGTTGGATATTCTGTCTGCATTTTCTCCGTATTCGCAAATTGACCTTGCTACATTTACTGCGTGACTGTAATTTTCTGAAAATTTTGCAATTTCATTTATAACAATTTCATTTAACTGCGGAAAATCCGATTTAAGATATTTTATTATAAATCGTTTATCAACTTCCCCTATTTCTACTGTATAAGCTGGCAGATATTTTGCTGTTTTATCACAATGCTTTTTTATACTGTAAAGGCAAATAACAGTTCCTGATATTTTTGTTATTCGGATTTCATCTTCTGTTTTCTGACTTAGCTGTGATATAAATTCTTCATCATATCTGACAATATAAAGTTTCGGCGGCAGAGGAATTATCCGCTTTTTCTTAAAAAGATTAAGAACAGATTTAACAGTTTCATATTCTGCGTAATCTCCGTAAAACTGTTTAAGGTGTTCTATATATTTTTCTTTTATCCCGTATTCATTTCCATTGAAAACATAAAACTTTCCGGGATTATTTGTTAGTATTTCTTTTCCGACTTGTTGTATTGACAGCATAATTTTTAGTTTTATCAATTTTTATCTTCACAATATTTTCACGCAATCTTCACATTTCTCTTTATGCAAAAATTTCCTTAAACTGGAATAAAGGTATTATACCAACTTCCTCTGTTTCTGCGCCAGCCCAGTTTATTTCAAAAATTTCGCAGGAACCTTTCTGCCCGTCTAAATACTGCTGATATTCTTTCCGCAAAACACATTCATCAAAGGAAATATTTTTACCTACTCTGATATTTTCCGATTTTATCTTAACAGCATAATACGGACAAGACAACATTTTTATCATACACCAAGTGTACTCTGTTTTCTGTGTTCCATTATCTGTAAATAATACCGGGTATTTAAACTGCGATTCTGCTTCTTTGCAGATTTTATCCCATTGTGATTTTATAAATACAATCGGAGAAGTTAAAGTTTCGTGAGTTTTACATTCTCCAAGCCATTTGTCGTTATAAATATCTGCGGGGTGGCAGGCTCTGCTACCACTCCCCGCAACTTTATTCCAACCAAGGTATTTACTTATCGTTGTTTCCTGTTTTTCGCTAAAGAATTTCGTGCTCTGATTCATTGTTTACTTCGGGTTCTTCTCCGTTGATTTCATGCTGAATATAAGTTTTCAGTTTATTAAAATATTCTTTATTTGTTTTCAGAAAATCATATACTTTTGCCATTCCATTTATTTTGATTGTTTTTCCGTCCGCATCTTCAAGCAATTCTCCAGTTTCGGGGTCTATGAATGTAAACCAAGCGGCGGCTTTTTTAATCAGTCCGTATTTCTTTAACGCTAACTGGGCATAGTCCATATCAATTCTAATTCCAGAATTTGACATAAGATAATATGATGACGCTTTTCTGTCATTCGGTGCTGATTTCTGTTTTAATATTTTTGCGTTTATGATATATCCCGCAGGGTCCTCCGCATTGTTCGGCAGTTCATTTCCCAAAAAATCAATCGGTTTTCCTATTTGGAATAATATTCTTAGTGATGCGTAAAACTTAGGTGCTTCACCGCCCGGGGTTTTTATAACATAGGGGTTATCCATATTATCCCGTATTTGATTTATGAAAATCATTGTTGTATCATACCTTGTCAATTTCGGTACAATCTTTCGGCAGAATATTGTTAACAGCCCCGCCTGTGCCGCTACTGTTCTTTCCCCAAATTTCTTTTCAAGTTCCTGCTGTGGTACAAGTGATGGCAGAGAGTCTAAAACTATTAAACCTACTTCGTCTGTTTCTATCATATCTTGTAACATCTGTAAAATCTGCTCTGCAAAAACATCGGGGGGTTGCATTATATTTATTTCCGACCGATTTACTCCGAGTGTTTCTGCCCAAGCCGAGTCAAAAGAATGTTCGAGGTCTACATATAAAACCTTTTTCGGGCCACGGTCTTGCAGTTCTTCAAATTCTAAATTAGCTTTTTTGCTTGTACCCGCATCTTGTCTTAATGCTGATAATTTTTCTATATGCTCATTCTTAAATAACTCAACCGCATTTTTGCAAATATCAACTGCCGTTGTAGTATTATGGGTTACGATATAATTATCTGAAATATAAGTATGCTCATTTGAGTCTACCATTATGCACTGGCAAATTTCCTCTCCGATATAGCTGACGGATTTTATCTTTGCGTATTCTGACATCATTCCGCCGCATAATCTTTCAACCTGTAAATTTTTATATTTTCCGCTGTTGAAATTTTTAATAAGTTCTGTTGTTTCCCAAATAAAACATTCGTGGTATTTTCCGTTTTCGTTAAACCACCATACACAATTTAAGTGATTATCCGCAACTCTTATTTTATAGCCGAGTTCTGTTATGATTTCATAAATTTTTCTTTTACCCTGCGGATAAATTCCAGTTACCTTGCAGACTTTTCCTTTTCCGTCTAATATTACATTTCCCTCTTTTACTTCCCCCATTGTAATAAATCCTTCGGGCGTTAGTATTTTACTATAAAGGGGCTGTGCCTTTCCACCGCCGGGCGCACCGCAAAATTCTGTTATCTTCTGCCGTGGTATTCCCCCATAGGTAGAATACTGCAATAGCGGGGATGAGAAGGGAATTTTATTTCCGCTTGTTCTTACATAGCTGTCCATTAGTTCAGGGCATCCCCAGTCTTTTTTGGCTTTTTCTATAAGTTCCGCAAAACTTGACATCTTTTAATTTTTCCTTTCTGATTGTTGAGATTTCAAGGTTTTCCTATATCTTATATAACGATTTTGAATTTCAATTTTTGCTGTTTATTACTATCGTTTCTGCCGTTGCTGTCATTTTATATAAACTTTCCCTGATAGGCTTTCACCTGTATAATCGGGCAGATTGCTTATCTCTTTAATCGGGTTTGATTTTGTTTCCGCCTGTCTGCTGTCCCATAATTTTTTGGCACTCATTACCAGTTCTCTTGCCGCACTTGATTCCCTCTGTATTCTTTCTACTAAAGCATCAAGCCTTTTTGCGATTACATCAAGTTTATATTTATCATCATTATTTTGTGCCTTTGCGGTTTTAGCTTGATAAGCGGCTACTTCCGATAAACCTTGTACCATTTCGATTTTACTGCTGACATCAAACATATCAAGAGGAAGTTCCATTAAAAGATATTCGAGTTCCTCTGTTGACACTTTTTTGCTGTCATTTCTGAATTTGTCGATAAGTTCATAAATTTTCTGAAATTGCACCTTAAAATTCTTCTGATAGATTTCATCAATGAACGTATCTATATCTTCTGCTTCACTATATATGTTTTCTAACAGTTCTTTTATTTCCGCCATTTTTCATTTTTCCTTTTTTGATAAATTTTGTGTTCGCTGAATTTTTCTTCAACCGCTATCCTATATAACGATTTGCTAATTCATTTTTGTCTTTGCGATTTTTTGTGAATTTTCACAAAAATTAAGTAAAAATACTGCAAGTTTTTGTTAGTTTTACACAAAATGATAAATAAAACAGGAGATTTTATCATTTTTGTGAATTTTCACAAAAACAATTTTTGCTGATAAAATACCCCTGCCCCCTATCTGCATAAATAGGTTATCGCCATTTCCTGTGAAAATGAAGTAGTTTTTAATTCGTGATTTAGCTGAACAAGTCTGTTGCCGAGTTTAAGACAAATATCTGCGTGCTTTGTTGTATATTTAGAAATCTGCTCCGCATAGTGAGCGGGTATCATAGTTTTGTTTATATCCCGCAGAAATATAAACTTAACAATATTCATTATAAACCCGTACCAAGATTCAAACCATTTTGAGAAATTTACCCCAGAATTATATATTTTATCTATCATATCTATAATAGTTTCATTATCGTGTTTTACATAAGCATTTAACAGCGCAAAATAATCATCGTATTTCGGAATACCTAAAGCATTTGTTATATTATCGAGTGTTACATTTTTATCATAAGCAAGTGCTTTATCAAGTAGGGTTATGGCATCTCTCATACCGCCCTGTGCCAGTTTTGCTATATAACTTATCGCTGAATCTTCATACTTAATATTTCTGCCCTCTTTATTTTCATTTTCGATAATATATTTTAACCTGTTTATTATCCCCGATAAACTTATTTTTGATATTTGGAATGATTGTACTCTTGATAAAATTGTCTGCGGTATTTTTTCAGGGTTCGTAGTACATAAGCACCATACAGTTTTTGCGGGGCTTTCTTCTAAAATCTTGAGCAAGGACTGAAATCCCGTATTACTAACGGAATGAACTTCGTCTAATATTATAATCTTATAATGCCCTGTTACTGGATATTGTCTTGCCTGTTCTACTAATTCTCTTATCGAGTCTACATTTCCGTGTGATGCGGCATCAACTTCTATCGGGGAATTTTCTCCGTTATTTATATCATTGGCAAGTATTCTCGCCATTGTAGTATTATGGGTTATTATATTATCATCAGATAAATAAGTGTGTGACGGGGAATCTACCATTATACATTTGCAGTCCTCTTTGCCAATATAATTTATCTCTGTTATAAATTCGTGCTTTATTTCTTTTCCTATCCTTCGGGCAATCTGCATTTTATATCTGCTACTGCCCTGATTGAATTTCCGTATAAGGGTTAAGGTATCCCATACTCTGTAATACCTTTCGCACTCTTGCATATCAACCTGCCCGATTACATTTAAGTGATTATCGGCAACCCTTATTTTGGAATTATCCCTTGTTATTATTTCATAAATATCTCTTTTGCCTTGCGGGAATACATCTGTGACTTTGCAAATTTTATTAAGTCCGTCAAGGACTTCATCTCCAACTTGAATTTCCCCCATTGTTTTATATCCTTTAGGGGTTATTACTTTACTGTATAGCGGCTGTGCTTTCCCTGTTCCCGCAGGGCCAGTAAATAAAAAATTTCTGTATTTCAATTCAGGTTCTTTACAGATATTTTTTAATATTTTTACTACAATATCCTGTTCTACTACATCGTCCCAAGTTTTAGGTCTGTATTTTGTCGCTAAACTCATTTTTCGCTTTTCCTTTTCTCTATCCCCATTGTCTGCAACTGTTTTTGTAAATACAATATCCGCAAATAGGACTTCCGGGCTGTACCTTCGGCGGCGCAATATTTTTATTTACATAATCTATAACGATTTCTATCGTAGATTTTACTTTTTCCATTTGCTTATCAGTTATAGATATTTCATAACATTTCATTTTGCCAAAAGTTCTGTCAAGATAAAGTACAACAGCATTTCGTAAATTTAATAAAGTCATATACCACGATATTTGAGTTCTATGTTCATCTTTAACTTGTGCAAGAGTTCTAAAACTTTTTGACTCTGATGTTTTTATTTCCAGTAAATACGGAATTTCATTAAATTCTATTATGCCGTCACAAGCAAAATGTATTGGGGGATATTTTATATTTATCCTTGTTTCATATCCCGACTGAATTAAATTATATTCATATCCTTTTAGGGGTTCATACTTTTGCAAATATTCCTTAACTTCTACCCATCTGCCGTTTAAGGAATTTTTCTTTTTGAACATTTGCATTAAGTCCTTCTGCACCATAGAATGACAAGCTGTGCCGAGCCTTGCCATAAAGTTTGTGGTCTTATCGGGTTTATCTAATTTATCGGGAAGTGTTCCTCTTAACCTAAACCATTGTAATCTCATACATTCAGATGAAGAGGGAGCAAAAGCCCTCGATTTAGTATGCTCCTGCTCCAACTGCATCTCTGCATCAATGTAATCTTCATATTGCGTTAAAAATTCACGGCTTATATCGGAATTAAACTTTTCCCCATAGGTTTCTGTAATTGTTCTGAAAGCCATTTTTTGGTAGTTTTCCTCTCTTGATTATTTTTGACTTTGATTTTTAATCTTGATTTTTCAATATTTATTTTTACTGCTCTACTCCCGCTAATATAACCGATAACTTATCTGTGCTAAATTCCACTCCGACTATTTCCTCATTTTCATCTGAAAACATCGGGCAGATTTTTATCGAGTTATCGTCCATATTGGATATAACAGATTTAAGAAAACCTATATTGAAAGAACACTCATAGCTTATATCCTGATTTCCAGTTACATCAGTTTTAGCGTCTACATTATCATTTTTCAGTTCGAGTGTTCCCTTATCAACTGACAGCGTTACAATATCATCAGAATTTTTTGCAAGCAATTCCGCCTGTGCCAGAGTTTTCTTTATCTGCTCTACATTTGCCATAACAACTTTAGAGTCATCATCAACAAAGGTATCAAGCACAATATCGGAATGATAACTGCCGACTGTTTCTTCATAATCGGGTATAAACTGTGTGCAATAGGTAAATCCGTCTGTTTTGCCTTCCAAGATAAAGGAATTATCGTTCTCAACCCTCGTCAATGTAGAATTTTCGGGAACATTATTTAATAAATTGATAATGGTATTTGTCAAAAGGCAGGTTGTACCAAGTGAGAAATCATCACTCTTTGTAAATATGCCGTTGTCAAAATCTCCGACTAAAACAGTTCCGTTTTCTCCTACCCACACTCTTGTATAAGCGGGATAAGTATAAGAATTTGCAATAGAATACATCTGATAAGAGTTTATAAACTTCCACTCTGCTTTGTTAACTGTCTTAGGTTCTCCAAAAGTATAGCCGGGGTTATCTCTCTTTACGGGTTCTCCGAGTCTTACTTCATCTCCGTCTACAACTTTATTCAGTCTGAATTTTGATTTGCCTGAATGGATTGTGAGTCCGTTTTCCATAAATTCAAGTGTAACAGTCTGCGACTCTATCGTATTCATCAACTGTTTTAATAACAGAGCGTCTACAAATACAACTTCCGTGCTGTCCTCATCTGAATTTCCCTTGAGTGTAATTTCTGTTAAAATAGAAGCCGCTTCAAGATTTAGTTTCAATTCATCTTTTGTAACTTCCAACTGTGCTATATTGCTTTTCTGATAAAATTTGCTGACATTGGAATTTATTATTCCCAAGGAAATTGCGTCTTTGAAAGGTTTGGTATTTAAGGTAAATTTCATTTTTGTCCTCCCTGATTTTATTTTTGCAGTTATTTTTTACTTTTTCGGCTACCTGTTCTTACAGTTTATAACGATTTTCAATTCCCCACATTTGTTAAATAAATATCAGTCTAAATATTTTCAAAATGACTTTTTGTTATATTTTACATATTTTCAATGGACTTTTTGTGTAAAATTACAAAAATAAGTTGTAAAAATATCACGCTATATTTCTGTCAAAATATCCATATTTAACAGTCTGCTCAATATGATTGATAAATTCATTTTCGGTTATGCTGAAATCTTTAAGGTATCTAATTATCTGTTCTTTATATCCTTTTGATATTTTTCCGTTTACTCCATGGGCGGCATCTCCCATTAAATCTGTGCCATCTTCATTTTGAATAATAGGTAAATCGTATTCGCACTCAAATAAATAATACTGAATCCATTTTACCTCATCTTCATTTTCTGTATAAATGCTTTCGGGCTTTTTATATTCGCAAGGATATTCAAGTCCGTACCAATGTACTGAAATTGTCACATCACAATTTATTCCAAAGGGCAGAAAACTTGCGGCATTTTTCATTATTTTGCTTAACAGCTTTCCGCCTTTTTCATATTCCTCCATCGGTACTTCTGCTATAAGTTCATCGTGAACAGGAATAAGCAATCTACCGCCTATTGATTTCCATTCTTTATTTCTGCTCAATGCAAGCATTGCCATTTTTGTTAAATCTGCCGCCGAGCCTTGTACTCTTGAATTTACAAGTTTTCTGCTTGCTTCTGCAATTTTAGGCCCGTTATTTATTACCTTTATTCCCTGCTCATAAAGTTCTTTCATTCTCCTTGCAACCTGCCCAAAATATTTATAGCCGTTTAATTCTTTTGATAATTCTTCTACTATCCTTTCGGGTATCTCTGAAGTATTTTCCAAAGTAGATACATCAAGAGGGTCAATATCGGGATTGACATAATTTGACATAGCCTTAAATTCAAACCTCGGCAGTTTCATTTCGGGTATATGCCTTCTTCTCCCGAGCATTGTTTCTACATATCCGTATTTCTTTGCAAATCTTTCAGAATATTCCATCAGGTTTTTCAATCCTGAAAATGAATTTATTACAGCATCATAAACTTTCTGCGCTGATTTAATTTTTTCATCATCAGTCATATCGGTTCTGTTTCCGTATAACTGTTCTGCAATAGAGGGTACAGAGCGTCCATAGGTTACGCCAAGCAATATTGTTTTCGCTTCTGACCTTCTCTTTTTTCCGTCTGCCTGATATTCTCCTGTATCGGGGTTAAATTCAAGGCATTGTTCATAAGGTAAATTAAATGCAACTGATGCTATACTGGCATAAATATCTTTTCCTTCCTTAAATGCTTTTGACATTTTTTCGTCATTTCCCAAAAATGCAGTTAACCTCGGCTCCTGTTGCGAGTAGTCTGATGACAACATCGCATAACTTGCAGTTTTTACCGGGATTTTTATATTTGAAAAATTATCTGTTAAAAAATCAATCTGTAATTTTATTTCCGCATTCGGAGATTCTTTAATATTTTTTATGCTTATTATTTCTGCCAGTAAATCTTCCTTTCCGTTTTTTACTTTTGTTTTTTCCCCGCAGGACAAATTATAAATTTTTTGTTCCTTGTTATTTTCATCATACAAACTGTCGTATTTTGATAGTGTTATTTTGAAAATATTTTTATTTGTTTCTGTACTGTCTGTTTCTACATCATTTATTTCTGCGGGTTCCTTTTCTGCGTCAACATATTCTTTTTTAGCTGATGTCGCTCTAAACATATGACGGATATCATCTGCCTTTGCGGGAATATTTTGAGCATTAGGGTCTTCACTTGATATTCTGCCAGTTCTTGCACCCAACTGCTTAAAGGAAGGGTGGATTCTGCCGTCTTTTGAATTTGCAGATAATTCAGGCAGTTTATCTACAAAGGTATTTATCAACGTGGATAGACTTCTTACTTTTAATATTTGACTTGCTATCGGGTGGTTTAATTCCCCTAATACTTCTTTGCCAGTAGAAGTTTTTTCATCTATTATCCCTAATACGTCTTTTAATAAAAATTTAACGTGTAAAGTTGACCTCGGATTGAAATCTTCTCCCTTTGTAAACTGTCTTGTACTCGGCAGGGGTTTTGTGCAGTTATCTAAAGCATCTTGCACCATATTTTGTAATTCCGCTAATGCTCTGTCGTATTTTTCGTTATATCTCGCCTTTAATTTTTTGGCAACATTGTTGTCAATCTGTATTCCTGTTCGGTGCATATCCTGACATACTTTTACAAGAGGAAATTCCAAATTCCATATTATATCCGCTATTGCGCCTAAATTTTTCTTCTCGCATTTCGGGTTTCCTTTTGTAACATACGGCAACTGCCATTTGTATAATTCGTATGTTATTTTAGCATCATTTCCCGCATACAGCCCCGCTACTTCGGGAGGGCAGTACGGAAAAATATCTACTGAAAAGAAATCTGAAAACTTTTTAGGGTCTCCCTTTCCCTTTAGCACATATTTGTTATACAGACCTTTCAGAGAATTATCTCTTTCATCTTCTTTCAAGCATCTCCACGCTAAAATTACATCATAATAAAAATTTTTGCAGAAATCTACGTTGAAATTCCAGTATATCATAGATAAGTCAAAATCGGCGTTTGCAAAAATAAGTTTTGTATCAGTATTTGTTATTCTGTTAAACTCCTCTTTTACATCTTCATAGGTTAACTGATTTTTGCAGATATCATCAAATATTCTTTGTCTGTGCCTTAGCGGGATATAACATTCTGCTTCTGCACCGGGATAGTACAGAGAGGCCCCGACTATTTCATCGTGCATTTTGTCAAGACCTGTTGTTTCTGTATCTATCCCAGCTATTCCCGCATTTATTATCCCCGTTACATATTCGTGCAAAGTTTCTCTATCTCTGATTATTATCGCTTTGCTGTCTGCAAAATAATCTTTGACTTCCTTTATGACTGTATCAAGGGAATTAAATTTTGAACTTGATTTTGCTTTCGGCGGTTTTAATACTGCTTTGCTTTTAGCGGCGGTTTCATTTATTTTGTCTATTTGCGATATGGTAAATAATCCCATCTGTATTCTCCTTTCTGAATGGAATTAAAACCTTACTTCATCTTCCCCCGCTATAAAACTGTCGTTTGTAAATGATGCTGTCTGTGCTGACTGCGTGGGCTGTGCCGTCTGTGCAGTTTCCTCTCTCGGTATTTCTACCCTCGGTACTGGCTGATAATCGGGTATCGGTGCGGCCTGTGCAGTCTGACCTGTTCCCTGTGTACCCTGATTTATCATAGCATCAAGCTGTGGAATAGTTACTTCTTTACAAATTATTCCGTAATAATCAGGCATTACCGCATTAAACTTTGCGAGTATATCATAATACGAGCCTATCTTGTTATTTCCTATTGCGGTTATTTCATATGTGGTATTTATATCCCCGCTTGCCCCGTGCCTTGTAATTCTGAATACAAGTTCACTCGGATTGCTCCATTTCTTAAATACGTCATTCTGCAACTGATTTTCAAACCTTACCGACCTGTCAAAAAACTGTATTTCATTATCGTGGATATTATAGAGCGGGACAAACAGTTTTGTCTGCACTCTTATACCTTTTGCACAAGCCGGACAACCTTTTCCGCAACAATGAACATAACCTGAATAATCATCAGATTTTATATAGTGAGTGTCCGCTACAAGTACATCATTGATGCTCTGATAAAGAAATATTACCTCTGCGCTATCCCCATCATTTGTCAATCTGAACATATGAGAATATCTTTCGTCATTGTAATCTGTTACTGTCTTAAAAGCCATTTTTAATTTTTCCTTTCTGTTTTGATAATTTTTTTGATTTTTGAGTTTTAATTTTTTGATATTTTTCAAACAGATAATTGCTATCTGCTGATTTCTAATTTTATAACGATTTTTGATTTGGAATTTTTGATTTAGAATTTCCGCTTAAATTTTTCCTATCCCGCACTCAATATAATTTTTCGGGAAATAAATTCTTTAATATCTGCGGTTATTCCTTCTACTTCCTCTGCAACTAACGGATTTAATTTTATTATCAATTCGGGGATTTCTTCTAAACTGCAAATTACATATCCGTCTGACCTTAATATCATAAAATCTTCATAATCTGATAAATACCATAAACTTTTTGCGATATTGCTGTCAACAGCGTAAATTTCCGGGTGCTTGTTAAGTCTGCCCCTTGTATCTATTCGCTTTTTGAATCTGACAATTTTCATCTTGCCGACCTTTTTGCCCTTGCGGTTTTTATTCTTTTATACCAGTTATAAATTCTCTGTCCGTAAATTTCCGCTATTCCAAAAATTGCAAAAAATGCCAGCACTATCCATATTAGCCATATATGCGATAATACGTTGAGATAATTCTGTATGTTTTCTAAGGTATATACATTTGATAAAAATTCCAACATTTTTGTTTCTCCTTTCCTTTGCGGGATTTTGATTTTCGGATTTCGATTTTCGGATTTCGATTTTCGGATTTTTAATTTTCAAATTTTAATTTTTTGACTTCAAATCTGCTAAAATCTGCAATCGCTAAATTCTTCTATAGTTTCTTTTAGCCTTTCTATCATATCGGTTTTTATTATCTGATAGGCGGCATTGTATTTTCTCATTTCAGAATTATTCTTATAAAATCTCGGATTTAATTCTCTTGCAAACTCGGAGTCAAGTTCTTTTATTTTTCTGCGTCTTACACCTCTGCCGTCATAATATTCTTCTTTGCAGTAGTAGCAATCATCGGTAACATTGGATTTTACGCTGTCGGTTTTATTTATTAAATCCTCAATGACTGTATCGAAAATATCAGATACATTTTTGTATACTGTATCTCTTAACTCTTTTATGCTTTTCCAAAATTCGGCTTTGGTATAATCGGTTTCTGTAATGTTGGCATTATTAGTATGCGTGGTATCAAACAGCGATAATTCTTCATCTCGCTCTGTGTTATTTACTGTATCATAAATTTCGTTGTCAAACCTTTCTTTGTCGCATTTTCTGTTACGGCAGATACAGGTTAAACAGTTATATGCTACTTTGTAAATATAATTCGGGGTAAATCTCTGTTTGTCTTTCTTTATGATTGGAACATTTTTCTCCAAATACTGCAATACGATTTCTACACCTTCGCACTCATCGTTATTTTGCAGACTTTTAGATTTATTCCACGCAAGATAGATTTGATTATAGAATTGCACAAACAATGCCGCTGATTTATATTCGTCTGTTACGTTAAGCCATTCCTCATAAGTAAACGGCTTTTTATATCCTACGGCATCTGTGAAAAAAGATTTTGTATCGTAGAAAACACTTGACATTAAATTTTTCTCCTTTCTGGAATTTCGATATTATTTGTTACTCTTTGATGTTATAACTGTCCGTTGGTATCTATATTATAATATAAACTATCGGAAAAATCAACAGGAATTTTGAAATTTGTTAAAAATTAGATTTTTCCCGCTGATTTCTCCAACTGCGGTTTTCTTTTGATTTTCTTTGATTTCTGATTTTTCACTTTCGACTTTTCACTTTCAATTTTTCACTTCTGATTTCTCAATCGTCCTTAAAGCTGGCAGAGTGGTCGCTATTCCACTCAAGCTGTTTGACAATTTCTCCGTAAATGTTGCTATACTGATTTTTTATATATGTATGAACTATTCGGCAGACTGTTGTATAAGGTATATTTCTGTTTTTAGATATTTCCCGCAGGCTCAATTTATTTATTAAAATATCATCAACGATTTCCCCTGTGTATTCTTCATATTTATATGCGCTCATTGTTTATTTTCTCCTTTCCCCGCTATTATTTTTATTACATCACGATATGCTTCTATCATTCCGCTCTGCTTTAACAGCTTATCCTGTAAATCAGATATAAATTCATTATTCTGTTCTTCTACAAGCTGTGCTGACTGTAATCGGTTTTCAAGTTCTTTTATTTTCTGTTTCAGTTTTTCTACACTTGAAAAATTAACTTCTTCAAACGTGAAATCGCTCATTATCTTTTATTCCTTTCCGTTTAATCTTTTTCGATGTCTTATAATGTCTTGTTCTGTTCTTTATTTTCTTTTTCTGTTATGTGATATAATAAAGTTAAATTCTGTTGTTATAAATTTCTGTAAATTCTTCTTTTGTTAAATCATTTATATCCTTATCGGGCGGCATTTGCATTGTTCGTATTATCGCACATTCCTTTAGAACTTTTTTGAACTTTTTAGAACTTTTTAGACCTGCATCATCTCCGTCAAGTCCGAGTGTAAATTCCCTTATGCCGAGCGTTTTTAATTTTTCCATTTGCAACTGTGTGCCTGTACCAAATAAAGCTATTGCAGGTTTGCCATATACATAACAAGTTAAAGCGTTAAAACAAGATTCTGTTATTATCACGGATTTTGTATCTTTCGGCAATTCGTAAATTCCATAAATCGGCTTATTTATATTTTTCGGCAGATAGAATTGTTTTCCCTCTATCGACCTTCTTGCTATAAATAATGTTTTTCCTGTTTCATCTCTTACTGGAAATGTTATACAGGGTACTGGATTTTTTCTGCCCGGCGGGATATAATCTTTATCAAACCCGATGTCAAATTTCTGTATGATTTCATCGGTTAGTTTTCTGTCATACATATATTTAACTGTGTATCTATATTTTTTGAGTTCTTCTTCTGATACATATTCAATTTCGGGTTTTGCAAAAGTATTATATTCTATTCCGTATTTTGATATAACTGATTTCGTTACATTACCGGGGATAAGTTTTTCGTAATCATTTTCTTTTAGCGTTGTTTCAAGCAACTTTTCAAAATGTTCTTTTACTTTCGGTTCTGCTTTATTTACCGCCAGTATTCTCTCTACTGCTGTTTTCATATTTAAGGAAGTTCCGCAGGTAAAACAATGAAACATTCCCTCGGGATAAGTTATCCCGTTTCTTATTTCAGAATGAATTAAAACTCCGCACGATGGTCTTTTTTCATTTCCGTCTGAATGAAATGGGCAATAGATACTGTACCAGTTTCCCCGCTGTCTGTTTAACCTTATTAAATTGTAATTCGCCAGTTCCTGTAAAATTTGTGATACGTCCATTTTTGTATTGTTCTATGATGCTATGTTTGGTTCTATATTGTTATGTGCTTTTATGTCTTTACCTGTTCTATAATTCTATGTAACGATTTTTCTTTTATTCCACAACATATCGTTGTAGCACTATAATGTTAAAATTCAATATCTTCATCGTCAAAATCCTCATCTGTAATTTCTACCGGGGCTGTCGGAGTTAAATTTGAAGATACAAGTGATGGTTGTACTGTCGGGGCCTGCTCTCCGTTGTTCGTCAACAATTCCATACTTCCTACATTTGCATCCCACACATAGGAAAATGTCGGTTTTTCATTTTTGGCAATTCGACTCTTTTCAAGTCTGATTTCTAAAATATTTCTATCAAAAATTTGTCTTATAGCAAAAACCTGTGTTGCAATCCTTGCAGGGTGGTCGCTCTCTGCTACGTTATAGATATTCGGAAATGGCTCTCCCTTTTCATCTTTATTTTCTCTGCTTTCCCGGTTTGCCTGTGTCGATACAACAACTGCACATTGATAAGTTTTTGACAATCTGAATAAATCATCGCAAATATTTTTATATCTTATACTTGTATCTGTTGTATTTCTCCCCGGCTCTTGCAAATATGACAATCCGTCAATGATTAAAAGTTTTATCCTATATTTTCTTACAAGATTTTCAAGTGCTTTAACAGTAGTTTTACCCTCTGACATATCTGAATCTTCAACTACGAAAGCATCGGTATCTTCTTGTGATAGATTTTTTATATATTCGTGATAAACTTCATCATATTTTCCTTGGAATATATCGCTGTTTCTGAAATGATTTCTCCACGTATCAAATCTTGTTCCTATAAAACTTGCTCTCATTTCCGGGCTGTAATATAAAACAGGAAATTTATGTATCTGCGCACTTTCCATTATTTTTGTGCATACCCATGAATTATGCGTTACTGTAAAATTGTTTGTTATATAGGTATGCGATTCATTATCCAGTAAAATACATTGACATTCTGTCTTGCCCATATACTCTGCGGATTCTATCAGCTTATATTTTTCCTTGTCTGAAAAGTTTACGATAAAATTGTTATTATCATTTTCTATCTTAGCAAACATTCCCAATGAGCGGACAAGTTCTGCAAATTCTTCTGCGTAATATTCATTATAGGTAAAATATTTATTCTTTGTGCATCTTCCGTTTTTGAAGAGGTTATTCAAAATATTTTTTCTGTCGGCAAGCGTTATATTAAATTCAGTAAATTCTATTGGCTCTGATAAATCTACGGAATATTCTTTTGACAAATTTTCTCTTATCTCTTTTGCGGTTATAACTTGGCAGGTATTATTTTCTCTATCGTTGCAATCTCTTACTTCCCATAAATGGTCATCGCAACATTCTGCAAAAGTTCCGTCATTAAAATGTATTCTGTAATAATCTTTTTCGCCTTGCGGAAATATTTTTATGACCTTTCCGTTATCATTATTTTTTCCGATAACGATATCTCCGACCTTTATATCTTTCATTTGCTTATAGCCTTCGGGCGTTAAAACTTTAGCCCACATCGGCTGTGCTTTTCCGCTGTTTGTTCTCGCTACTATCAGCAACAATTCTTCAACTGTGGATAACCCCCCGTACATCAACTCGTCTATTTCCTTAAATCCCGTTGGTATTCTTTCCTGTTCGTTAAACTGCAAAATCTGATTAGCCCTTACTTTTGCATCTTTGATTATGTTCATAGGCTGTGATGTATCTAACCTTGCGGCTTTATCGCATTGCGCAGATAAATATTCCCACGCATCGTCCACATCTCCAGTTCCCAGTTCTGCCAGTTTGTTAAATGTTTCGAGAAATAAAATCTGCTGTTTGTTTTTCCTTAGTCCTTCCTCTAAATAATCTAACTTTTCAGCTACCTGTACTAAATTTATATCAGGAAATTCCGCTAAAAATGTAAAAATATCGGGTACTGTTTCAAACTCGGCATAATGTTTCTGAATAAACTTTATCTGTTCTTTGAATACCGCATAATAAGATTCATCATAGCTTAACAGTTTTTCGACTTCATAGGTATTTTCCGATGTTAAAATTTTTGAAATTACTTGGAGTTCAACTGAATTAGTCATTTTATCTCAACCCCTTTCATTTCCTCTGTCAATATGGGGAAAAATCCGTTGCCTTTGCCGATAAGAGAATTTTCCTGCGGCTGTATTATAAATGTTGTTTTGCCTTGTCGTTTTCTCATCTGCATAAGCGCAAGCATTGTCTGTGATTCAAAATCAGCAAAACTTACATAGTCTAAATGCGATACAACTAAAATTGAAGATGAGTCTGTCCATATTTTCATAAACTGCAATTCTTCAGATTCGTATCTTGTCTGCCAGCTTTTCTTTATTTCCTCTATGTAATCCATAAAGTTAAGATTATAAATCCCGTTTGAAAGTGCAGTCCCTCTGCCGTATTTGCAAATTGCGCAATAGCAAAATAAATCTGCGGCGGCTACTGTATCTCTGGCTTTATATACGCAAAGTTCACCGATATGCTTATCAATGATTTCAGAACACTTTTCAATCTGCTGTCGGTCTGTTCTTAATATCGGGTCTTTAATATCAATTTTGCACCTTTCCATCCAATATGTTATTTCAGCGTGGATAGGGCAGGCTAAATCACATTGTTTATATGTGCAGTACGGAGTATAGATACAATCAAACACTTTCCTTTATTCTCCTCATTACCGGATTTCTCGACCTTAAATAATTTATTCTTGCTTTTACGCAATCTCTGCTTATATTAACGATTTCGGAATTATTATATTTGATGTAATCTTCTTTGGGCATAAAGAGTGTTAAATATTTATCAAGTTCCCCAAACATTTTGTACCTGTGATTTATTTTCTTTATATCCCGCTCAAGCAAATACCGCCTTACAACGTATTCATTTAATATCCCCTCGGTTTTAGGCAGATACTTTGAGATTTCAAAAGTATTCCACTTATCATTTATTTTATAAAGTGTTCCGTCTATCTCAATATATTTCCAAAAATTGACTAACCTCGGTACTCCGTTAACTGTTCCTTTCCTTGTTATATTTTCCAAATGCGGGTACTCAATTATATTTTGTTTTATTTCTTCTTTTGTAAATCCCTCTATTGGAAATATTGCTCCCAGTTTTTCATCATAATCTATTCCCGGATAGATTATATAACATTCTGCTGTTCGGGTGTAAAAAAATTTATCAGGAAATAATTTCAAACAGTCAAAATCGGTCATAGCGGTTTCATCTGTTGTTACAGATATTTCACATTGTCTTTCGGGTATTTCAGGTAAAGATTTATAAATACAGTATTCTGTTCCGTCAATGTTTTTCTTTATGAATATTTTATTTATATCAAACCTTGGTATAGCTGGCCCTGATAAGTATAAATCTTCTTCTGTTGATTTACAGGAAAGTTCAAATTCTCTTTTTGCAAAAATTCCTTTTGGTGCTGTTGATTTCTTAACAGACTGATTTTCTTCTGCGGTCTGCGTTTCAGATTTTTCTTTGTTTTCAGATTTTTCAATTTCCGATTTTACACCTTGCGGCTGTTGAGTATTCAGCGGCTCGGTATTCATCTGCTCAATATTCTGTTTTTCAGCATCAGATTTTTCTGTTTGAATTTCAGCATCAGAAATATTTGCAATTTTTATCTGCGGCAGTTCAGCGGGCTGTTCATCTGCGGGGTCCTTCCGCTTTTTATCTATAAACTCATCTGTGGCATTTTCTATTTCTGTTAAATCCCACTCTATTCCCTGCGGGGTTAAATACATATCTTTCAAAGTTTCTTTAAGTTTTGTTTCCTCAATATGCTCAAGATTATCAAGCGGCTTTTGTATATTCCACGTATCGGGGATAGATTCGTGAATAAGAAAATAATATGACATCATATTAAGGCAGTCTACTACCCGCCTGTGAAATTTATTTGAACATTTATAGTGCATATAACAATATGCTACTACCTCGGAATGGGCTGTCGATAATGCACCTTTAACTGTTCTCGGATAATTCAGTTTATCTGTCAATTCAGAAAATCTTATCATTTTTGATATTTCCTTTTGAATATTCCTTTTGGTGTTTTTAGTGTTTGCTTTTCCATTTTTCAAAAAAGAACATACGTTCGCGAACATACGTTCACATCAATTTTCCAAAAGAACATATGTTCGCGAACATTTGTTCTTTTTCTGATTTTCGTTTTCCATTTTTGCCGTAGCTTTTGTTTCTGTTTCTCAATCTGTATCATCAATTTTCACAATAGAACATTTTGATAAAATCTCGGGGCGGTTTTTATAATTTTTGTATTCCAATATCAACTCGGGCTTTGCGGCAAAAATCCATTTATACATAAATTTGTAATTTGGAAATTTTGTTATATTTGATGTATCATAAAGCCCCTTGAAATTTGTATCACTAATGATGTCCCACAAAACAGCAGAAGTTAAATTTTTATATTTATCGCTGTCGGGATTTATACTTTGGAAAACTTCATACGGCAGAGCATATTTTCCCATTGTTTCCTCATTCTGCATCCACTTGTAGAAATCATCAATGAATTTTTCAAGTCTGTTTTCCCTATACGCTGTGGCATAACAAGCTATAATCGCCCTTATCCACTCGGGAATTTTTGTTATTTTGAAATAAAATCCGTCTTTATAATCTATAAACCTTTTTGTAAACCAGTCTTTAAGTAAATCAATGCACTTGTCAGCGGGCATATATCCTGAATGTTTCAGATTTGTTAAAGTTTTTGCGTATATGGAAAATGCTTCTTTTGTGTTTATTTTCCCTTCGGCTTTAACATTGTCAGAGTTTATTTCCTCTGCGGGTTCTATTGCAGTTTCCTCTGCGGGTTCCTCTGTGATTTCCGCTGTGATATTTGCAGTTTTTTCATTGTCGGCATTACTGTCGATAATACTGTTCATACTGTTATCGTTATTTTCAGCATCAGCTATATCATCAGCAAATATTTCCTCCTGCCCGGATTCTTTTTCTTCATCTTCCCCGCCAAACATATAATAGGCAATAGCGGGATACCTTGATTTAATAAAATCCTCAAGCATTGTATACATAGATTTGCAACTTGTAGCTATTTGCACAATATTGTCAAGAGAATCATCTTGCAATACTACATCGGAATCTTTTACTTGATAAACAGTCTGTTCAAACTTCATTATCTCGGCGGTCATATCGGAAAATTTTATTTCGGTATTTTCATTTTTTACTCTCCCGCTCTTAGATAAAATAACTGTATCAATATTTTCTATACAGCCTGAAAGCATTGTTTTAATTCTTTCGAGTTTCTGCGTAGTATTTTGATACAGTCTTGATTTTGAATTTGTTAAATCTGTGGTATAGTTGCTTAATTTCGTACTTGCGTTTATAGCGGTGTAAATATCCATTATGGTATGTTATCCTTAAAATTTAATTAAAATTGAAATTAGACGTAATTTCGTGCGTTCTACGGCTATTTCTGTGGCTTATAGGGGGCAGATACAAACCTGTATATTATCTTTTCGGAGTTACGATACGCTTGTGAACAAAATCTGTATAAGGTAAATTTTGAAAGAGGGAAAACATCAATATGAAAAACCCGCTGTGGCTTTTGATAATATACAGGCTTGTATCTGCCCCCCGTTTTTCTTATTTCAATTTTTTTTTGCCCTCTGTTTTTCTATAACGATTTCAGTTTTGATTTTTGCTGTCTGCTCCTTTGCGGATTTATTCTTTTGTCTTTATTCCTTGCGGTTTTTATCTTCTGCCAGCTTGGATAAATAAAAATCAATATCCCGCTTTGCCAGTTCAACAGTTTTATTATGCATCCGCAATCTTCTCTGTAATGACATCAATTTTCCCTTTTCAGCAATTAAATTTTCAGAAATATTCAGATAATTCTGCGAAAGTTTTTCAGTTTCCGCTAAAATATCATTTATTTCCCCATAGGAATCTTCAAGCTGTTTTCTTATTTCCGTGAGTTTCTTTTCAACTTTTTCTTTGGTCATTTTTCTGTTCTCCTTTTCATTAAAAATTTTCTCTGCTTGTTTTTCTGTCAAATTGTACCAAAAGCTATTTTTGTAACTTCTTTTCCTGTTGTTAATTTTCTTCTGTAATGCAACATATCCGGCAGAATTTCAATTTCTGATTCTTTGTAAACTCCGTTTTCTATCAATTTTTCGGGCAGAATCAGATATTTATATCCTAAATACCTATTACATAAATCTTCCATTTTCTCGCTTACTTCCATCCACCCGTGAGTTGCTCCAAAATTAAGGTGTTTAATAATTGCCGACCTTGCATTTCTTCTGCGCTCTTTTCTTTCTTCTTCATCTAAATCCAAAAATCTGTTGTTGCCGACACCTATCATTTTCAATCCGTGTTTGTTTTTATAAACCGATACAGTATAACATTTATCAACATCAAAATCCTGTATGTTATTCAGTTTTCCGTCATAAGTGATATACCATAAATATGACTTGTCGATAAAATCATCTTCCCCGGTAAAACTTTTAAATCCGCCGATATAAGCATAAGCGGCGTTCATAAATTCAAATACATCAGAACTTATTATTTTTTTATGCTGTTTTCGTTTACAAATAAATGCGATGCCGTAATCGGGAGTTTTCTTTTTGAATCTATTAAATACATTTTTCATACCTGCCTTTCTTCTCATCAATTTTCTATAACGATTTTCGATTTAGAATTTTTTCTGCGGGCCGCATTTCACCCTCCCTTCCCATTTTATCATAATATATTTATATTAGTATGTCAAGGGGGGCAGGGGGGTTCTTTTTCCAATTCTAAAAAATAAAAAATTTATCAGTTGAAAAAATTTCAGCGGGCAAAAGTAAAAATTCCAAAAAATAAAAATTCCAAAATTCTCAAAATTTTAGGTTCTTTATTTTAGGGTTTAGGGTGGAAGCAAAATTTTATAATTTTATATTCTAATATCCTTCTATTCTAAAAAATAATATAAATAATATTCTGTTATTTTTATATTCTTAATATTTATATTTATATTATATAGGCAATTTCCGAGATTTTCAAGATTTCATTTTTGCGAATTTTAGAGAATTTCATAAATTTGCAGTAAATTTTGAGATTTCTGTTATTTCAGTTAAATTTCCGAGTTTATCAAAGTTTAACTATAAATTTCCGAGATTTTCTAAATTTCATATCAGCCAATTTTTGTGATTTCTTAAATTTCAGTAAAATCCGCTGTTTTAGTAAATTCCTTAAATTTTGGAGATTTATCAAGTTTTAAGCGAATTTTCGAGATTCTTTGAATTTCATCTATAAACAGGCAGATTTTTAAGATTTCATAAATTTTCCCAATTTTCAAGATTTTCTGAATTTCAGATTTGAATTTTCGAGATTTTCCGAATTTCATTTTAATTTCCTGCTATTTCCATATTTTAAGTAAATTTAGAAAATCTGCCAGTTTCAAATAAATTTCCGAGATTCTTTGAATTTCATCAGCCGTAATTTCTTAATTTCTTTAATTTTCAAAATTTACTGAATTTTGGTATTTTACTCTGCCGCTGTTTATTCTATAATATAGGTAAACGGAAGTATAAGAAAAATTGTAAAAATAGAGGAATTTGTGATGTCGCTACTGTGCGGATTTTCAATTTTCGAGATTTTTCCAATTTTCCGAATTTGCCGATTTTTCAAAATTTCATCTATTGAAAACTAAAATTTGATTTTTAAGCAAAATTGTTTTATAATATATTTTGTGATTTCTTAAAGGTGTTGCTGTGCCCGTGCTGTTTCATCAAAAATTTGAATTTTTTGAATTTCAGGAATTTTAAAAATTTCAAGATTTTCCGAATTTTCAAAATTTTCTCTATTTGATATTTTTGTTTAATGAAGTCATCAGAAATAAAAATAAAAACTAACGAACTTTACGATTCTCTGCCGCAGGAAAAAGAAAAAAGAATTGCAAGAACAGATGTTCGTAATAAGGTTATAGAATTAAACTATTCTTTTTTCGGATATGTTGCCAATCATGTATTTGCTTCGGGAGCATCTTATGAGGATAAATTTCAGTCAGCGGTTTCCCATTTCTGTGATGACTGGTATAAATACAGGTGGGAGGGTCATTATCGTTGTGATTTATCTTTTACAACATTTTTCAAACCGAGAATTTCTGAAAGAATAAACAGAGAGTTTTCCGAAGTAGGTTATACACTAAGGCGAAATTTATGTATGAAGGTGGGAGAACAGTTAGGAAAGCACTGGGCAAAAGTTACCTATGAAGATTTATCCAATCCAAAACTTGATATATCGGCAGAGGATATGGAGTCACTTAAATCTATTTTCGGTGTTGCCTATATAGCGGATTTAGATGAGCATATAAAATATATCCCGGATATTCCTCATTTTGAAAGTGAATTTGAACATCTTTCCGATAATTATAATACCATTGAGGAATTGCTTATGCGAGAAATGATAGAAAATGAATCTAAGCTGTCGGAAAAAGATATTATGAAAATTTCCGCTGTTTATTCTATCCCCATTGATGTCATTAAAGAAAAACTGCCAAAGGCAGAGGAATTACTTTATAAAAAATTAAAAAATTCTGTAAATTTGTCGGATATTATTTAGTTCACACAATCAACACCTAATTTTCACAAAATCTTCACGCAATCTTCACAATTCATAATTATCTTTGCAATTCTGCAACATTGTTTACTGTAAATAGTTATGGTAAATGACTGTGATGAAAAAATAATTCTATGAAAAAATGAATTAAAAATAACCGCCGATTTTTATTTTCAGCGGTTATTTGTATGATGTCCTTTTGCAAAAATTTTGTTTTATGCCGCCCAGAGCATTTTTAATACCTTATTTACTAATGCTCCCTCGGTATTCATTACATCTCCAAATTTAGGAAGTAAAGTCAATTTGTACTTTGCGTCAAATGCCTTTTCTCCCTTTTTGAAATAGTGCTGTGTGTAATCTGTGATAGCATTGAATACCTGATACCCTGTTCCTTTGTAATTCTGTAAATCATCTTTAGCCATACACTCATTAAATGTCGCTCTCTGTATTTCCGCAAGTTCAATATGTTTCATAATTGTACCTGAAGGCATCATTTCTTCATCTTCTGAAATGTTATCAACTTTCGGCATCGGGAAAATGCTGTCAAGTATTTTGTCATATTTCTTTTTGTCGATTTTTACTTCCAAAAGTTTCTTTGATTTATGCTCCAGTCCCGCAATAGCATTTTTAGCGGTATCTTCAAGTTTAGATACAAGTTCGGCATTATACCTTTCATCATCTGTTGCGGGTATCCTTGTGCAATACAGAGATTTATTTATAGCGGCATTAAAGGCATTAGTGCAAGCAACCCTTACCGGAGTATTTAACAGCATAACTTTTCCGTCAAGTTTCAAATGGTCGTTGATAATAACATAATAATGCTTTATATCATCATCGAAAATCTTAAATGCCTGTTTGTTTTCAAATACCCCGACAGTATATCTCGGATTTAAGTCAACGGCAGATACAAGTTCGGTATCCCCATTTTTCAGACTGTTCTCCATAAACTTAAAAGCAATATTATTCTGTACTGCGTTAGGATAATTATAATTTGCAAGCCCGATAAAAGTTTCCTCGTTATCATCATATTTGTATACGCTGTGATATTTAGGCAATACCCCGTTATTATCCGATACAGGATATGTTCTTATCTTGTAATCAAGATTGTAATTTTTGACAATAGAGTCTGCATTAAGCATAGCCATTTCCCCGTCATTGGGTGTGGCAAGATTGTCCCATGGCGCTCCGCCTACATACATTAACTGATTCATAATGTTTCTCCTTTCAATTCTTAAAAATTTTATATTTGCAATTTATTTTGTAACAATTTATTTCGTAACAATTATAGGTTCGGTATTACAGTATTTATCTAAAATATTTCTGATGTCCTTTGTCATAACATCTCTTGCCCGTGCCTGTTGATTTTCAGAATTATATTTTCCGAGTTTCTCTGAAATCACATCAGCAAATTCATTATAGGCACTACACAATCTGTCGCATAAATTATATGTTATAACAAAATCCGGGAATGGGTTTTTATCTACAAGCGTAAAATTTTCTCGGAATTTGTTTAATGCAGATTCAGCATCAGATACACTTGTTCCTATTTTTGAAAATGCTGTTTCCCGATAATCTTTAGATTTAATCTTAAATTTCTTAGGTTTCATTCTGTCGATGTCTATCAGCCAGTTTACAAGTTCATCAATCCAATGTGAATAGTCGGTATAGCTCACGGAGTAGACAACACATTTAATAATATGCTCGGC
The DNA here is from genome assembly GCA_964491345.1 of uncultured Muribaculaceae bacterium. Taxonomy (GTDB): domain Bacteria; phylum Cyanobacteriota; class Vampirovibrionia; order Gastranaerophilales; family Gastranaerophilaceae; genus Avigastranaerophilus. The sequence continues at coordinate 32,727 of CAZBFV010000002.1, forward strand.
TATTTTGTCTTTATAGCTTTTTGAGGTATCTCTTATCTCTTGTCGTTCAAATGCAAACCCGTATATCGGACTGCGGTTTAATAGTATTTTCAAGTAGCTGTGTCCTCCTTTCTGAAAATTTTTCTTTTGCTAATTTTACTTAACGATTTTCAAAACAGAAAATAAAAAGAAATAAAAAAGAAAACAGGCTTTCGCCTGTTCCCTTTGTTGGATTTTTCTCTTACGCTATCGTATCCTCCTTTACCTTAATGGTTACGCTCTCCTTAACGGGGGTGAGCCTGCTGTACTTCTCCCATACTTCGGGCTCGGCGCTCTTAAGCTTCTTGCTGTCGAGTTCCTTTCTCGTGGTAGCCGCCTTGTAGGTTACCTTGAGGATGTCGTTCTCAAAACTCTTGATTCCGTAAATGTTCATCAGGGCTTCGAGGGACTGCCTCATAGCGGTCTCCTGAGCCTTCAGGCTGTCAATCTCGTGCTTGAGGTCTCTGATGTTCTCCATAACCGAGATGGCCTGCTCGCTGTTCAAAAATTCTACCATAGCGTTGTTCTCGTTGGTGATGGCGGTGTTTTCGATGTTCTCCTTAATAGTCATTGTGTGTTCTCCTTTCGTTTTTACCTTTGTTTTTCTCTCTTACTTTACTTATATTATAATCGGTTTATTTTAGTTTGTCAATAGGTTTTTTGAAATTTTTTATTTTTTTATTTTTGCGGCTCGGCTTTTTGCCTTGCCTATCTCCTCTTGACATTATAATAATAACATACCTATATTAAAAAGTCAATAGGTTTTTTAAAATTTTTTGAAAAAATTTTTGATTTTTTTTGAGAAGTTCCTTGGCAGAAATAAAAAACGGGCGGAAGATTTCTCTCACCTTCCGTCCGTTGATTTTAACTATTTAAGTTCCGCTGTTTTAATTTGTTCTTCTCCAGCCTTATTAGTAAATACACATTCTATTTTCTTTGTAGAATTTCCGCCTGACATTGTTGATCTTGTATCAATGCTTAATATTTTACGGAATCTGTTATCTGATATTGTATCATAATGACTGAAATAAACAGGATAATCTCTTGTATATACCCAATCATAAAAATACTGATAATCAAATTTTATATCATAAAATGTATCGTGATATTCAGATTCATAGGGAGGGTCTATATAAACTACATCTCCCTCTTGGTATTTGTAATCATACATATTACCTGTATGAAATTCCAGTTGTTCCAGTTGTTGCAGTCGTTCCAGTCGTTCCAGTTGTTCCAGTCGTTCCAGTTGTTCCAGTTGTTCCAGTTGTTGCAGTCGTTCCAGTTGTTGCAGTTCACTAAATTTTCTGACATATCTGCAATAGTATGTAAATTGTTTTCTTCTTTTGTGAATATCTGTTTTTTCTGTTACCTGTTCTACATAATTTGGAATATATTTTTCTAATTCTTCGCTATATTTATCAAATACTACAAAATCATGTGCTAAATGTTTTACATGTTCGTTTTCTCTTGAAAATAAATATGTTCTACCACAATTTCCAAAAGACCATAAATATTTTACATATCCATCTGTATCTACCTTTTCAAAAAACTGCTCCCGTGTTATAAATTCGGGTTTGAATACATCATAATTATATTTCCCTGATATTGCATCTTTGATAAGTTTTGGCAAGAGTGGATTTATTTCATTATAATAAACATATTTATATTTCCCGGATAAATAAGCGGCGTGGCTCATAGCAAAACCGCCGCCGCATAAATCTACAAACCTGTTTCCATCAGGAAGTACAGATAATATCATATCTGCATATTTTGATTTACTTCCTTGAAATGGTATTCCGTATAATTTTTTACTTCGTACTGGTAAATTTGTTTTTTGCTGTGATTTCAAATCAAAGATATTCATTATGTGTTGTTTTCTCCTCTTTTGCGGAAAATAAAAATTTTTACAAAACTTTTCAATATGCTTTTATTCAATTTCTAACTCAATTTATATGAGCATAGACAATGCAGTAGTTCTGGCACACACAGCATAACGGTCTCCATTTTCATCTTGAAATACTGCGCCGTTTGGCCCGTATGTTCCGATTGATACTCTGATTGCTGTTAAAGCGTAATCAGATTCTATTTTTTTTGAATTTATTTTGTCGTATATATTTCTTCATAATTTAAAATTATTATCATCTCAATTTAACTTTTCAACATTTATATCAGCATCTTCAATATCATCTTTAGTCGGAACAAACATATCATCATTATTTAAAGCACAACCAAGACTGCCATATATTCTATAAATATCTCCTGCTTGAATTGGAACATCAAACTTATCTTCATATGTAGAAAGATAGGCATCATCAAATAATAAATCAAGAATATCTGCGTTATTTGCAATGTCGTCTTTAAGTTTATATACCCTCCCGCTTTCTTCATCATACATATAACTCTCTATATTAAAATATTCGTGTATGATATCATTTTCATAAATATCATTATCTTTCGTAAATTTTAATGTGATATCAAAATCAGCGTCAAAAGAAAGTTCTTTGCTAAAATAATAACGCTGACCATATTCATCATATATCCAATTATCTGTTACAAAAGCATTTATTCTTCTTAATTTTTTCATACTGTTTCTTTATCCTTTCTTATACACAAACAACCTATCTTTTGCTCGTGTTATTCCTACATAATATAAATTAAGGTTATCTTCATTATCGAGTTTGAAGTATTTTCCGTTTACATTTATTAAAAATACATTGTTAAATTCCAATCCTTTTACGCTGTGAATTGTTCCTGCGTATATATCCGTGTTATTTTTTCTTTCTGGCAGTTTCTTTATTTCATTGAAAAATTCCTCTTGTGTTGTTATGCTGTCCGCCGGGTCCTCGGTATCAGCTGGCACAATATCTAAAATTTTGCAAATTCCTTTTATGCTGTCATTGTAGCTGTTGCAAGTATCATTATAACAGATTTCATCGGATTTTTGTATAGTATTCTGTATAATGCTTCTTATATTCTGTATCTTTGTCCAGTATTCATTTATATGAATATTGCCGAGGGAGATTAAATCCGCAAAGGTTATTTCTTTATCTTTCTGCGATTTAATATTTAACAATTTTATTCTCGTATCGCTGTTGGCAAGGGATTCAAGATAATTAAACAAATAATTGTCGTCAAATACAGATTCTATTATATGCGGAATATCTTTGTAAAGTAAAGATGAGTTTAATTTTATTCCCCTTTCGGTCAATACCTTTACAAGTTCTTCTGATTCCCTGTTGCTTCTTGCGAGTATTGCTGTTGTACCAATGCAGTTTTGCAAATTTTTTACAATATCATCAATGACTTCATCGGCAACTATATTATATTTTAACTGGGATATATCATATACTGATAATGCACTTTCGGATTTTTGTTCTGATTCTTGTTCTGCGCTCTGCTCTGTTGCACTCTGTTCTTTTTCTGCCGCAGGGCTTATTTCTATCCTATATGAATTATCTGCATATACTGACATCTCATTTGCAAAATTGCAAATTGTTTTATTTGAACGATAATTTTCATAAAGTTTTATATTAGTCCAGTTTTCACTTTTCGATAATTTCTTTATGATTTCATTTGTTGTTCCTCTGAACCTATATAAATTTTGTAAAGCATCTCCGCAAACAAATATATTGCTGTTTATAAATGATGATACAAATTCCCATTGTAAATTGTCGGTATCCTGAAATTCATCTACGAGAATATGTTTATACCTGTTTTTGTACCTGTCGGCAGAGCCGTTATTATTTATAAACAGTTCCGTTACCCATTTTGAAAGAGTGTCAAAGGTTATTTTATTTGCAGAAATAAGTTCGTGCTTCAGAGCATTTTCATACTGCCGTATTTTTAACTGCTGTTTAGCGTCAAATTTATTTTCTTTTGTTTCTTTTTTCAATCCGTAGATAACTTTTAATTTCAACTTTATTTGATTTTCTTCAAATTCGTCTAATATCTGCGGTATCTCTCTGTACCCCAATTCTTTCCTTATGTTTTCATCATTACAGATTAAATCATAGCAAAATCCGTGGAATGTTTCTATTTTCGGGCATTTGTACTGCGGATAATTCTTTTCAAATCTTTCCTTCATTTCAAAGGCGGCGGCATGAGTAAAAGTTAAAGCTAATATCTCATACGGCTTTATATTATTTTTACATAATCTTGCTATCCGTGACAACAACACAGTAGTTTTTCCTGTACCTGCACCCGCAAGGCAGACTATATTTTTATTTTCGCAATTTACTGCGAACATTTGTTCTTTATTTAACATTATGCTTTCTCCCTCAATGCGAACATATGTTCTTTTATTTGCTCCTTTATTGGCTTATTCTTATCACCTTATGCGAACATTTGTTCTTTTTCTTACCAAGCAAAATATCCTCTCAACCTGTGCTGTATATCTGCTCTTAAAGCATCTTCATCAATGATATACCAATCTTCCGTGCTGTCATCTGTAACGTGTCCTCTGCTGTCTAATTCATAACCGCCTAAAATTCCGCCTTTCTCAAGACAATCTTCTATTACTTCATCAATTACAGATTCATCAGTTATTTTATGGGGATTCATTTCAGGTATTTCGTCTATATTGATATATCTTATAACATTACTTGCAGAAGTTATTTCTCCATCCGGTTTTACCACTACATAATTATCATAGCCGTTAAAGTTTACAAAATCTCCAATGCTTTCTGCCAGTTCTATTAAACTGTTTATACCTAATGCTTTTCTTGCTTCGGGGTCTCTTCTAAACTGTATCATAGGCATAACTAAAGGAAATTCATAATATTCCCCGCCAATTACAATCCCGCTCCAAAGTTTTGTTAAATCGCTGTCATTTAAATTGTCAATTTCTTCTATCAGCATATCCCTTATAGCATTTTCAACATTTGTCATTTTTCTATACACACCTTTCAGCTTAATGTTTTTGCAAATCTTTTTTCGGTTTTATATAACGATTCTAAAAATAAAAATTGACCGCAGATTATTTTCCACGGTCATTATAATTTTTTACAAAATTTCTTTTATCCTAACTGTGCAAATGGTATTTCAAAATTTGTAATTTCAAAATATCCTTCAGAATAAATTCTGAAATCAGCTTCGCAACTAACCTCAATTACACTTTCGTCATCGATGAAATATTCTTCATCATCGTCTAATTCGTATATAGCGTTCCAAACATCAGCAAAATCAGAATATTCGCCCTCATTAAATTTACACCAGTCTGAATATAACAAATCCGTTACCTTATTTGTTACATTATAATTAAACCTTCTAATTTGGATATTTTCAGAAAAGCCTTTATCTAAATCCCGATAATGAATTTCAACATTACTTACATCAAAAGTATCGGTTTCTTTAAGCTCTTCACAGTCTAAGTATACATCACATTTAAATGCCTGATAAACTGTTCTGCCAGAATCTGCTGTTATTTTCATTACTTTTACCCCCCCCCCCCATTACGGGAAGGGATTTTTCCTTTCTTTTGTTAAATTTTTATATTTTAACTGCTAATAGCAATTATCAATACACTTTTATACAACTCCCAAATTTTCCAGTTTATGATAATCTTTATATAGCGTTCTGAAAGATATTCCGTCTTTCATAGCTTGTTCCGCTATCTCGTCTATTTCATTTTTTGTTAAAACTAATTCATATACAGTTACAAGCTGTCCGCACCTTTGTTTATTATCTGTACCGGGCTCAATATAATCTTTTAATTCTGTAACAGTATATTTATCTAATGCCTTTTCGGGATTTACTGAATCATCGTTTACCAGTATATCTATATCATCTGTATCGCAGATATAAAGAGTGCTGTCAATGAGTCTTGAGCCCGGAATTGAATCAAGGTCTATGCACTCAAATTTTGTATTTTTTAATCCGTAAAGCAAAAAGGTATTTTTATCTTTCCATATTTCCTCAATATCTTTCTGCTTTACTTCATAAAATTTCGTTCCGGGATTTTCTGCTAATTTACCAAGTATAATGCGCATTAGTAAATCTCACTTCCGAGTGCGGTATCCAAAAGAATTTCTCCTGTTTCATCATAAACCCTGTAAATGTAGCTGTCTACAATTTCTTCAGGGTCGTATTCATAGAAAAAATCCTCGGGCTGGTCTATAAAACAGGAATCATATAAAGTGTCTTTGGCAATACTTAATGCTTCTTCATAATCTTCTGCATAAACGTAATCACCGCCGAAAGGGTTGAACCATTCAGGATTTTCGCCATCTTTTATTTCTACTATAAATCTGTTTTCAGTTTCCCAGTTTGATTTAATAAACATTTTTGTTATTTTCCTCTTTGGTATCATTAAAAAATGTATAACTAAAAGTTATAATTGTTATAAAGAATATTTTATGCTTTTTCTGCTTTTACAGTACTTCTGTACTAATCACTTCAAGATTTTTAATGGCAATCCAATCTTCACCGGGGTCCCAGTAGGTTGCGGAATATCCGCCGGGTTCAAAATCAGCTTCACATATAGCTTCAATCGTTATAATTCTATCATCTTCTTCTTTTGAGGGAATAACGCCATCGTCCAAAATAGAATCATCGTCCTCTAAAAGTTTAACAGGCACACCTTTTAGAATTTCGTCTAATCTGCCGTTTAACTGCTTTTTTACTTCTTCTTCTATTTCATAGTCGTATTCCTCGATATCATCATCAAGCGGCGTTTCAGCAAAATCTTCAAAATGAACATCAACTCTTGTTATAGTAAAATCCACTTTATGGTGTCCCCGGAAAGGTTCTACATATACATCGCACTTAAATTCCTGATGATATGTTTCATTTTCATCTATTCCGATATACGGCTCTTTGTTTATAATTTTGAAATCATTTATGGCAGTTACTTTTTTATCTTTAACGTGAGCGTCAATCAATATCCGATATTCAAAACTTTTGTCAAGTTTGTCTATTTTGGAATATATTTTATCTACTGCATCATTTTCAATATCGTATCTTTCATTCTCATAGGGAATTATATAACGAAGGTCTTTATCATCTACATCTGTTGTTTCTTCGCTTACATAGAAATCAAACCAATCGCCCCAATGAATATAAATATCGAACTTAACATTAAATTCTGAATGTTCCCCTCGAAAGTCATATTCCGACCAGTCATATTTTGCCATTATTTTCATTTTTCTTTCCTTTCCCCCCCCAGTTTTTACCGAGACTGAGGGTATTTGTCTGATTTATATTTTCCTCTAATTAATGTATAGAAAGCATGGCCTGTTGACTGTGCATCTCCGAGTTTTTTAATAACTGGATATGGTACATCAGAATAAACATAAGCGGGGCCAGCTTCTCCTGTTTTAGAATCTTTGAATATAACAGCCAGTCTGCATAAGCCGTTGCCCATTTCCTCAAAATTAAATCCCCATATATTAGAGGAGAAATGGCGTAAAGGAGTTATATCATCAATTTGTTCTTTTATAGAACGTCTGCTACGGGCATTTTCTTTCTTTGCGGCATTGACTCTGCTCCGCCCGTTAGTTCTTCTAAGATAGTTTACTAAAGAATCTTTACTTGAAATAATAGTAGTTTTCTTATTTCCTGTTCTTCTGTCGGTTTCAATTATTTTGTATCTGTCGCATAAAATATTAAATTCATCACAGGATTTAATTACAATTCTTTTTGAGGGGGTAGTTTTGTAATGATTATATCCCGATTTTGTAAATCCATAAGATGAAAAAATTTTCTCTTTATTCTTATCAATCATAATTTATTCCTTTTTGTTATCTTTAATTTTCGTTTCTTTGGCAATATCGTTTTCAGATTTATTATCTTTAATCTTACTGTCCGCAGTTTTATTTTCTGCTATCTCTTTCAGCTTTCCTTCATCTTTCAGCTTTTCAGCTTTTCTGTAACAAGTCCATGAACAAAAAGTCAAAAATTTATTTTTGTACCTAAGTTTATAAACACTCTGGTCGTGACACACAAATTCTTTTCCGCACAGCGGGCATTTTTCAATTTTTATCATTACCATTTCTGTATTCTCCTAATTGATATTTGTTTTTGATATTTTTTATAATTTTTATAACGATTTTCAAAATAAAAAATTTTATTATCGGAGAATACAGAAAATTTTTATTAAATATTATTCCGCAGGTTCATCTGCTCCGCCGTCTTTATCTTTGCCAAGCTGTCTGACTGCCTGATTTATTCCTGTAGCCGCAAAACCTGATGCCGCTCCTACTGCCGCCGCAGTTATCGGGTCGCTTGCGGGAAAATCGGGTACACCGAGATAAAGAGCAATTATTCCTAAAATTCCGCCAAAAGCACCGCAGATAACAGGAATCCATTTATTATTTATCCCTGTTGCGGTTACTGCCATACCTACTAAATATGCTAATACAGTTATGGCAACTACATTTGCAATTCCAAAATCTACACTCATAATTTTTTATCCTTTCCGATTTATTTTTAATTTTTAGAATTTTCCGATTTTCTGTTTTCTAAAATCTGTCCCAACTTGTCAATCCGTAAAGAGCATTATCAATATCTTCTCTTATTTCATCTTCAGAATAATCACCATCTTCTGCTCTGTCCAGTATTTCATCTGCTAAAGAAGAATACATACTGTTGACTTCAGACTGCATATCGGGAATCCTGTCCTCATCAATGAAATTAAAAGCATCGTTTGAAGTTATTATACTTCTATATCCATCATAGTTAACAATGATATATTCATCATAGCCGCTAAAGCTATCAATTTTTTCAAAAAATTCCGATAAATAGTTTAAGTTTATATCAAGTATTTTCTGAACACCTCTATTATTTGTTTCCGTCATAGGAATAGCATAAGGGTTTCCCGTATCGGTGTAATATTCTAAGTGCGCCCATATACAGATAAGTTCTTCATCAGAAAATTTGCGAAGTTCTTCTATTATCAGCTGTCTTATGTAATCTCTGTCCATTGTTTTTCCTTTTCAAGTTTTGATTTTGTTAAAATTCTGCTAAGATTTTTTGTTAAAATTTATTTCAGCCGCAAAAATGATTTTCCAAAAATTTAATGGATATCACCTTTGCGGCTTTTTAATTATCTCCAAACAAGTATATTTGACATTACGCTGTCATCATAATATTCTTCATCGTCCATAATATCTGTTTCATTGGCAACAGGCCGCATCCCTATGTTTGAAGTATTAGTAGATGCATACGCCTGTTCATTTTCGAGTTCCGCAATTCTATCTTCTAAAGCGGCTATAAATTCTTCGGGAGTTCCAGTTTTCATAATTTTATATCCTTTCTGATTGTTCTTTGAATTTTTGCAAATACTTTTACCTGAAATCTTCGGGTCTTAAATATATAGCTTTGGAAATAACAAAGTCAACCTGTATTTCAACAAGATTGCCGCCTCTCTGATCCATACTGCCGTTACGCAATCCTTCAATCCATGTACCCGGACATTTTATGACATCTCTTGCATTTCCCTGTCCGTCATATTTAATGAAATATACGCATCTCATATATTCAGATGGCAGTCCCATTCTTTCCGTAAACGGGTCATAAATCTGTTTACGCCATTCTCTTAATGCTTCAAGTACGTTAGGTTCGCAGTAGCAGTTAAGAGTCCAGTTAACAGTTCCGTAATCTACCTTTGCAGGAAATTTAATTACGCCGTTACCATAGTGGACATCAATCTGATTTTGTGTTTCTGTTATTTCACCAACTGTGCTTGTTGACATAGTTAATAAATCGGCAGATTCAGTTGGGGCATCTCCGTTCATGCCATATATTCTAACCTCAAAATTATTTGTTGTTAAAGGAGTAAAGCTATCTACCCCAAGCATATGATTAGTTCCTAAATATAAAGGTGAAAACATCTGTTCTTTTTCCTTTCATAATTTTTCGCAAAATACTTTTGCAAATATAAAAGGTTTTGTTACCAACTTAAATTTCCGTCATCATCAAAGAAAAATTCAACATCATTTCCACGTATATTATCGGCAACATAGTCATCATCGGGATAGAAACAACAATAGTCGTTAATTCTTTGCCAAACTTTTTCTATAAATTCATTTACGGCATTTACTATTTCCATTATCTGCTGTTTAATATCAGCGGAAAATGCCAGCGGATAGTTTGACATCTCGTTAAGATAAAATTCATTTGAGCCATCTAATTCTTCTTCAATAGCATCATCTGCATTATAAACATATACAAGTGTATATTTTGATAACTCATAAACCCCGTCAAAGTCAATTTCATAATCTGCATATTTTCCTATTATGCTATAAGGTTTAATGACATTAGATAATTCCCATTTAGCATACGGGCCGTGACTGTTGCTTTCCCAGTAAATTTTATCGTGGTCAATTTCTAATCCGTATTTGTTTTCGTATTCACCTGCAAGATACGCTATATCTTCCTCGCAAAATTCACCTTCTATTTCATAGCAAAATACTAAATAGTCATAGTCCCGATATATCTCTATTGCCTGTTTCTGCTGTTCGGGAGTTAAATCGTCAAAGTCATAATATTCTATATCATAGGAATATGCCGCCCTTGCGGGGACTTCTATGTGTTCTGTTCTTCTTGCAAATATGCGGTTATTTTTTTTTTGCTGTTCTCATTTTTTTCCTTTCTGAAATTTTATTACGTTTTATTTTATATTTTTATTTCGCAGGTACAAACTTACTATTCATGGAAAAATAATTTATTAGGTTATCTTTACTTATATAATGCGGAGTTTCCTGTTTCATTATATCTTTGTAGTTTTCAAGAGTAGCCCTTGGCCCAAGGTCATAAAACAGGAATTTTTTAGGAGTTTCTTTAATAAATACATATATTATATCACGTTGTCTTCCGTAGGAATTAATTTCCTGAACAGGTACATTCATATTCTGACGGATAGATTCACATAATTCTTCTGTATAAATATCACGTTTAATATTTATAGGTTTACGTCCTTTAGGATATGATGTAACGTAATCCGTAATATCAGGAAACTGTGAACAAATTTCTTCACATATCCTGTTCCAATCTTCATTTTTCAGGTATTCCACTAAATCTGCGCATTCTCTTAACTGATTTACTGCATCCGGTTTTGCTATGTCTAAATCAGACCAAGCGGTTGACTCTGATTTAACAGTTTTGCTAAGAATATCATAGTATATGCTATATCTCCATTTTAATGTGTTTGCATTATCAGTACAGTTAAAATCTATTCCAACACGAGAATAGTTTAACTCTGTTATATATGCGGTTGCAGTTAAAGACTGCAAACCTAAAGATGTTATACAATCCTGCAATAGTGCATTAAAAGCGGTTTCAGCATTTTTCTGTGCTTGTTGGTAACTTTTGTATTCCTCAGCGTTCTGATTCCACGAAGGTTCTGTTTCGTATAATTCGTTTCTTAAATCATCAAGTCTTGTCATTAAGATTTTCATTGTTAATTACCCCCCCCCCATTACAGAGGAGGATTTTCCTTTCTTTTGTTAAATTTTTGTTAAGATTTATTATTTTTTTAAATTGCTATTAGCAATTATTTACTAAAATTCTAATTTTTCCCATTTTCCGTTTTTAACAATCCAAACTGGCAATACCCTTTCCCATTTTAATGTTTCTCCGTCTGATTGTCTGCATACTCTCCATATAAAATTTGAGGGTTCTGCTTCAATATCAGATACAAAATCTACTTCAGATATTACCGCCAATTTATCAACATCATCATCAGTACAATATATCCACAAATAGGCTTTCTGCTGTGGCTCTAAAAATGGCAATTCTTTATTTTCGTATACCTTACAAGGTATTTTTCTTATCGGCAGATGATGTTTATAATCATCTGATGTTTCATCAGTATTAAATATACTGGGGAGTCCGAATGCTGTTCCATCATGGTCTACTACTGTCCAACCTCTCCTGCCATTTGCCGAACAGTTACCATAATTTTTTGGTATTGACTCAAGTTCTGCCGCTCCATCTGCGTTATCTTTAGTTGTTGGTATTACATTTGTTCTTCCGCCTTTTTGAAATACCGATAGAATTAATGTTGCACCATATCCGTATTGCGGGTTTACATCACCCGGTTGTGCGGGAGACCAAAACCTTTGGTATTTCATTTCTGTACTTTCGTTTGACTGCCCATAAGAACTTCCCGCCGTTGCATATAGCCCGTAGGATTTTATTCTCTGTCTTACTTCCGTTTTGTTGACATATTTTCTTGCTCTCGGATAATAATTAAGCCAACTATGAGTAAACCATGTTGCGGTGTCTATGTGATAAGATTTATCGCTCATTGGGTCTCCATTGTTGTCCATTCCTTCGTATGAAAGCATATCAGACCATCCGCTATCAGATACTTCGCCGCCATCGGGCGTTTTTGAATATTCAATATTATAATATGGATTTTCCTTAGTTGCCATAATTATGTTTTAGTTCCTTTTTAACCTTAACGATTTAATCTATAATTTTCTTATCGGGCAGATACGGAGTCCAAGCAAGTCCCGCAGAAGTTTTTTCTACTATCCAAACTGCCGATGCATCCCAACAGGCGATAACTGTTCTGTTTGAATATACTTTAGTATAATCTCCAATCCACCCTGCAAATTTTTTATTTAATTTACCGAGTTTTTTAATACTGGCTTTTGCTTTGTTTTCCGCATCTTTTAAATCGGTTTTTGATACATTTTCCCCCGCTGTTATTTTTGCAGTTTTTATTTTATTTCCGTACCCATCTTCAAAAGTTACTGTAAATTCTTGTTTCCCCGTTATTCCATATAAATGCAAAGGGGCATTTTTTGTATAAACGGCTTTTGATTTATAGCTATCTCCGCTACCATTGCTTTTTGTATTCCATTTTTTAACTTCTTCTCCGTTTTTTACATAAGGCGTTATATCCGCCAAGGTTAAATCTTTATCGTAATATTTTGTCTGTGATGACACTTGCATAAAATGGGGTTCATTATTTTTATCTGTATAATCTATCAGCGACAATGTATACCATATTTCATAATTATATCTTGCCCAGTAGGTTGTATCATCTTTCGTTACTACTGTATTTTCTGTTACTTTTGTTCCACCCGATTTTTTAGTATACCAATCTGTAAATGTTGCGTGTTTTGTAGAATTTTCAAAAGTATAAACGGGAGTAGGCAAAGTTTCGAGTTTTGGGTTTTCAAACTGGGCAGTTAGAGTTAAATTATCATTTCCTTTATATACAGCCCCGGATTTATATGTTTTTCCGTCACTGCCTTTCCAGTTAAGAAAGGTTTGAGTCAATTTTACTGTTTTGGTACTTTGAGAATTTATCGTTCCGCCATTTGCATTAAATGTAACTTTATATGTTTTCCCCGCAGGTTTTTTAGTTAATAAAGTTAAATCTTTGCCGTATTCTTTTTCCTGTTCTGAAAATTTTACGCCATTTGCTTTATATGTTATTTTATATTTAATTATATTCCATATTGCCGTTATAGTTCTTTTAGATATTACGCCAGTATAATCTCCTTGCCATTTGTTAAAGGTATACCCTTTATAGGAAAATGTAGATTTATCGGGCAATACTACATCTTTTCCATATTCTACCAGTTGCGTATATGATTTCGCCCCGTCACTATTTCTATGACCGCCGTTAAAGTCAATCGTAACTTCGTATTTTTTAATTTTCCATACTGCATAAAGGGTCGTTGTTTTATCCGTAGTTCCGTTAAACTTATATTCATCTCCGCCCTTATAGTTTACAGAGCCGTTTTTCTTTGTTGACCAACCTTGAAAATCATAACCCGTTCTTGTAGGTTTTGTTTTTGAAATCGTTCCTGATTTTCCCGATTCAATTATTAAATCAGAAATTGTTCCTGTTCCGCCGTTTAGGTTATATTTTATCGTACATTTTGCTGTGACTAAGCCTTCTACTGCTACTGTTCCTGATGCAGTACAGGTGCCACTTATGGGAGAATATATATATGATGAAAAATTAAAAGAAAATGACTTACTGTTCTTATCAAGAGTAAATGTTCCGCTTTTAAGTGAAATACCCTTTGTTTCATTTGTTTTAACTGCCGATGAATACCAAGGATTCTCGGAAAGATTTACTTTACGATTGCCGTTATTTGTTATAGAAAATTTTAAGTTATAGGGGTCTGCTTGTGTTTCTGAATCTACGTCATCTCCTTTAGCTTTCCACCACAAATTATATTGTATTGTTGCTGTTCCATTACTGGCAGAAATTACAGAAAATACTATATCAAAATAAAAATATGATTTATTCGCTGTTGCACCTACTTCATTTGTACTTATGCTTGACGGATTTAATGTTACTGCCATTTTTCTCTTTTTCTTAATTTTTACTGTTATTCAAAAAATGTATAATTATACAAAATTTAGTATATTAAAAATTTATTCATACCAACCTATGCCGATATCGCCCTCTTGCGGACTTGCGGCATCTTTAGAGTTAATTGTAGGAGCTTTTTTAGCTATAAATAATTTTGTTTCGGCTTTTCCTTTTCCTGTTTCTCCCGTTGTCCCGCCAAATATGTGATATAATAATTTTGATGCTACAAATCCGTCTGCGGAAGTTATATTTCCTTGAGCATCAAATGCTCCGCCTACGGAGGATTTCCCTGTTCCGTGTAAAGTTAATACCCAGTTATCATTTTTATCGTTATTTGTTTCCCCGAGTATATTGTTTTTTAGATTTTTCTTTACTACCCTTAAATCATCACCGAGTATATCTATGCGTTGATTATTTGCAAGTGCGTCAAGCAATGCTTCCCAATAGATATCGCTTTTATCGGTTTCTATTGTTGCACCAAGGGGGATTTCTGTATCATTAGGTTTCCCTATTTGCCATTGTTTCCCCTCTTTATTTCTCATTGATAAAGCTAATACTTCATTTTTTCCCGTCTGTATTTTTGCACCTGTTGCTTTTGTATTGCTGTCATTCATACGTTTGTAGTACAAATCTTCAACCGATACTTTTGCAGTAGGCACTAAATTTCCTTCTTTGTCGAGTGCGTTAAGTTCTCCATCATCATTTTTAGACATACCAAATGTTCCCGGAAATGTATCTTGATAATCTTGCAGTTGTTTTTTATCTTCATCAGGATTGCCTGTTGATTCAAACATTTTAACAGTTCCGGGTGCTACAACATCAATGGGATTTAAATAATTTGCTCCTGTTGCTGTCGCATAAGTTCCGTATAAAGCTGGCGGGTAAACATCTTTTCTTTGGTATATTGTTAATACAGATACACCATTACCAAAAGTTACTAAATCATTTATGTTTATTTCTTCCCTTGCTGTTGGATAATTTTTTGTATAATAAGTCCCCGGGTTTGTTTTTCTCATATCTATAACAGATGTATCGTCAACTTTTATTTTTGTTTCTGTTTTCTTTAGCTGTCTTACATAGCTTTCTGTTATGAGTAAATTTATCGCAGAACTCGGAGTTACAAATACAATTTTGTTTGCCCAAGGAAATGCTCCCGAGCCTAAAAAATCCCCGTCTAAAGGTCTGTTCGGGGAATTTTTAACTGGCATCGAACCTTCAATCAAAGATGTAGACCCTACTATTGTTCTCATATTAAATCCAGTTAACAGTATTTCTACGTCTGTTTCTATTTTTCCGTTTATTAAAAGTCTTACTACTGGTCTTTGAGATAAATCGGGTTCTAAATCTTTCTGCGGGGGTTTGTTTTCATAATCTACCCAAGTTCCGGGCTGTATTACTACTCCGTCTACTATTCTTATATATGATTTAATAAGTTTTTCGGTATTATCTTTCCAGTTATTTCTGCCAGTTTCATCTTGCGGTATTCCTGTTCCGATATTTTCTGTATTTACTTTTCCTTTCGGACTGCTTGATGCCGTATTGCTTATCAGCACTCCGTAATCTGTAACTTTATTTGCAAAATATTCTCCGCTCTTATAATCTCCTTTGCCTAAAAATAAATTTGCAATTATCGTATTGCTTGCGCATAATGCAGTTCCGGCGGGAAATGGAATATCAACTGTCCTTATATCATCAGATTTATTTTTGACAATTTTAATCAGCATAGATGCTCCCATACCTAAAGATGCGGCAAGCCATTGCCGCTCTGTCGGCGGTTCTGTATCAGGGTCTGTTGCTAAATGCTGTTGCAGAAATATCTCATAAGCACTTAAACCTGTTACCCGTCCTTCATTATAAATCTGTTTTGGCATTGTTATTCCTTTCTGCGGTCTGCTTATCCACAATTTTTATAAGAGTAGTTAATTCAGTTATCGTTCCTTCAAGTTTATATTTTGCAACATATAGATTTCTTAAATCTGCTTCTGCCTGTTTGATTTCATCTTGAATGTTCTCATACCGCTCTGTATAATTTTTAAGTCTTTCTTCAAGCATATTTTGTTCTCCGTTTTTGGATAAATTTATTTTTGATTTTTCGGTTTAATTGCAGTTTAATTTCAGTCTAATTTTCGTACAGTATTTAGTCTAATTTTAGTCTACTTTCGGTCTGCTTTTTCAATCCTGTTCTAAATCATCTGTATCTATTGCTTCTACACTGGTAACTTCTAATTCTCTTATATCTTTCATAAGCCTGTCGATAAAGGAATTTCCGCCAAGGTCTTTATAGGATTTATATAATTCTTCTATTATGAACAAAGAGTGTGCGCCGATTACCTTTTTACTCATATAATAATCGTGTGCGCTGTTTATTCTTTCCCTTGTCATAGCTAACAATGCTTTTTTGATAAGTTTAAATTCAGATTCCTGTGATTCTGTATAAACGGCTAAATACTGTTTCATCTCATCGAGCCTTTGGTCGAAAGTGTCAAAGTCTTTTCTTATTTCCGCAACTCTTTCATCAACTACCTGCTGTGAGATTTCTCTTACAAGAGTATTTGTTAATTTCTTAATATACTGTGATATTATTCCTATTGCTCCCCCTACTGTTACTACCATTCCGCAGATATAAATGATAACATCTAAGTCAATTTTCATTTTTGCATTAGCCTTCTTTCATCAGACAATATTTTTATTTTGCAAATCTTTTTGCTACAACGGCAGGATAAAATTACCCATAGCTGTATCAACAGACACTTTTTCTTTTTCTCTGAAATAAGAATCTGAAAATTCAAAGGTAACTGTTTCTATATTATCAATACTGAATTTAAACCAACTTTCGTTATTTTGAACTCTCAATATCCAGTCAGCGTCAAAGGGAATTGTTTTTGTATTCCCGCTATATGATTCTACTGTTATATTTTCACCTGTTATCCCATCTCCTAAATGTACGGGGAAATAATATCCTGATTGTTCGGTTTCATCAGAACTGAACTCTGAAAAGTTTTCTGCATAATTAAAGGTAGCGGCAACATTTGCAATTTTTTCTGTTATCGTTATAACACAATTTTGTATAAATTCTTCTGCCGTATGTTCGCCGATTACTGTTTCTGATAAATCGTAGGATTTTATCGGTTTCAGTTTCTTTTCTTCTTCGGTTTCAGCAATTATTTCTCCGTCATCTATAATAAAATTTTCAGGAATTTTATCTGTCCATTCTCCTCTGCCGCCCAGTTTGCACATAAGCATTGATGTATTTACTGTTCCGCCATCGGGCAAATGAACTGAACCCGGCTGTGTGCTGTGAGATAAAATTCCTTCTTCAATTTCCAAATCGGTATTTTTATCTATTCTTATATGCCCGTATTTTTCATAATCGGCAATTCCGTATTCTTTACTCTCCGATGAGTGTTCCTTCGGGGCTTTATTATTTATTTCATCAGTTAATTTTGATATATCTCCAAGGTTTTCAAATTGCAGTAAAAGGTCGTGCAAATTTTGCAAATCTTCTGAAGTAGCTTCGGTATCTTGTAAAATGTTTAAATCCCCCGCAGAGGATTCTATTCCTAAATCGGATAATTCTGTTACTGCTTTTATCCATTGTCCGTCACTTCTTAAAAACAGATTTATTTCATCTTCATCGGGGGCGGGTACAAGTCCGTCTATGCCCTCGGTATCAGAAGTAGCCGCTCTGAATACTTCATAGGTGGTATCGGTAAATACTGCATTTTCAGGTACACTTGTTAATATTTCATATTCAAGTGCTGTCGGTATTCCGTTTTCATCTATATAAATCGGGTGGCTTTCATCTCCTACTTTTCCTCTTGCGAGTTTTGGTATTCCGATATCTACTTTTTGAGATTTTTCAGGGCTGTCTGTATTTGTAACAGTAAACGAACCATCTTCTCCATTTGTAAATGTGTATTGTGTATTATTATCTTCTCCCCATACAACACTTTCAGCGGTTTGTTTTACTACCTGTCCTTCTTTGCCCTTTGTTAAAGATTTAACTTTTTTATTATCTCCAGTTCCCAAAATAACTTCGGAATTCCCAAAAATTTCATCAGCGGTTACTGCACCTTCGATATTTGTCTGTATAACAGTCCAATCTTCTGCTATAACATCATATCCGTCTTTTAACAGCCCGTCATTTAACGCTATTATTAAATCCCCGATTTCACAAGGTACATTTGCAAAAGTTCCTTTTTCCGATACTGTATAAGTCCAGCCTGTTTTATATCCGTCAACGGGCAAATTGTGAGTGCTGTTAACTTCTCCTTTGTAAATCATCGCTTTAGAATTAAAAATTTCTTCTGCGATTTTGCTGTCTACATACTTTTTGTTTGCCGCTTCTTTATCCAGTTTCGGGTCAGGAATTTCCGCAAATTTTGTTAAGCCTGAAAACTGTGCTGTGCCTTTATTAAGATTAAATTCAAAAGCAATACTGCCGTCAGAATTTTTTACAAAGAAAACTATATCTCCGTTTTCTTCTTTTCTCATACCATAATAACCCTGTCCGCTAAATCCAAACTGATTATTATCGGTAAAAAATTCTGTGGTAGTAGTATTGCCCTCTGTAACTACATTTCCAAATTTATCCTGTTTTCTGTTATCGGTTAATTGTAATCTTTTATCTACTGTATCATCGAGAAAAACATCTCCTGTATCTGTTTCAACTAAAAGTCTGCCCGGGACTTTATCTTTTGGAATTGTTGTATGTTTTCCTCTTGCGTATGTTACTCTCTCTTTAACTGCCATTTATAAATCTATTACTTCTCCGCCAGTATATTTTTTAACCTGTACCCAGTTATTTCTTTCGGTATCCCATTTATATAACAGAGGATTTCCGTGATTATTTACCATTACCATTTTCCCGTTAGGTAAATTTAAGGAAGTTAATGATGCTAATTCTTCTTTTGTATCTATTGTTATCCAAGCACGCTCAATCTGCCAAATAAGTTTTTCTGTCAACGGACAATTCTGCTCATCGCAGTTATCGTTCTGCTCATTCTGCTCAATATCACTGTCAGTTATAACAATTATATCTTTCAAATCATCTTTCGTTAAAGGTTTGATTACTTCATCGGGAATTGAACTAAAATACCAACCTTGATAAATTGTTCCGTTATGCTTGTACCAACCGGAATTTACTTTCCATTTTACATTTGGAAATGATGCTAATATAACTGTTGCTCCTTCAGGGATTTCCTTATCTGTCCCCGGTATAGTGAGCGTGCTCAATGTTTTATTTGTTCTTTCTAAAACTTCACTATATAATTTTCTAAATTCTAATGATTTTGCCATTATGCTTTTCTGTTCTCCCTTTATGCTCAATATTTTTGTTTATTCCCAAGTTTATTCTTAACTTTATACCCAATTTTTCAATTATATTCTACCAAGTAGCAATCATCTAAATCGGTTTTATATAAAGGTTTAATATAATCGGGGCCTGTATCTTTTATTAAATACCATCCGCAAGTTTCCCTGTTGCCGCCCCAACTGTACCACCCGTAGCCTACTGTCCATATAACAGTTTCAAATCTGTGCAACCTTATTTTGCAACCGGGAATTATCTTTGTGTCCGCACCGGGGATTTCTAAAAATATATCATTCATTATTTCTCATCTTTTCTTTGTATCTATAAAAGGTTTAATTTTTACTGTTGCAGATTATGAAAAATCAGCATTAATTAAAAAGAATACAAAAATGCCGCCTACGAATTAAGAGGGAGCATAGGCGGCACTTTTAAGGAGAACACATAATGTCGGCAGGTTTTTCTTTTTCTGCCTACATTATATATCTAAGGTTTTTTCATTTATTATCCAGTCTTTAGGAATTTCCTTTTTGCTGTTTATCGTTTTCATTATATTTTTGCTGTCAGCGATGATTTCCTTTCGGGTTTTATAAATGGTATCACCTATTATCCTTCCCGTGGGGATATGTACTGCTAACCATTCAAGCGTATCTTTCTTTTGAGCGGCTATCGGAGAATTTCCAAGTTGATAACCGCTCATATTCTGTTCTTTGATTTCTCCGCTGTTTGTCTTAACAGGAATTTTATATTCTATTTTCTCCAACGGCTCAAAGGTCATTTTTGCCAATTTTTTGTTTTTCTCCTTTCCTTTTTAAGCCATAAACCTTGCTCTGAAATCGCTCTCGGTTATCTTCTCAATACCAAGTCTGTCAGCCTTAACATTTTTTGCCGAGCCAGAGTTGGGGCTATCCGTAATGAGGAATTTTGTATCTTTGGTCATATCTTTGAGGATAAATCCGTGATTCTTGAGTTCCTCTTTGAATTTTGCTCTCTCTACGGAGAGTTTTCCGGTTACTGCTACAAATACATTTCCAGTATTTGCTTTCGGCGCAAAGTTTATCTGATTCTCAATGAACAGAATTCTCTTGAACTTTTCGGCGTTAGCAATGAGGGATGCCGTATTAGCGTCTCCAAACCAAGCCATCTCAACTCCGTCAGTTATCGCCTTACCATTCTTTACGTTGGCAATCAAAGCCTTAACAACTTCGGGTCTGCTTGCTAACAGTCTGCTTGTAGTTTCTCCCAATCTCGGAATATTCAGAGCGGATAATACGTTTACAAGGTCAAATTTTACTGTGTGAATGTTATTCCAAATTTCTGTAAACTGCTTATCCTGTTTGCCGATATTTCCTGTTGCCGTATATCTGTAATCAGATTTCATAATGCTCTCAATGGTCGTATCGGCAATTATTCCTTCGGCAGTCATATTGTCGAGATACTTTTTGAGAAGGCTCTCCTTAAATCCAAATACGGGTACAAGGTTACTGAACCAAATCCACGTATCGTGCCAAGTAGCGTCCTCGCAATCGGGATTCTCGCAAACAAGGTGAACTCCGTTCCATTTAATCTCTCCGCCGCAGGTCGGGCAAACAACGGGAAGGTCAGGATTTACTGCCGTTATTACTTCATCAATACCGGGGATAATCTCGCCGTGCTTGCTTATTCTTACTACTGCCCCTTTGCCTATTCCCTTTTCCTTTATAAACTGGGCGTTGTAGCCTGTGCAATATGTAACGTCTGTTCCTGAAATGTGTACTGTCTTAACCTTTACTCTCGGAATAAGGTATCTGGTCTTTGATACATTCCACTCTACATTTTCAACTTCTGTTATTTCTGATTCAGCGTCAAACTTATAAGCCTGTGCTATCTCGCTAACAGAATTTCCGTTAATCTCTATATCCTCTGCCTTAATAACAATTCCGTCAACAGGGTATTTAAGATTTCCGTCAATGCTGTTGAGGGTATTTCTGCAAGTTTCAAAATTCTTTACGATATTTTCTGTCAGCCTGTCATAATAGCAAGCGGGGACAATCTCATTGAAGTTTTCGTTAAGCCAGTTATGAATATTTGTTATTCCATTAAACCTTTCGGTCTCACACCCTACTATACTGTAAAGCACAATCTTTACGCAGTCTAAATCTTCTGATATTTCTTTCTGATTTATAAGCCCCGCTACGCTGTTACGGGAATTTTTAGCTTCGGGGTGTCTGCCGTTATAAACTTTCCACCCGTCTGTATCCATTATTATCTCGCCCCTTACCGCCCCGGTAAAGTTGCCGTCTGTGATAACTTCGGGTACAAACTTCTTAGCTTTATCGGTAAAATCTACTCCGATAAATCCGTTTCCTCTTGTCAATGCCTGATAGAGTTTTCCGTTTCTGTAATAAAGCACAGCGGATATTCCGTCAAGTTTAAGAGAAATCTGAACCTTTCTGTTTAACAGTCTGTCCTGTATTTCCTGATAACTGTATGCCTTTTCAAGTGAACCCGCCTTGCCGTATTTGTGTTCGTATTTATTTCCGGGGATGCTGTTTACATCATATCCCCAAGCTGTCAGCCCGAACAGTTCCGAGTTAGGATTCTTTTCCCTTAATTCTGCAACAAAGTTATCAAATTCCTCATCGGTTAATTCACTTGTTCCGCTCCCGTAATATTTTTGAGCCGCATCTTTGATTTTATTTTCTAATTCTTTAATGGTCATTTGCGTTCTCCTTTCAAAAAAGCCCTCTATCCCTTTATCTATTATAATATTACCATAGTTATGTTAAAAAGTCAATAGGTTTTAGAAAAATTTTTGAAATTTTTAATGCTGTTTTACAAGCGCAAAAGCTGTCAATCGGTTTTCATTATGTATTGACCTTAAGCATCTTACCATTTCTTTAATTGTCGCTCCGCTTGTTATGAAATCATCTAACAGCAACACATCTACGCCTTGCAGACTGTTATACAATTCTTTTTCCTCGTCATTTTTGAATTTAAGAAAATTAGTAAAACCTTGCCTTATTTCTTTTGGAACAAATCTTTTCATTTGAAATAACTCACCGGAATTTTTCAAAGAATTAAAAGTTTCTGTTGCTTTGTTTACTGCATAGTTGATTCTGTTATCTGTCCAATGATAATTTGATTTTAATATATCTCTAAGCATTTCTTCGTTGAATTTAACATCTGCATAGGTAGCTTTTACCAGTTTTATATCTACCCAGTAGGTTTCTGATGAAATAAAATCTTCCATTTGATAATTTATCATATCCACCAATGAAGATTTTGATACCGAATCTACACTTACAACAACGCTAAAATTTGAAATTGGATATTTTGAGTCTAAATGCAACAATCCATTTTCTATAAATTCCCATTCATCATCTGAATACAAATTGCTTGACGAGTCTAAATTTTTCAAATACTGTCGAACAATTTTTCTGTGCGCTCGGGATGATTGTATATCATAGGAATAACCATAAAAATAACGAACTCCGTCATCGTTATATTCTCCTGATGTATTTTGACACAAATGAATAACATCATTTTTATCATCTGTATCCCAGTTAAATGTAACCTTATTATTATCAACTTTTATCCCGCATAATATCGGGACTTTATAACTTTTTACGTTATACATTGATGTTATTCACCCCTCTTTACAAAGTTTTTATAAAAACTGGTGCCCGGAACAGGATTCGAACCTGCACGGCTGTTAAGAGCCAATGGATTTTAAGTCCATCGTGTCTGCCAATTCCACCATCCGGGCATAAATTTTAACTATTCCGCTCTACATTTAGTCTTGCTCTAATTCTGTCCCGTATACCTTTTAATGTTATAAACACACGATTAAATGCTCTGTTCCAAGAATCATTAGCTACACCGCCAACAGTTACCTTTTCTACAAGAAAGCTAACTCGGTCTTTGACAATATCAGCGTCCAATATTTTATTTACTTTGAGATACTCAAATGCTTTGTTTTGCAATTCTTCGGGAAATGTAGCATCAAACGGGTGGTTTGATATTCTTAAATCAAATACCAATGTACCGCAAGGGTCATCATTTATTCCAAATATAATAGTGTATTCCGATTTTTTAGAATCCTCGCTTGTATTTTGTGTTATAATTGTAAATCCAAGTTCTTTTATTAAAAATCGACAATCTTCTACAAAAGAGTCCCATTCTTGCCGTATTGGATATTCAAGTTCCTCTCCGTATTCCGATAATGCCCCATTCATAACTCTTTCAGGATTTATATCAGTTAGATATCTATGATGTTTCTTATCAAATGTTACTGTATTAAAAATTGGAGAGTTTTCAAAGAAAACTGGTTTTAGATACATTGTTATTTTGATTGTATTATCTTTTACTAACTTTTTCATTTTTTCTTTTTCTCTCCTCTTATCTCTTATAACGATTTTCATTTTGAAAAATCATTTTAGGTTAATAAGATGTTACAGGGGGATAACAAACATATAATGTGCGCTATCCCCCAGTTGCGAAAGGGTGAAAACCTGAATGGGTCTTACAATATTATATAACGATTTTCATTTTGAAAAATTCTGCTTTTGAAAAATTTTGCCTTGAAAATTTTATCCTTTGCGGACTGTTAATTTAAAAACCACCTGTCGTATTCTTCATCAGAACAACTTCCCGCCGCCGCATAAAAGAATTGCGCTATATCGGAAAATTTAGAAAACTGCCTTTGGTCTGTTACAACTTCTGCGCTGTCTTTACGAGGGTGTATAAGCATTTTTAATATTGGTCTAAAATGAAATTTTCCCGCAGTAGTTAATTTAAGAGGGCCTTCAAACCAAATTTTGTTATTTCCGATAAAAACAGGGCAGTCAACATCTTCTTTTATGAAATCTTCTATTGATAATAAATTTTTGAGTTCCTGCTCTTTGTATTTTCTCGGTAAAGTTGTTTTTGCGTTTACATAATAATACATAAATTTTTCTTTTTGCTCCTGTTTGTAAATTTTATTTATTCTGCTAAGTTATTAAAGGTTAATACAAAATAGAAAAAATTCTATGCCAGTTCTGTCTGCTTACATTCTTATTACAGTCATTTTATCATTATCGGCAATATCCTTTACCCCGGCGCAGATTATCTGAATATCGGGTCTTGAAGTAAACAAGCTATAAATATTTGCAAAAACTGTATTATCAATATGGTCGAGTATATCATCTATCATAGTTATCTTTAATTCATTCTCGCTTTTATCTGCTATTGATAATATCATTGAAATAGCTGTGATTGCTTTTTCTCCCGATGATAAACAGTCATAAGGAATAAATGTATTATCGGTATTCATAAATCCCATTCTGAAATCTCCCGATTTATTTCCTACCTTGAATTTAAACCTTGCGGCAGTTACGTTTGATAGAATTTTATTTATATCATTTTCCGCAGATATAAACATACTTTCGGTTATTCTTGACTGCAATCCCGAGGGGCCTGTTAACTTTTCAAGTCTTTTGAGAATATCAAGTCTTGTATTATATTCTGCTATCATTTCAACAGAGCGGTTTATATGCTCTTTATTTGCTTTCGCTTTTATCGCAGATTCCAGTTCTCCGTTTAATTCTTTTGCTTTTGCCTTATAGCTGTCAATAGCACTTATGCAACTTTCCTCTGTGGTAAATTCTTCTTTATTTATATCTCTTTCAGCGGATTTTATAATATTTTCAAATTCTGTTTTCTTATCTTTATATACCGCAGATTTATCAAGTTTTGTCTGTATACTGGTATACTTGCTGTTAAGATTTTCATAACTGCTGTTAAGCACGGAGAGCATATTTTCATTGTCGGCAATTCTTTTTTCAATTTCCGCAATCGTATTTTTTAGTTTTTCCTTAACAGGTTCAGTCTGCTCCTTTGCGGTTTCAATCTTTTCACAAATACCACCAAATACCGGGCACTCACCTATCAATCCTGATTCAACTTTTGCAAACTCATCTTTCTTAATGCCGAGTTCAATTAAATCATCATTTTTAACTTTTGCAACTGCATCAATGGTATCTTTCGTATTAGCGATTTTTGTCTTTAAGGTTTCCTGATATTTTTTATTTTCTACAAATTCTTCTTTGGTAAAAATATCGGTATCGTTGCAAAGTTCAGAATATTTGTTTTTTACATTTTCAAGTGTTCTGATTGTATTAAGCGTATTATTAGTCAATATAATTTTTTCGTTAATTTCATCAAGCTGTTTATTTATTTCTTCTTTATCTGCAAAAGTAAATTCTGAAATATCGGCAGACTGCAATTCAGTTAATATTGCCTGTTCCTGTTTAATTAGTTCCTTTGCGGCAGATATATGAGATTTAATAAAAGCATTAGCATCTTTAAGTCCGTTAACAGTTTCAGGGAATTGTTCCACTATTTCCGTTACATCTTTAACAAACGGCTTTTCAAATTCTGAAAGGTTTAATTCATTCTCCCAGTTAAACGTCTGTGCCCCCATAGATGATACAAAATCAATCCACCAAGATTTTTGGGCATTTGCAGACTGTCCGATAAATTGATTAAAGTCAAATACAGGAAGTTTTATCCCTTTAGTAAATTCACTTATATCTAAATCCTCAGGTTTTGTAATAATAGTTTCCTTAACGGAATTTCCGCTTTTATTCCAACCCCGCTCAATGATTTCTCCATTGTCAAATTCAAGTGTAACCCGCATATACGGATTTATGATATTCAAATTATTATGGTGTTCCCATACACCTTGATTGGTATTTGCACAACCGGGAATATAACCTAAAATACCAAGTTGGACTGCATTTAATATAGTGGATTTTCCCGCTCCATTAAGTCCGTTAATATATGTTATGTCTTTTGAAAATTCTATCACCTTAAAATCTATTTTGTGCAAATTTTCAATGGTCAGTTTATTAAGTTTCATTGTCTTTAAATGTTCCCCTTCTCCCCGTATAGCCGATAGGTCAGCTTATTTGTTATTCAGGCTTTTTCTCCATTAGCCTTTATCCCCGAATTATGTGCGTATGTGATTTTTTTGCCCTGTGCTTTTCTTTCTTCTGTGCAGTCTTTACAATAGTAGCCTACACTCAATCCACGCCATTCTTCAGATGTGCCATCATAGAATGTGGTATAAATTTCACGAATCCCGTAGTGATATTTTCCGTTCGGCACGTCCCAGCCTGTCACTTTTCCGCAACAACAGCATCTTTTCGCTTGACTTCCCTTTCTCATTTTTTACCCTTCCTTTCGTTGTCTTTCAGCTTTTCAACTCCTCTAATTATATTATAACAGAATTATATTGTTTTGTCAACCCCCTTTTTATTCTTAACGATTCTTAATTTCAAAAATAAAAAATCCCTCCTCTGCGATTATACGGCAGAAAGAGGGATTTCCAAAAATTTTATTTAATAATATTCTCCAAACATTTCCCGTCTTTTCATAGCTATGCGATGTGAAGGTGTAGTTGGGTTATAAATTGATTCAAGTACAGATTCAACACTTTCAACTTCAAATATTTCTGTGTCATCTCCGTCTGCAACATCATTAAATTTAAACCAGTTCTTTTTATACTGGGTCCACGCTATATCCCGGAATTTATCAATATCAAATGAATTAAATGTAATTGTATTGGTGTATGATTTATAATCTTTTGTTTCATACATTCTTGCTTTCTGCTCTTTATAACTCCATACAATTACAGATTCCTGTTCATAATCCCGGGCACAATTTATCATATCTTTTGTTAATTGATTCAAACTATGACCTTTTGGAGAAATTACAAAATAACTTTTCTCATAAACAGGTTCATTTTGTGCTTCCTGTGTATAATACCCATCAACTGTAATATAGGTGTAACCTAAATTCATCAATGCATTTCCAAGCTCTTTGCTTCTTCCTTTATTTTTCTTATGAGATAGTGCTGCTTTATTTTTCGGTCTTCTATCATCATCCGCTGTAATGAATGATGTTATCGTTGCTATGTTATCTTTATCAAGATGCTCCAGTATTCTTGACATTGATGCCGCATAGATTTCTTCTGTACTTTTGATATATTTCTTCATTCTGTCACTCTCCCCGTTCTATTTTTGAAATAAGGTCTAACATATCACGGCAATAGGTTTTTGATTCTTCACTTATCTGCGGCTGTTCCAGTGCTAATATACATCTTACTGTTTCCTGTTCTCTTATATCGGGGCAGGTTCTTAAAATTTCTTCGTACATTTTTGTGTTCTCCTCTCTTATTTCTTTTAGTATAACTATTTTAACATTATTAAGTTAATATTGTCAATAGATATTTCAAAATTTTTAAGAAAATTTCAAAAATCAATATTTAACTTCCTTCAGCGGCATTTTCAAAGTTTTTACAAATTTTTCTTTGTTTATTCTATGACAATCATCTTTATCTAAAAGTAAATTTCCATTATCGTCAAAATCATCATCAAAGATTTCTGCTACATAAAATGCTTTTGGGGTTTCTCTTAATACAAGCATATCATTTCCGTCTTCATCTTTATACGCTGTTTTTGTTCCGATATGACTGGATATTTCTTCTATTGCCGCCCGTCTTAATTCACCTAAATAGTTCCAAAAATTGAACCCAGTTAATTCTTCGGGTTCTTCAATTCTGTAATTTTCTTCTTTAATGTGATTTCTTTCTGTTTCTGCCATCAGGCTGTCCCAGTCAAAATGATTCAGAATTTCTACTGCCTGCAAAGATTTATTAAGCACTGGCAGATTTTCAATACTTGTTTCAGATATATTTGAATATATACAGTATTTCTTTACAAGTTTATATGAAGATACACCATTTGCATCAGTTACAGTTTTATATCTGATATTATACGACCAATCTATCGAACCATTAAACCTGTTTTGCTGTGTTCTTCTGTCAATAGTGATTCTTATAGTATAAAAATTATTCATATATTCAAATCCGCCGTCAAAGGTGAGATTTAACTCATCAACATAAGACCCCAGTATAGCTTTAATCTTTTCGAGAAGTTCATTGATTTCCGCTTTTACATCTGTAAGCATTTGCTGTCTTTTTTCTGCGGAATCCTCTTTATATTTTCTCTGTATTCCTCTTAATCTGTTATATTCATTTGCTAAATCTGTATAGCGGGAAGCATAAATTTTTCTGCGGTAAATTTTCATTTTTCCTTATATTTTTATCCTCGATTCTGCAATTCTTCTGAAATATCAGAAATTGCTGTTTGAAAACTGTTGTTTAAATCTGATAAGATTTCCATAGCCCTGTTTGCAGAGCCTATTCTGTCTAATTTTGATATTGCCTGTGTAATGAAAGAAAAATCATCATCTATGCTGTCGAGCATTTCCTGTAATCTTTCATTTTCTACCTTTGCGGCACTTATAACTTTTTTCATTATACCTCTATTGCTCCTGTGTCGTATTGACTTCCTGTTAAACCTATAACTATAAATTCTTTTGAGCCTGAATCTGTTTCAAGCAAACATACAACTTCTCCGTCATTTGGTAAATGCGGTAAAAGTATTGATTGATAATACGGCAAATCTTTATCTCTTGTATAATTTCTAATAGTTTTGCCGTTAGCGTCTGATTGCTTATACGGCCCGTGTATTGAGGGTATTCTTACCTGTATTTGTAATGACCCATCTCCCGCATATTTATATTGTTTTGCGTATCCGTATGTTATCATTTTGACAAGCCGATAAATTCTATTTCATAAGCTATTGTAAACAATCCGTAATCTAACACATCCTGCTTAAACTGTTTTGCGTCATTAAAATATTGATAGATAACATTTAAAAGTTCATCGGCTAAATCATAGGCATTTTGTAATTCTTTTGTTATCTCTGCTCTTATTTCATCTGGCAATTCTAAAAAATCCGGGTTGTAGGCAGTAGCGGGAATTTTGTTATTCAAATCATAGTTTACAATTACATAGGAATTTCCTGCAAAGCTATCATTATTTTGTCCGTAGCCCATAGAGGAGATTCCGTTAAAAACAAGATGATAAACTGTTCCATCATCTGCTTCCATACCTATCGGCGCAATCATTTTGATAGCATTTAAGGTGTATTTGTCTTTTTCTCCGCTAAATGGAGAAAGTGCTCCCGATTCAAGTTGTATTCCCGCATCATATATTACACCTGTCAATTCATCATTTCTGTTAAAAAATGCGTTTATTTCGGTGTCCATTTTGCGGCTATACTTTGCGCAGATTGCTTTCAATCTGTAATTTACACTATAATATTCATTTATAAAATCGCCGTTTGAAATCTTTTTGAGAACATTTTCTGCTCTCTTTTTACCTATTTTTTCTACTAATTCATCGTAGGTTAATGCATTATGTGTAGCCATTTTTTCCTTTCGTCCAGTCTGCTTTAATAAAAGGTTTTATGACAATATCCAATTCATAAGTTCAGGATTTTTCTTAAAATCCACTACTCCGTCTACAATGTAGTTTGACATAGCTTCTTTGTTGTAAACAATCTGATGTACCCTGTCATCTACTGTATATTTTGTCAATATCGTATAAATGTTTACGCTCTCTTTTGTTCCTATTCTGTATATCCTGTCCTCATTCTGTGTTTTTTCTGCCGCTGTCCAAGGTTCATCATAAAATATAACATTCCTTGCGGCTGTCAAAGTGTGAGATGTTCCGAGTGCGCCTATTGTTCCTATTAAAACTGTGTAGGATTTATCATTCATAAACAGTTCTTTATTTTTCTGTCTGTCTTTTGCCGTCATTGTTCCTGTAAAACAGCAAACTTTATATTTCTTTGATATAAATCTGTATATCATTCTTAGCGGTTCTACCCAGTTTGAATAGATAACTACTTTTTCTCCCCTTTCGTGAATCTCTTCAAGGTATTCCAACAATTTCTGCAATTTTGCATTTTTGTTTAGATAATCTTCATCAATTTTCAATTTGCTGTCAACCAATTCCGGACTGCCGTTTACCTGTCTTAATTTCATAAGTTCGGCAAGAGGATTCATTGACCGCATAATTTTTTCTCTATTATTTGATAAATCGGTTTTTACCCTGTCATAAAGTTTTGTCTGATAAGGTGTATTTAGTACATATCCTGTTATGTGCATTTTTTCGGGTAAATCTAAAACATCTTTTCTTAATCTTCTTAGCATATTCCCTTCGAGCATTTCTTTCAGATATTTTATATTCTTATACCCGATTATTTCTTTATCGCCATATCCCCCCATTATACAAAATTCATTTCTCCAAGTCCAAAATGAATTAAAGCTGTGTCCGTCTACCAGTTTTAGCGGCAGAAAGACATCTGTCGGTTTTGATACAATCGGTGTTCCTGTTAGCGGGTACCACCTTACCATATTTCCCGTTGCCCTTT
The DNA here is from genome assembly GCA_964491345.1 of uncultured Muribaculaceae bacterium. Lineage (GTDB taxonomy): Bacteria > Cyanobacteriota > Vampirovibrionia > Gastranaerophilales > Gastranaerophilaceae > Avigastranaerophilus. Next base: position 63,640 of record CAZBFV010000002.1, read on the forward strand.
TTATCTGCAATATCTGTTTGCCTTGTGCAGACTGTGCAGACATATTTTTATGAATTTCATCAATGACTATTGTATCAATATATTTTTCTTTGATAAGTTCTATTATTCTGTCGGTTATGATATATTTCTTTCCCTGTTTATATCTTAATGTTTCGATATTTGTTACAATGAAATAAGGAAGTTTTTTGCCTTTTTTCTCCCCGTACATTGTTAAATTCGTTAAATCTTCTATTTTTTCTTTCGAGCCGTTATCCATATCAACAATGCCCGATTTCTTTTTGCGACTGCCTAAAACATAAGGAATAAATTTTCCTTCGGTATGCTCTGTTATATCTTCTACCCAGTTATACTTAGAGGAATTTATACAACATATTATCAGACAATGTTTCGAATTATAGTGCTGTTTGTTATACAGGCATACATTTGTTATACTGTTTGTTTTTCCAAGTCCGGGTTCATCTGTCAGTAAAAATCCGCTGTGATTATTTTTATTTTCTTCTCTGTCAATGTGGAATTTTAATGTATCAAGCTGATGTTGAAAAGGTTTAGCGTCCTTCTTTATATAATATTTAACTTTTGATATATCAACATCAGGAATTTTCTGAACAGGCTCTATTTTCTGATTTACGTCTATTTCCTCATCAGACTGAATTTGATAAAAGTCCTCATAGGAAGTTCCTTTTAACTGATTTAAGAAAAAGCCCAAATTGTTTTTGGGAATAGACCAAAATTTTAATTCGGGGTTCCATTTTCTCCCCGGTACTCCTCTTACAAACTGCACAATTCTGCTGTCATATCTGAATCTGATTTCATATACATCTTCATTTTGTGTTATATTTATCATTTTTCTCCCTACTGCTTTCCCGCTATTTTTGCGCTTTGATTCATTCTATCTTTTGACATTATATACATTATACTTTATCTATATTAAAAAGTCAATAGGTTTTCAGAAAATGCTATTTTTCTATTTGTTTTGCCGTATCTTCTAAATTGTCGTGATTTGTTATCCCGCTTAATTCCAAGGTAACAATTATAGCATCTCCTACATATCGGTATAACAATATTACATTACGCTCTATATAGACATCATTAAGTGTGGAATTTTTCAATCTGTGATTTTTGTATTGCGTAGTTACTCTTAAATTTGCCAAATCTTCTATGACTTCTGCCAGCTTTTCCAATATTTTATTTTTATGCTTTTTAACTAAATCTTTAATGCCGTTGCGGAATTGTACTGTTGTTCCTATATTAAGCGGATAGCCTTTACTGTTTAGGGTATTTTCTGAAAAACATCTTCTGTCAATTTCTTTGAAATAATATAACAGGAATTTGCAATTTGGGATTTCTTAATGGCATCTTGCATATAAACAGTAAATTCCTCAAGAGTCATAATCTCAATTAAATTTCCTGTTTTCATATTCATCTATTGCTGTTGTGCTTATTACATAATTTTTCATAAAAATATACACCTGCTATTTGCAATTATGTTTTGATAAATTAAACTGTAACTATAAAATTTTTATACAAAGGTGCTTTATCCAGTATAACCAATGAATTTGTCGGGTTATTATTTTTAGCCCATTCATAATATTTCTTAGCCGCTGTTTCATTATCAAATACAGTTACAACAGGCTCCGTTTCTGATATAACAGAAATTACATATACATATTTATTATCTACTGTATTTTTGTCAGTCTGATTCATCTCTGCACTCTCTATTTCTTCAAAAATGTATATTTATGCAAAATTTTGTATATTTATACATTTTTACCTTGCATCAAACAATTATATATCGCTTTTGATTTTTCCTTTCCGATTTCTCGGATTCATTTATAGGGTTAAAAGAACAGTTATCACAATTACAAACTAACTCTCCATTATCGTCTATATAATAATCGTTGCCGTAGCCTTCACACTCATAACAGATATTATAGTCCCAGTCTGTTTTATATTCTGCTTTTGATTTCTTTGCCATTTTTCTCCCCCGCTATATTCTGTCGTCATAACTGAAATAGGTATCATCAATCAGCGCAAAGGGCAGAATATGATTTGACCAATTATGATAATAACCTGTTCTGAAATATGTTACATTTTTAGGTATATTTGTTCCGTTTTTTAATATATCCCTAACCGCCGTTATACATTCTTCTGTCGGACTTGTAGCCGATATTAGATAAGCTGGCGTAAATTGATTTTGTTCATACATTACATCATAAAGAGATTTTCCTTTTTCTGCCATTCTGTTTATAACAACTGATGCTATTGCTTTCTTACATTCGTATGATTGATTTCCGCCTTCTAAATATACCAGTGCAGATAAATCTCTTATCTCGCTGTCTGTAAATATATGACCTAAATTTTCTATTACTGCTTTCTGTTCTGCCCTTCTTTTTTCTTCCTCAATTTTCCGCTGTTTTTCTTCTTCAATTTTTCTTTCTGCTTCTAACTTATCCGCAATTCCTTTTTCTATTACCTTATCAATTTCCGGCCTTATATTTTTTATAGAATTTGCAATATGTGTTTCTGACTCTGTTAATACCTTTGTTTCAGATGCTACTCCCGTTTCACCTGTAATCACGAAAATAAGTATAATACTCATTAGCGTGGATATCAGTTTTCGTTTCATTTAGTTACCTCCACTACATTACTTAACGATTTTCAGTTTTACTTTTTACAGAAAGAAAAATTTATCACACTCCCGCTGTTCTTTGTATTTGTTTTTATGCTTTTTATGTTTGTGTGCTTGTTTTTATGTTTTATTTTTAATAAAAGTTAAGGGAGAATTTTTTAGAGTTCTCCCTTTTGAGTATTTTTGATGTTATTTTAATTTTTGCAATTATTTTTGCGGTTTACTGATTATCTCTTTATCAAGACTATCATTTATAGTTGGATTTAATTTATATACAAAATAAAAGCTGTTTAATATTAGTGACCTCGGATTTCCGCTTACTGCGGATATTGTTACAGTATAGTTATTATCAAGTGTTATATTTTGTCCGTTACTTGATAATCTTAACAATATCGGAGTTGGCGGATTGCCGTGAATGTGGCATATCATATAATCATAACTGTTTATACTGTAATTCCAATCTTTCCCGTCCGCTCTGTGAAGTTTTATCAGTTTTGTACTCGGCGGGAGTTCAATTTTCTCTGTTGTATTAAACGTAATTACACCTATCATATAGCATATATTTTCAAGGATATAAGCATTTACTGTATTTATCGGTTTTCCGTTATCGTTTGTACGCGGCTTAAAATAGTTTTTGTTTATTTCTACATCAAGCGGTATCGGTTTTAAGTCATTTATATTTTCTGCTGTTTTTTTTAGGATTTCATATAAAGAGTTATCTGCCATTTTTCTCGTCCTTTTTATTAAAATTTAATCGGATTTCTTAACTTAAAGTTATTTAACCATATCATTACTTCCGCAGGTTTAACACTTCCCGGAGTTGATGTTGCTATCAAATGCAGAAAATCCGCTCGGTCAATTTTAATTGTTCCTGTTAAGGTATAATCATTTGTGATTTCATCTTGCGTATAAGTTGTATCTATTGTTACCTGTAATGACATAACTGACTGCACTCCGTGGTCTGAAATACCTGCAATCATTCCGCCACCTTTATATACGTTACGATGATTTTTGAAAGATTTATCGTGCATTAAATATAAAGGAATTTGCAAGTCATAATTATTCGGGGTTACAAATAAGGTATCATATAACAATATTGCCTTGTTGCTGTTTATATTAAAAAACAATTTGTCTTTTGCATTTTCTATTGTAAAATTTGCAATATTGTCCGTACTGCCTTCTGCGGATGTGCTTTTATTTACATTTTCTAAATTGATAGAACAGTCTTGCCCGTTTAATTCAGGATTTTTAACAATATCAATTTGCGGATAGAGAATTTTATTAAGTAAATTTTCATTTACCCCCCCCCCCCCCCACCGCTATTTTCCGCAAAGTGCTTCAGTAAATCATACAGATTATCCATTTTGTGTTTCCTCTTATTATCTTAAAACCAACTGTTGACTAATTTCTGCCAGCCCTTAACTGTATTTACTCCCATTATGCCGTCAACTTTACCTGTGTAATATCCCTTTGCAGAAAGATATTTCTGTATAGCTTTAATAGTGTCGGGGCCTATAAATCCGTCTGCTTTTACTCCTACTAAAGATTGAATTTTCTTTGCAACAGGACTTCCTTTTCCTAATAACTTAAACTGCCAAGCCGATGCTTCTATTGACTGCAAATATTTTTTAGCACCTGTTTTCTGTCCTGATATTATTCCGTCAACCTCTGTACCAAAATGTTTTTGTGTATAGATATTTGTATTTTTGCCCCATATACCATCTTCAATTATTACCTTCTTTTTAGACTGCGGTTTACTTGTTGAGGGCTTTGATGTTGAGGGTTTACTTGTTGAGGGCTTTGTTGAGGGTTTAGATTCTTCTGTTAAAGATAAAACATTTCCCGCATTTACCCAACCATAAACAGTAGAATTTTTATCTTCGTGTATTATATGATAGGGGTGTTTTGTTCCTTCGGCTATTACTGTTACTTTAGCTTTTCCCGCTGTTGCATTTCCTGATGATTTTGAACCGCCCGATGTTGTATAAACTGCTCCGCCCTTAAACTGAATAATATCTCCAACTTTAAATTTTAATTTTGAAGAGGTTGAGGGTTTTGTTGAAGGCTTTGAAGTTTCGGGTTTTGTTGCAGATAAATTAGCGTTAACTTCTTTTGCTATCTGTCCCATTCTGTTATAAAGATAGTCCCCCGGGCAGTTTCCTGTAATAAATGTTTTGCCATTCTGTCTGCAAAGGAAAATTCCTGTTTTTACAGATATGCAAGATACAAGATTTTTAGCGGTATCGTGCTGTTTGCTGTTTCTTACAGTTTCTCCCAAAGTTGTATACGGCTCTGTTCTAAACTGAATTGTATTGCCTGTTACTCTGCCGCCAAAATTATTTAATGCGGCTACTGCACTTACGACATCAACATTTATCTGTTTTGAAGATGTATATGAATTAGCGGCAGTACAGCCATCCCATAAAAGAATTTCACTTAAAAATACTTTTGCCTGTTCGGGGTCAAGATTTATCCAATTCCAAGTAAAACATTTATCTTTAAGATATTTTTCGCAAATATCGGTTACAATATTTATACCATCATAATTATAAATTCTTATCTTTGTAGAACCATCTGAAATTTTTGAAATATTATACGGCAAGTTTAAGTTATCTAAAATTTCTGTTATTCTGTTTATCTTGCGCTCTTTCTTAAAATGAAATTCTACTCCGTAATAACCTATGGTATTATCCTTTCGGGTTTCGTGCATATAATGACCATCAGCCTGTACTGCGGTTAAGAATTTTATCATATCTTCCGTCAAAGGCAGTCCTTCTCCGTTAAAGTGTCCTGCCATTGGAAGATAAATTCCGCCTGCGGCAGATAAACATTCTGCATAAGACTGTATGCGGTTTATATTTTTGCTTTTCTGTAAAAAGTAAACTACTCTGTGGTCTTTTGTTGCAGTAAATCCATTACTGGTATAGGTATCGTGTTTATACGGCTCTACTTTATCATAAACCTCTTCAAAAGTTATTCTTAAATTATCTAAATCTGCACAGGCGATTTCATCTCCGATATTTATATCAGATAATTTTATCCAACCAGATTTAGTTAATACTTCTGTATCTACTGGAACACAAGATTTATTAGCATAATCTCTATGAACTGTCATATTGCACCCGTTAAGATGATTTACTCTTGTATTTTTACTGGTAGACCATACTAATTTTTTAATGCCGTTTCTTTTGCAAATATCTGTTGCCAGTTTTATTAAAGTAGAATAGGCTTTATCATTTACGGCATAAGGGTGTTTTGTATCTGAAGCTACTTCTATTGTAATTGCCCTGTTGTCGTTTTCGGGTGATGAACTGCACCATGAGCGATTCTTTTCTTCTACATACATTCCTATTTTTCCGTCATAGCCTATTCCGTAATTTGCCGATGCCTGATAGGAGGGTTTGGAAAATATCGAGCCGAGAGTCTGTACTGAACATTGACCTACCACACAATGAATTGTAATTGTATCAATGCTGTGTTTTCTCAATCCCGAGTTATTCGGTGATAACTTTGTGTAATCAACGAGTGAAGAATTTGTATAAGCCATAATTACTACTCCCCTTTATTATCCGATAATTCTTTTATCGTATCTTCTGTTATTTCTTCATCATCTTCAAGGTATAATTCTTTCTTTAATTCTTCTACATTTTCCATTTTTTTCTCCTTTCAGCAAAAATTTAGTTTTTAAGTGCATAAATCATTTTATAAAAGATATTCTGCGTCTTCTATATCTACGCCTGTAACATCCATATAATTGTGGTCAACAGATATTGTTGCAACCCCGCTAAGCCACCATATAGAATCTTCAATTACAGTTATGTTGCCATCATAAAAATCTTCAGCAATATCTTCTATATAACCTATACTGATAACTCCACAAAGATAATCTAAAAGATAATGCTTTGTTATATTTTTCGGTAAAACGGCATCTTTGTGCGTATAAAAATCTACAATATCACAATTTCCGCCGATAAATTTATAATCCCCAACTTTATAATCTTTATAGAATTTTATTCTTAAACCAAAAGATATTTCTATTTTTTTTTGTGTACTTCTCTAATTCAGAATCTCTTTCCATTAAAATCTTCATCTTTCTGCTCCTTTAATTTCATATTCATTTTGAGCACGCTCAATGATAATTTGGATAAAATAAAGAATATGTGAGCGTGCTCAAAAATTTATTTTTAATCCTGCCAATAGGCTACATCATCTGCGTAATCGTCAAACCTTGACTGTATCTCTGCAATACTGAAATATTTCTTAACTATGTTATCCGCTATTGTATAAAAATCATACTGACTAAAATCCATATCAGAATTTTTTACGTGAATAACTATTGGCATATCCCAAGCTGTTTCCGTATCCTGTAAAAAGAATCCATAATCAACACTATTGGGTTTAACATTTCTTATATTCATAGTTACAGATATGCAATGTAATTTTTTTTTCAAGTTCTTCTGCAATACAATCTCCGAGAATATCATACATTTGCATATTCGGATAATTTCTTTCTGCTAAAATCTTCATTTTTTTTTCCTTTCATTAAAATTTTTGTTAAAATCCTTTTATTTGCAGGATTTTTTCATCGGTAAATTTATCTTTAATAAATTTTACTGCCTTTTCTTCTATATCTTCTTCAACTGCTAATTTTTCATAATGAATATTCCCGTCCGGGCATTTTATATATAGATATTTCTCTTTGGTATTTTCATTAAGAAGATTTCTCGTATTGAAGATATAAGTATTTAATTTTTCTTCTTTGTTTTCTGTTATTATCGTTAAAACACGTTTCATTATATTTCTGTGATTTTTTATTTCTGCAGTTTTTCTATTTCTGTAAATCTTTTATTTCCGCAATCTTATTATCATCAATTTCCATTTTCGATACAGATTGATTTATAAATACATCTTTTGCGTTATCTCCTAATCTTACCGCAAATATCTGTCCGTCTACTGTTACAGTTTCCATATTCTCGGATAACATCGCAGTCATAGCTATTTTTGCGTTTGCCTTTACATTTACAAAAGCATAACAAGATGCTTGCTGTCCCAAAGGTAAAATGATTCTCGAAAAAGCATATACCGTAACTGAAGATTCAAAATCTGTTGTACCTTCATTAAGTCCAAAAATCTTAAACTGACATAAACAGTCTGTTGCCGCCGTACCGCTGTTTCTTGCAAGCCCGCTACCAAAAGCTAAATACATTCCGGGATTTGATACTGTTACACTTGTAATTTCTGTTCTGACATCTTTGGTCTTAACTGAAATTCCATTTGCGCCGTTAGAATAAATTTTTTCCGTTAATATCTGCGGCCTGTTTTCTTCTATTGCTTTTAATAATTCATATAATGTGTTTGCCATTTTTTTACTAATACGGGTTATAATCTTTGTATTTGTAAATTTTTATAAATCCTCTAAATTGATTGATACTTCATCTTCAAAAGTTAATTTTATAGAAACAGTCATTTTTAATCGGTTATATTCCTGTTCCGGGTACATATCAACTTCCGTTCCAGTAAATTTTAACCCATCTGCAAATTGAGTTTCCTCTGCAACACAATACGGCTCATATTTATCTAACTGGTCTACAATATTATCTTTTATCATGGCTTTTGTATTTTCATTATTATACTGCCAGATATATTTTCTTAACCCTACCCCTTGGTCTAATTCATTGTAGATTTCTGTCGGAGAGGTTAAAAATAACAATTTAGACCTGTTTACAACAGACTGCGCATCATTTAATGTTGCAACCTGATTTGTAGCTATATTAAACATTTTTGGAAAAGCAAGAGATGATGTATGCAAATGTTTTTCTCCTTTTTCAAAAAGTTAATTCTCTAACCATTTATTATAGATTTCTCTGTATGATACCCCGGTTAAATCAGATAATTTTTGAAAACATCTTTCTCTGATTGTAGAATCCTGTACTCCGAGAAATTTATAAAAATTATCGCCAAAATTGTCTTTCTGATAAAGTTCATACATATCGGCAAAAGTTATATGACCGTATAATTCATAACCTAACGTATCATCGGGATAAGTTTTTCTATACCAGTTTTTAATATTTACGTTTAATGCAGAATTTAATAAATTTTGTTTTGCTAAAATTTTCATTCTTCCTCTCCAAATGCTTCTTCATATAATTCCTTAATACGCCGCAAATCAGTTACTTTTTCGTTCAGTTTACTTAAAACTCTATCATATAAAATATCGGCAGTTACATAATCGGGATAATCGTAATTAAGAATAAATTCAATTACTTCCTCTCCCCCTCTGAGATAGTCAGCCATCCACATATCATACAAATCCAATACTGGAAATACCAAAGTAGTGCCAAATTCATAATCTGTCGGATCGTGTTCAGGAGCAAAACCTACTAAAGTAACTTCCATATTACTATTGTCTGGCAATCTCAAAGTTTCAGTAGGATATAACTGTTTTGCGTTTACGCCTTCTTCATCAAAATATTTCATTAATTCTTTTACGCTGTTATCTGCATAAAAACAATTCGGTAAACTCGCTGTTATCATTTTTTTTTTGCTAAAATCTTCATAATTTCTTTTTCCTTTCTTTTATATTTATATCTGCATATTTATATCTGCATAAAATGTAAATCCAAATGGGTCATTTCTTCCCGGACTAAACTCTGCATCCGGGTCGTACTCTTGAATAATAGGGTCTAAATAATCGTAAAATAATTCGCAAAATTCCGCATCATAATAGCCGTGCATTTCAATTTCGATTTCAAACTGTGCGTCTATGCCTTCAGGCGGGAATAAATCATCTATACGATAATAATCTATTGTATAACAATTTGTAACATCATCTCTCGGGTCGTCATTATCGGCAAGGCTATCAAAATATTTTATAATATGTTCTAATTCGGGCTTAATTTTTTCTATGATTTCTTCTGCAATTTCAGTTACATAATAATTTGTTATCTCTATTGTTTTCATTTTTCTTTCTCTCAATACAAATTTAAATTAAATTTATTTCCTTCTTCATCTAAAATTTTATTTATTTCTTCTCTATCCCCGTATTCATCTATCTCCTCATCGGTCGGAATTTTTTCTTTAATATCAAATTCCCGTAATTCTTCTGTATTCAACATCTGTCTTGAGAGGAAATAATCTCCATAGGGCATACTTAAAGTATATAATATATCAATATCTCTCGGCACACTTCCGGGGCCTGCTCCGTGTGATGTATAATACCAATATCTTAATCCCGTATCTAATGAACTTCTGATAAGTCTTTTCATCTTTTCTCCTTTCTGTTTGTTATTAAAGGTTATCTTTTATTATAATTTTCATAAGCCAAATTTATCAATATTTACATCTTTAATTTCCGTATTCCAGTTTATAAGACTGCCGTTACTGCTATACTGATAATCTGCAACAATCAATGCAGAACCATCAAGATACAAAATAGGATTATCGGTATCTCTCTTTGTGGTATTTTTTATGCGGGGCATAACGATATATTCAAGAACAGACTCTTTAAGGTACTGTTTTGTCATATCTTCCGGTATAATAACAGGTTGATGTGTATCAAAATCATAAAAATTACAATGCGATATTAAAATTTCAAACGGATATTCAAATCATTTAATTTTTCGAGAGTCTTTAAGTTCCAGTGTAAATGAGAAATCAATCCCTATTTTTTGTGTATTGTTCTGTTTCTAAATTACTTGTTATTTTTAATTTTTTCATTTCACATTCCTCGTTCTATTTTAATATATTTGATATTGATTTCCATAATGCGCTTGCGCTGTCTTGTCTTAATTCAGATTGTTTATCTACATAGGCGGGTACCTCAAATCTTCTTACAAATAAATCAGCCGCCCTTCTTGCGCCAGCTTCATTGTTCGGTATCGTCTTTAACTCACTATATAACGATTTATAAGATGAAGTTAATTCATACCATAGATACTCTAACTGGCCTGTTAGGTTAGTTGCCCAGTTACTTCCCGCCATTTGTTTCATATTTGTTGCCCTTCCTAAATGCCATTGGCAAATTCCAAAAGAAGTAGGCACTCCGTGTTGATAATCACCTTTAGCGGCAGTATTAAATCCTGATTCGTGTTTTATGTTTGCGGCTATTCCTATTGCAGATGCTGTTGGCAAACTTTTCTGTGATAGATAGCTTACAACTTGTTTTGCACTTCCTTTTATTCCGTCAATGTTAAGCTCTGTTTGTGTTCCGCCCGATAAACTTTCCTGTAATGAACCCCCTACTAAATCCCATACTGAATTTAATAATGTTGTATAATTTACAGCGGATAAAGTTATATTTGTAGATTTTGTTGTCATATTTCCTGTTGAAGTAAAATAACCTATTTCCCTTATAGTGGCATCTTCATCAGTATTTTTGCAATCATAAAGCGGCTCGTATGTTACAGAATCCTCTATCCCGCTGTTTACCTTTTCCCAATCGGGTCTGAAATATCCGTTTATCTGTGTTGATGTCAAACTAAATTTTTTCTTTACAACTTTATTTAACGATTCATCTCCGTAAATAAATTCTGCTTTTTTATCTTTTACTTCTGTTACAATTCCTATTCCGCTTGAACAAAATTGATTTGTCTTTGCAGTTTTGCTGTCTGCTAATGCTATAATATCTCCCTGTTGCGGTATAAACTTTTTATTCCACCTCGGGCCTTTATGATATGAACCCATTTTCATCAATACCGCCATTTGCAAAAATGCCGTTGCGGAAGATGCTTTCGGAATTACTACCCCAAGCAAACTAACCTGTTTTGCTATCGCAGATACAAAGGCGGTACTCCAAGGCTCTGTTTTATTCAGTCCATATTGTTTCCTTGTCCACGAACTGTTTTCTCCGATGTGTTCTTCTGCTTCTGTTGTTAAATCTTGTAGCGGGCCACCTAATTCCCCGCCTTGCGGATTATAGATAAATCCCTGAAAATGATATACACTTCCAAGGCAGTTATTATAATTAGGCGGGTACATTATTCTATTGGTAAAATTAAATCCACGATATGCGGATTCAGAAGTTAGAACACTTCCGTCACTATTTATTTTTTCAACTATTCCAACGTGGCCTGCTTTTCCCGGCCTGCTCCAACACATTACCGCTCCGAGTTTAGGTTTATTTCCGTAATCGTAATTTCTGTTTCTTTTATTATATGAATACCAACCACCCGCATTACCAGTAGACAGGGCGGGTTTCTTTCCGAGTATTTCATAAAATCTTCCCCAAGCATAAGCTGTGCAGTTAGGCATACCCCAACCCGATTTATAAAATATATTATCGGAATAATAATGTTTATCTGTTCTTTTTGGTGGTGTTGTTCTCGGTATAAAAGCCATTTTTTATCTTCTGATTGCTGTTTTTGATTTTGCTGTTTTTAATTTTGCTGTCTTTGTTTTCTGATTTTGCATAATTATACAGAAAAATGTATAATTATACATTCTATTTCCTATTTTTGCGTATTTACAACTTTTTCGTAATTATAAATCAAAAAATTTCGGAGTTAACAACTGCTCTACATCTTGCATTGTCGATAAGTGGTCTATTAGCCATAAATACCATTTATCTTTGAAATCGTCCCAAGTTATCTGTTTTAATTCATTTCTGCTTGCGTAAATTCCCAACTGGTCTTTGAACCCCAAATTTACAAGTTTTTCATAATAGGTTTTTATTATATTATCGTTTATGGATTTTGATGAAGATAACCCAAGTCTTACCCACAAACCCATTGAGGGCGGATAGGTTTGAACTATAAGTTTTAATTCTTCTAATTCTTCTTTTGCTTCCATTACTGTTTTTGCTCTTGTATAACAGTAAAGCCCGATAGGTATTTTTGCAGATATTGCTTGTTTATATTGTTCGTCTAATCTCGGATTTTGATAGCTTTTAACTTTTTTATGGGATTTATCAAATAAATATCCGGCCTCTATCATTACAGCTATGACATCTTTATTTTGCAAAAGTTTATAATCAACAGATTTTGTATTTCTGTCTATTCCCGCTACATACGGATTTATATCTTTTATATCTAAAACAGTTTCAGGGTCTATTACAGAATTAAAAGAAGTTACTGGCATATCGGGAGCATAGATAAATCCTTGAAAATCGTATTCACCATAGCCGTAACCTGTTTCTTTTGTTCCACTACGTTTATTAAATATCCAAGCATTCCAACCGCTCTCGCTGAAATAGCATCTTCCATTTTCTATTTTTTCACATACTGCCACATGACCTAATCCTGAATAAGGCCCGTTTGCTAAACATAATACTGCTCCGACTGCGGGAGTAGGGCCTGTTTTTAACCCTTTGCCCCGTACATTTTTCCACCAATCTTCTGCATTTCCAAGATTTGCAATTTTATCCGCAGTCTTTTTGCCAAATGCTTCCCACCATCTGCCGTAAACATATCTTGTGCAATTCGGCATAGCAACATATCCGCCTGTTGTGCCAGCCCAGTATTTGTTGCTTTTTGATACTGTTACTTTTTCCCCTGCGGCATTTGTAATTGTTTTCTCTAATCGGGGTATCCATATTGACATCTTATTTTTCCTTGTTAAGAGTTTGTTAAATTTTTATCAAAAAATTGTCTGCGTACTTATATCTGTATCTTCTTTAATAACGGAAATATCCGGCAGTTCTATTTCCCCTGTTATAACTCCGATAGGATTGTGTTTATAATATTCTGTATCAGATATTCTAACGGGCCACTTGCTTTTTTCATTTGTTGCATATTCTATTGTAACATATTTTTGTGCTTTTCCGAGTAGCTGACCTGTCATTATTAAATCACCTATTCCAACAGCGGATTCTTTTAAGTGTAAATATCTTACGCAAGTGTTGCTGTCATATTGAATTGTTATGACGTATAATTCCTGTGCCGCCCTTTTCGGCAAAGTTAAAACATCTTTGTATTTATCTTTTTCTATAACAACCCCGGTGCAAACAGAATAGATTTCATTTGCTTTTATATCTACCCCTGTGTAAAAAGGTATTATTTCTTTCCATTTTCTTAAAATTTCGGAATTAGTTTTTGTTATATTTGTAATGACTTTCATTTTTGCCGATTTGCTTTACTGATTTTTCTTTGCGGATTTGCTTTTATAACATCGCTCTTACAGAACTTGTTAAGTGTGTAAAATCGGGATATAATTCTCCAAAATCAACTTTTGAAGAGGATATTATATTTGATGTTTGAGAATATGTACCTTGCGGATATGCGTTACTTCCTCTTATCAATATTCCCTGCCCTGTCGCTACTTGATTAGCACTACTCATTACCAGTCTTTGCAATTTTAATGTTGTAGTAAATGTATTTGAAATATTGTGTGATACTGACATTATATTATATATTCCTGTTATGGGGGATATTGTATTTCCTGACATTACTAATAAAGATACGGGCTGTGCTATTTGATATGATTTTACACTTCCGGGAATTGTTACAGTAAAATCTCCTGAAAACTGCGATGCTATTGCATTGACATCATTTATAATATTTGCAGTTTGAAATACGTCTGCAAGGTTACTGCTCCAACTGTTTGTAACTTTGGTATCTTCTACTACTGTATTGCCACTTCCGTCAACTGAAAATCCCAAACTTGCAAAACTTAAATCTGTCATATTATATGCTACACCATTATATGAACCATTTAAGGATAAGATATTGGTATCGGCTGTGCCGTATTGCAGAGTGTCTGACATCATTATCCCGTTTAACCCCGCATTACTTTTATAGTGAATACAACCTCTTGAAGTCATTGTCGGCTCGTCTATCCAAAAAGAAAAAGCGGAGCATTGAGGAGATGTGTCCTGATTACTCGGCACTAAATAATCTGCAATTTTTGAAACAGTTAAATTGTCAATTAGCTGTCTTACTTTGCGGACTCCTCTCCTCAACCCTGCCGCTGTGCGGGAACTGCTATATGATTTTGAAAGTTTTAACAAACCCGGAAAATCTGTATAGTTGTCATTCCCTGTATATGAACCCCTTACATAGGAGGAAAAACTTGTTGTCAATGCTCCGTGATTTACATAAGTAGGGGCATCGTTATGGTCTATATCCAAATCATAGTATAAATCTGCTTTAACACTTTTTGCAAGTGCTTCCGCTACTGCCGAGGGCTGAACTATTCCTGATAATTCGGGGATATTCAATACTGGCATATTTGACTGAATAGCAACACTTGCATATCCTTTAATCTCATATTGCAAATATCTCCCCGATGTGGATACGCTGAATGTTAAAGTAAAGCCCTGATAAGACCTATACTCTTTTACTGTACCATTATCATTTAACCAACCAAAAATAAAAGATACAGGAATACCCGATGAGTTTTTATAACTGTTTGCTGACTGTGCGGCTGAATATATTAGTGCTTCAAATGCCGCTATATTTACCTTTTTGGTATCATCTCCCCCAACAACTATTGAAAGAGTCCATGAAGTCATTGACTCTATTTCTCCGTTTGATATTGATAATGAACAATATGGGGAAGGTATCATTAAGCCGTAATCTGTTAAAGATACTCCCGCAAGGGTGAAATTGCAAAAACAGGCACTTTTCATTTATTATTCCTTTGTGTTTTCAAAATTGCTTTCGGCAGTCTGCTTTTCATCTTCAAAGAACCAGTCTATCAAAGAGTAAATTTCTTTTTGACAAGAATCTGTAACAATAGCATTAAAAATTAGTTTTCTCGCCATGGCTTCACTTACTTTGTAATTTGCCGATACTGTATTTATCATTACTTCCAAGATTGCGTTAAGTGTATTAAACGGCAGTAGTTTATTCATTACAGATTTATCTCTTTGCTTTTTCTTTTCCAGTTTATTTTTTAATTCTGCTTTTCGTGATTTTTCCATTTTTGATTTTTCAATATAATTTTTAAGATAATTTTTCAAATATTTTCTACTCCCCGCCAAGGTTTAATTTTAGCGCAGATATTGATGCTAAGATTTCTCCTTCATTAAATAAAGATGTAAATGATTTCGGTATTGTTAAAATTTGACCTTCATAACAGGAATATCCGTCCTCTATATCATTAAACATAGATATTACCCAACTGTATGTAGCTGAACCTAAAGTTTTTTCGGCAATTATATCAAGGCGGTTTTCTGTACTTGTCGTTACCTCAAAATATGTTACCTCGGTATGTGATTGAAAAGGATTCGGGCCTTCAAGCGACATAAATCTGTCTGTTCCGCTGTCACCTTCATCTACATTATGAGTTACTTGTCTTAACCCTTTGTATCTTGATATATGATTGTAATCACGGCAAGGATTGTATTCAATTCCTTTATGCGGCAATACTTTATAAGGTGTTGTTGTATTATATTCGTAACCATTCATAGCTTTTATAATTTTTGCATAATTATACATTTTTATGAATAATTATACATTTCTATCTTATCAATGCTTTATTATTCTGTGTATCAAAGTTAAGCGGGATATTTGATACTTCTGTTATTTGCAAAGTCATACTGCACTCTAAATACCAACCATCGTGTCCAAGAGGGCCTGACCATTGAACATCAACTTTCGTCAATATTCCTCTTATAAGCGGCTGTCCGTGAATATATAAAGTTACTAAATCTGAATATACTGCCGCCCCTTGATATTTCGGATAACACGATGCTTCGCAAAACCTTATTAAAGCGTTGCACCTTCCGTCATTATGGTCTCCGCTCCACATATCTCTGTGCATATGAAATTTTAACGATAATGACCGAGGGCCTGATGATTCATATAAATACCAAGGCTCATATTGAAAAAGCATATTCGGCATTTGAGTATAACTTGCTGATACTCCGTCCGATACATCTTCGGGATAAACAGGAATATCCATAGCTTGATTTCTTAATGATGAGTATATCGTTACCTCTCCCCAAGGTATGTGAAACCAGTTTACAGTCCCAAAGTTTTTCATTTCAGGTTCTGTTATTCTTACATTTGCAATCGTACTGTATTCATCAAAAACAGAAGGGTCTATTTCATACGGAGCATCACTTAACATTTTCATACACTTTTTGTAGATTGCTTCTACTATATGAATACCATTTCCAATTACATCTGTGCTATCAGGCAGTTTAATTGTTTCGGGAATTTTTATAGTATTCCAAAGTGCCTGTGTAGTATGAAATAATCTCCATTGAAAAGGATTTAACAATGCTACTATCTCAAATATATCTGAATTATCAACTACGCCATTTAATAAAGTCTTTTTCCTTTGCGGCGGTACATCTTCTGTTGACTTCATTATGGAATTATATAATAACAGAGCGTATTTTCCTATATCGGGGGTTCGTTTAAGATTGTTAACCGATAAAATTGTTTCTATATTTCTTAAACCTACCCTGTCTGTTAAATCTTTCAGTTTTGTATTTTCGGTTATTTTTAAGTATTGCATTAGTTTTTGTACCAGTTTTAATTTATGCTGTTTTATGTTATTCTGTATCAACTTAAATCATTTGAGATAAGCCTAAGATATTTTATTAAATGCGGCTCACCAAACATTGACGGCGGTCTTGTATCTATTTCCTTTCCGTTATATTCGGCTGTTATTTTATCAAATCTTTGTAACCATAATTCGCTTAAATCATAACAGGATTTTGCAATCTGCCCCGTGAATTTATCTTCCATATTATCCAAATTTAATAATACAAATAAATCGTGTTTGTCTTTTATATCGCTGTTATCTGATATTACCTCTCCGAGCATATAGGAATAAATCCAGTTTGGCAAAGTATATTCAGTTTTTTCGACCTTTAGTAAATTTTTCAAAAGTCCGATATGATACAATATTGCGCTTTTTAGATTTTTATATTGTTCTTCTAACGCTGTATCGGGCAAAGGATAAAAGTCATTAAAAAAGCAAATTTCGTTATCAGACAAAAAGGCATCGCACATTTCATCATCGGTTATTAAATGATAAGGATAATTCGGCAGATAACCTTCCTCTGTATATTTAATTTTTATTATATCGTGTATTAGCATATTATCCTATTGCGTTACCCTCAAATACCTGATAGCTGTTTGATTCCCAGCTGTCTATTGATACACCTTTTTCAATACCGAGTACATTTTGTATTAAAGCGGCATCAGTTAAAAATGATATTGTTCCTTTAGCGTTCGGCTCGTTTGAATAAATTGAATAAGGCTGTGTTACCGCAGTAAAGTTTGTTGTTATGGTCATATATCCCGCCGGGCTTTCTACTGAATACGCAGTTACAAAAGTTCCCGTTATTTTTAAAGGTTTTGTTAAACAGGTTACAGGATAAGTTAACCCTGAACCTTGCGGAATTGTAAAATCCGATACTATTATAGATTTCCCCTCGTCAACATTTGTTGTTGTTTCATTCTTTATGTAAATGCCGCATTTTATAATTGTTCCGTCATCTGCAAAGGTTAAACTTCTAAGGGCATACATAAAGTGATTATCATTCGGTACTTCCTCTGACCAAAAATCCATATCTTCGGGAATTATAGGAGCATCAGTTTCTATTACTGTCATATCGTCTACAAGCAAATTGGCATCTTCTTTGCTAAATTTCTCATACCATAATTTCAACCCCGATATTGTTGTTAGAGAGTCTAATACGCTTGAGTCATAATACAAACAACTGTTTATTAAATTTATTTTCGGATTTCCTGTTATATTGTTGTCAATTCTTACTTTTTCGCAGTTTGAAATATTTATCGTTGTATTGGCAGTTACTGTACCGAGTATATGAATATAAATTGATGTTGAAAATCTGCTGTCTATATCATATATGTTTATCTCTCTTTCGGTTTCATCTTCTGTTTCCTCTGGCAGTTCAATCGTTATGTTTATGCAGTTCGGTACTCCGCTGTTTTCAGAAGTTTTAATTATCTGCTGTTCATTAGGGAAAGCAACCCTTGAATTTACATATTCATCTAACTGATTTTGTATTTCTTCAACAGTCAATCCCGCAGGTATTGTTATATCTTCTCCAAGCTGATAAGCAAGAACACCAGTTCTTAATAAATCATAATCTAATAATCTTAAATGACCTGTGTCATCTCTTAATACATATCCTCCGTCAACAGCATCTGTCGGTACATTCAAAAATCCGCCGACTACATCTTCCGTAGCAAGAGGAATTGAACCAGTTAACATAACTGCCATTGAGTAAACTTTTGATTCTGCCTGTGATACTTTATAATAATAGTAGCCCGATATATTTCCGTCATCATTAGTTACCGCTACTGTAAAATAATCTTCATTTACTTTTCCACGGAATGATGTTGAGGGCAACCCTAAAAACTCATTGTAAACTGCTGAATCAGAAGTTTCAGGGATGTCACTTCCGTTTGTTATTCTCGATATTTCAATACCCGATAAATTATCGGGAGTTCCCTTTTTGTTTGTACTTACATATTCTGCTTTAGTTACCAATCCGGGCAATACCACATACATACTTGATGGCGGTCTTGTCGCTGTTTCTGTTATATACATTTCCGCACCAAGCACATTATCCTGTCCTACCAGTATATAATCTCCAACTTCCCATTTTTGATTTAATACTGGCAGTTCATCAAGGCTGTTTAATATTTCTATAAATCCTCTCTGCTTGCCCGATTTCATATGATAAAAATTATTTAATGCTTCCTGTATATATTTGATATTTCTCGTATAATTTTTATCAACTGTACCGGGGGTCTCCATTAAATAATCTGCTTTTGGCAAATTAAGAGTTTTACTTTCATAATACTGTGCTACCCCGTGGGTATCTGTCATTCCGTCCATTTGCTTGTGGGGCAGTCTTAACAGAGTATTCCCGTTTGCGTCATAACCAAAAGATGCTTCATTTTCTGTTGGCTTTTTTGTTGTTAACTTCGGAGATAAATCCCAAGTCATTAAAGCATCTGTACTGTCACACCAAGTGTCTACCCAAGAACCCGATTTTGTTGCCGTATCAGGTGCTTTACCCGCCATAGTATAAAACTTTTTCGGATTTAGCCCTGTTTTAGTTATATAGGTATCATCAAGCAAATCATCTACATTTGATAATCTTGATGCGTCAAGGTATTTGCATTTATCTTTATTTTGCGTTATGGAATTTTCACTTATCGCTCCGTTAATAAACGCAAATTCTCCGAGTTTAAGATGAGCATTTACTTTTCCTTGTTCTGAAGGTACATCAACGGGCAGTTTCATTTCTCCTTTCGGCAAAATAACAACCTGTATACCTTCCATATACATCTCGGAATTTTCCTTTAGCATAGAATAAGCCATTGTAGCTTCTGTGCTATACATAACCCGTAAACCTATTTCAAGCTGACCTCTCAACGGCAACTGTTTTTTCCTTTGTGCTTCCATATTAGCTTCTGCTAAATTTACTAATACAGGCACCAAGGATTCTATGTAATGTCCGTTAACAACTGCTCTGCCCGGAAATATTTTTATGGTATAGGTACTTGATACATTTCCGACTTCATCTCTTGCAATATCTATTTCAAAGTCTTGCATACTGTGGGCAAAGGAATGTCCAACCATATATTTTATTTGAGCGGGGGTAGATACACTTTCTCTCGACCTCAAGTTAAATTCAGTTAATAGCTGTCCGCCAGTAGTGCTGTTTGCTATTGGAAATATATTTGTGCTTGCCGCAGGAAATCTTATAAAATTCATTATGAAATTCTTTCTCCTTTTTTGTTGCAAAAAGTTTTATTACAAATTTTTATTACAATTTTTATGCAGAATTATTCAAAGTTTATTCAGAAATTCCAATTTTATAAATCTGTGAAACTATTGAAATTCCAACATTTTCTCAAATATGTTTCACAAAATGTATAATTATGCATTTTTGTTGTTTACTTTTCTGTCTTTGCTCTCTATCTTTGCTTACGATTTATTTACTTGTCTTAAACATTCCCGTTGCCATAGCTGATAAAGAGTCCGCAATACTTAACTGTCCTTTGGTATTATTTTGTTGCATAATAGCCTGTGCTACTGTTAATATTTCTGCAAGTAAAACATTGGTCTGCATTGTCGGATCTAATAAATCTGTTGCCTTTGATGTTAATATATCCGCTAAGGAATAAATTGCTTTATCGCTTTCCCCTGCTTTTAATTCTTCTAACTTTCCGACTGCTCCCGCCGAGAAGTTATTTCTGTAATCTGTTTTGTTTATATAATAATCTATCCAAGAATTATAAAAATCGGTTAATACTGTTAAAACAGTAGTTTTCCCGTCCATTACGGAATTTTGAATATTTGTTAAAATATCATTTCCCGCTGATGTCAACTGCGCAACTGTTAATCCGTCCTCTCCGTCTAAAACAGTATTATGACTGATGTTTGTGGAATAGTTGAGCATATCTTCTTTCCATTTCCGCTCATCTTCTTCCTCTTTAACTTTTTGTACTGCCGCCGCCTGTGTTTCATTTTGCAGAAAATAATTTTGTAAATCGGATTCTTTATAGCCTAACTGTTCTATTGTTTTATCAAAATCAGAAATGCCGTACTGCCGTGCAGAATTTTTCCAATCTTCATACGACTTTATATCTTTTGCATTTTTTATATTTCCGTTTTCGTCTATTCTGCTTGTCATTTCAGGAATAGCGTCAATCATTTTGTTAAAGCTGTTCCTTAAAGTATTAAGTGCCGCATTTTCTCTCGATTCTGATGTCATTGGCAGAGCGGAAAATTGAGTATTATTAAATCTTGAACCCTGTATACTATTATACGCAGATTTTCCATAACTTCCACTTCTGTGAGTTCTGCCAGCCCAACTGTACTCGGAAGGTATTCCGCCGCCTTCATAAGCAAAAGAAGATTGATAATCGTCTGTATCAAGTTTTTTATTAGCTTGCCATTGAGAATATCCGCCGCCAAATGCTCCGACAAATCTTGAAAATCCGCTTTTGCCACTTTGATATTCAGGTTTCCCGCCGAGTAAAGTTACATAATCAGATGTTAATTGCAAATCTTTATCCCGTGTTATCAACTGCTGATATTCAAGATTGTTTCTCCAGTTAGATTTTCCAACCTGTCCGAGTTTAAGTACAGATTCTATATCGGCATTAAGCTGATTAGCTTCATTAGTAGTTTCCACTAAAGAAAATGTTTTATTTATCCAAGATATTGGATTTAATATTCCTATTATGGATTCTATCGCATTTCCTATTTTTGTTAAAAATTCTAATGCTTCTCCTTTTAACTCAACCGCAAATGTGGACTGCTGAAGTTCTCTCTGCATCTGCTCATCCCACATATGCTCCTGTATCGACCTTGCAACTTCATTATCCAGTACATAAGACAATCCCTCATCTATCATATACTGATTTATCTGTTGCATTCTTAACTGTTCGGCGGTCGTGGTAGTTTCACCACGTTCCAGTAAATTCATATTCTCCTCAAGAGAATTTTGATTTACCTGCATATTTTGAACAGCATCCGCAAGTTTACCAAAATCAACTCTTGCAAATGCGTCCATTGATACGTTAAATACAGATGATAACCCTTCGGCAACTTCCATATATGCCCCGGGAGCCATATTCTGCATATTTGCAAGATTACGGAATATTTCTTCAAATATTTCTTTCGGATTTTCCGCAAATGCTTGCACAAATTCAGTATTAGAAGCATTTATACCTGCTAATGAACGTAAAGCAACATACTGACTGTTGTTTCCGCCCATAGCGGCCTGTGTTATAGACTGAACAATTCCATTAGCTAAATCAGGAGCAATAGCACCTACTGTTGCAGATACAGATGTTAATACTCCCGCTATATCTGCAGGATTTCCTTGTCTTGCGGTATTTGCTATTTGTACTGCATCGGTAAATAAACTTTCGGCATTTTTCAAGCCTGTTGAAAATCCGCCTGATAATTGTCTGCTTGCAAATAAGACATCACTTGCAAATGTTTTTAACTGTTCATTTGCGTATGAAATTGCTTCTTCTTGAGATTTTCCCGCTTGTATAGCATTGGCGGCAAGACTTGCATAAGTTTCTGCATAACCAAAAAAGTCTTGTGTCGGTATTGCTTGATTTAATATTGTAGCCTGATATGCAAATTCCTCTGCAACTTCTCCCGATAAACCTGCGTTAAGAACTTTTGAAAGATTATCAATTATATCTGCACCGCTGACTACGCTTGTTAAGTTTTCATCTCTTAACCGCTGTGCAAATTCACTCATTAAGTCTTGCAGACCTGCTTTATCATAACCTTGTGTTGCGGTTATAGTTTTAAGGTTTGCGTCCCAAGCCTTTTGAACAGTCTGCGCCGCTTCTTTTAATATCTCGAAAGGTTCACTTATTATAGACTCTACATCTTTTCTAAATCTTTCGTTTGCTAACTGTTGATTTTTCTCGGCAGTTTCTTGGTCACGTCTTGCGGCATTACTTGCGGCATCTTTTAACTTACTCCAAGCACTTGCAACTTCTTTTATTCTTTCTGTTGCATCTCCAGTAGCCGCATCAAATATAGCTAAAGCCGCTGTTGCTTTTGCTAAAGGCCCTATTGCCCCTCTTGTTGCGGTTAAAAATCCAGTCATAGCCTGACTTGCTTTTTGTGAACCTGTTAGAGGGGTAGTGATATCTAAGGCGTGATTTTTAAGATAGTTTTGTTCACCTATTTTATAGTTAGCTTTAAATTGCTCTCTTGCATTTTCTAAAAGAGTATTGGGATTGGAAAAATCGAAAGACATTTTCGGTCTTTCAGTTTCTCTTTGTCTGCGTTCTTCTGCTCTTTCCGCAATTTTACTTCCAACTCTTGTTGATTTCGCTCTGTTTACAAAATCAGATGATTTTATTCTTTGAGATAAATCACTTGCTTTATTTTCTGCTTTTTGAGTTATATTCCTTGTGGTATTTGCAACTTTAGAATTTTGAACAGATGTTTTTACGCTCTGTCCCATCTGTCCGATTTTTGAAGATTTAATTTTTTCTTCAAAGCCACGGATAGAAGATGGAATTGTCTTTGCCCAGTCTATACCTATCTTTGTTAAATTTTCTCCGAGAGTTCCTGATAGGTGGTCAAGATTAGTTCCTAAAGCACTTGCAAATTTTTCTGCATCTTTCCTCATTCCCTCTTTCAGGGCAGGGAATTTGAAAAACTCAGAAAGTGCTTTATCTACACCCTCTTCAAAAGTTCGTGGTGCGTTCTTAAACTGGTCTTCTTCATCATCGTAAAAACCGCTGTATCTGCTTGTACTTTTTCTGCGGGCGTTTCTTCTTTTGTTATATGAGTATTCGTTCTTTTCACTTTTAGCTTCGCCCTGTGCAAAATCATAAAGCCCTAAGATATTTTTGTTGATATCTTTAAGGCTTTTTAGTATTTGAGAGGATATTTGAGATGATTGATTGTTATTATTTCTGCCGTTGTTAAAATTATTTCCGCTGTTGAAATTTCCGTTGAAATTTCCGTTGTTAAAATTATTCCCGTTGTTCCCGTTGTTCCCGTTATTAAAATTTCCGTTGTTGCCGTTGTTTCCGCCGTTATTATTTGTCGGCATTCAAATATCCTCCTTTCTTTTTAGTTTTTGTTCGTTCTTATATTCTCGGTTTACAATGTATGTACGATGTGTATACAAAAAGCTATTTCCGCTTTAATTCTTTCTGCCGTTCCTCAAGTTCTTTGGTAAATTTTTCCACATAATTCTTTCTGATAAATATGGGCTGTGTCATAAGCCAGTCCATAGATACTGCTCCTTCTGATGCTCTTGAAATAAACATACATTCTTCTATTATATTTTCATAGAGCCTTTGTCGCATTTCCAAATATGTTTTAGTTTTCCCCTCGACTTCTACTGTTCTTCCATTCCCGTAAATCTCCCAAGGTCGGACGAAAGAAACGGTCATCTATCAATGACAAAAATGCGGCATTAGGTGAACCGCAAACAGGGCAGACTGTTGAACCTCCCGCTCTTAACCCGTAGTCTGTCAACTCTCTTGTTCTTTCTTTCAATATCTGATAATCGGCGGCACTAAAATTATTTTCAATGAACATTTTTGTTTCTATCGGATTTAAGTGATTACGTTCGCCTATTGCAGTTATACTGTAACATAATCTTGCCAAGGTAGCATTGGAATCTCCGTTAGGTGCTTTAAATGCTTTATCTTTAGTTGAATTTATAGCTTCCTGTATTTTTAACAGCTTAACGTGAACAGGTCTGTCAAAAAATATAAATTCGTCTTTATCTATAACTAAATCATTCTTAAAGTTTTCGGGCAAGGCTTTACAGGCAACTGTTCTGAAATCTGCTTGATATTCTCCGTTAGACCGCTCTCCGCA
The DNA here is from genome assembly GCA_964491345.1 of uncultured Muribaculaceae bacterium. Taxonomy (GTDB): domain Bacteria; phylum Cyanobacteriota; class Vampirovibrionia; order Gastranaerophilales; family Gastranaerophilaceae; genus Avigastranaerophilus. The sequence goes on from CAZBFV010000002.1 coordinate 88,523, forward strand.
ATCAGGGCATATAATTGTATTTATCGTATAATAAGGCCCGTAGTTTAACATTCTTAAACATCTGCAAACCCAGTAATAGTCTATTTCAAAAAGTTCTTTCGGATTTATGCTTTCTTCTATGGCCTGCGGTAAAATTTTGTTTAACATTGTATCATCGAAATCTTCTCCTGATACATAGTCAAGTTCACAAGCTGTCGGTATTGCCTTTAAGGTTAATTCATCAGGAATACCTTTATATAATCCTTTGCCTAACAGTTCTATTTTTTCGGTTAATGCCATTTCTTTTTATCTGTCCTCCCGCTTTTTATACCCAGTAGTATATAACAGAATTTATGCAATCGTGTAAATCTTTCTGCGACATTTCGTAAAAATCTTTTATCGGTATTGTTGTAGCCGCAGAGGAATTATCCTCATCTTTGCTAAAATCGGTTATATTTATGATAATATTTCCTCTTTCCGATACTATTGTTAAAGAATAATCGTAATCTTCAAGCGGAATTTCATCTGCTAATTTATACACCCCGTTATAAGCATCTCTCTTTAATTCCCCGATATTGTAAATTTCGCTGTCAAAATTTCCGTTATATTCTGCATACCACTCATCTATATAAAATGAAATATAAAGAGCCTTTTCGGGGTCGTAATCTTCTGATTTTTTATTATTAAAAATATCACAGATAGCTTCCAACTGGTCAATATCTTCTACATACCCGCTTGATACATCGTTAAATAATTCTTCTGCTGTCCCGGATAAATCTCCGAGCCGCTTATCATACATTCTTGAATATTCTAACCGCATTTTACTTTTCCTGTACTCTTTTTATTTTTCGGTTACTGTAAACTCTATCTTCATCGGTTAACTCAAAATTTCTGAAAAATCTGTATGCTTCTTTTCTGCTGTCAAACAGTTCATCGGCATCTTCCTCATCGGGATAATATAAATTTTTATCCCCAAACATTGTTAGCCAAGAAGTTCCGTATTCATTTTCATATAAAGTGTAATCTGTCGGGTACCCGTCAAAGTCTAAAATTTTCTTTGAGTCCAGTTCGTGCCAGTTACCCGTTGTATCATAAATATAACTTTTTATAACCTTTTTCATTTTTGTGTTTAATATTTTGTGTTTGTTTACGTCTGATTTAATTTTTGCTTTTGAATTTATTTTCCTAATAGTGCCGTTTATTATAAAATTTAATTATACTTTTCCGCAAGTTCTATAATTTTTTGTTATAGTTTTGCTTTGATTTTTACCCAATCTATTTCAAGAGTTCCATAAGTTCAGTATATTGTTCTTCGGTTAAACTCATTTCAATATTATTTGTCATAACGGAATTAGCGGTAACAGAGTTAACAGTTATACTTGAAGTCCAAACTGGCAGTCCTTCTTCATCTACGGAAAGTACATCATTTTTACTTCCGCCCTGCGGTAAATTACTGCTTGATGCTTCAGTAGAAATATTCATCAATTCATCATATTGTTCTTTAGTCAATGTCATATCGACATCGCCTATTACTAAATCCTGTACTGTCTGCCCTCCGGCTGAATTTATATATTCTTTCCATTCAGACCATTCTTCGCCCGAGTACACTCTTATTTTTTCTGTTCCGTCCCCTCCGTATGCTATTTGTAAAACAGAATTTGTGCTGTTTGTTGCAGACTGTATTATCAATCTGTATTCCTGTTCGGCAAATGGGGAATTAGTTATAGTTTCATCAGGAATTAAACAGGCATAATTTCCTACTTTGGTAAAGGTATCTAAATCGGAATTTTCTTCTATCGGTTCTGCGTCTAACAGTTTATAGACTTCTCCTGATATTTCTCCGTTTCCTGACCATATATAGGGCAGACTGCTCCAAGGTGTATTTCCGTCACCTACTTTAAGTGCAGAATTTCCGTCTGCTTTTCTTTCTATTCCAATTTGTCCGTCTGCTAATACGAGATTTAAACTTTCCCAGTTTTCTGTTGTTCCTCTTTTTAACTGTATCATCTGATTTAAGGGTAAACTTAATAAAACTAAAAATTTTTCAAATTTCCGTTTTCAAAAATTGCTTATTTACTTTGGAATTTCAATAGTTACAGCCGATTTCTCTGTTAATTTTCTGCATTGATAAAATTTTTGTACCTTGCGGGATATTGATAAAATTTTTAATAGAATTTCGATAATTTTTTTGTAATTTTGATAAATAAAAGTTATAGTAAATTGATATTTGTATAATATTTTATTATAATAGATTTTTGATGTTTTAGATTTTTTGATGTTTTCTGCCAGCTTTTGATAATTTTTCAATTTTGATTTTCCGCTGTTGATATTTGTTGACAAATAATATTTTGATAAATAATTTTTCGATAACAGCTTATCTTGATAATTCTTCAATATCTCTTGATGAAATATAACCTTCGATTTTTCCCGTATTCGGTTTGAGCCAAGTTATTTTGTTGAATCCGTCTTTTGCTTTTTCTTCTACTATTACATTTCCCCAACAGGTTCCTATTATGGAATTTGATGTCGGTTTTGGGAATCTGTATATCGCTACTGGTCTTTTGATAGTTAAACTGTATGGATATGTTCTTGTTTCGATATTTTCATTTGTTGATATTGCAGTCTTTATTGATGTTTCTTCTATCGGTGTTTCCTTTTTTGATACTTCCTTTGTTGATTTTTCTTTTGTCGGCGCAGATTTTTTTGATGAATTTTTCGTTAAATTTTTTGATGAATTTTCCAGTGCTGTCTTTGATGTTTCTTTCGGTTCGCTTGTTGATATTTTATCTATTGACGTTTTGCTTGTTGGTTTTCTGCCTGTTGATTTTTCTTTCGTTGATTTCTCATTTGTTGATTTTCTGCCAGTAGATTTTTTCGATGTTTCTTTTGTTGATGCTTTACTTGTTGAGATTTCCTTTTTCGATACTTCTTTTACTTTTGACTCTTTCGAAGATTCAGGCGCAGACTCTTTTGCAGTTTTGATGTTTTTTGTTTTGGTATTTCCTTTTCTACCCTTGACTTCGGTACTTTTGATTTCTTCGATACCTATATCCGTAATTTTTTCTATATTTTCCTGCTTATCCATTTTTCCTGTTTTCTCCTTTTCTGTAAAATGCGTTAATAAATTTTTGCAATTTTGATTTAGTTTTACGGACTTGATTTTTGTTGATTTTTAATTTTTTGATATGACCATACTAATTATATTATACTTGATTTTTGTTGAAATTTCAACAGGTTTTGAGAATTTTTGATTTCGATATTTTCCGTTAAATTCTTTGATACTTGCTTTTGCCGTTTGGATACATATAATACCAGAACATATTGACTAAAACTCTTATTCTCGGAGCATATTCTTCATTGACGTTATTATAGATATATAAAAGGTTATCGCTTTTTTGAGATTCTTCTATTGACATCTTTACTGCGGTTTTTATATCTTCATCATCTATATGAGTTAAAAATTCTTTAAGGCAGTATTCAAAATATGATTTTTGCTCTGCTTTTTTATTCTTAAAACTTTCAGGGATTTTTCCGTTTATTACCCACGAGATAGCTTCACTTTCAGAAATGCCCGGATATTTGTTCATTAAATCTCTGCTATATTCTATTATATCACAAACAGCCGTATACTGGTTAAATTTTTGCTTTTTATTTACAGTTATGCTGTCTGCTATATATTCCTTAAATCTTTCAATTTCTCTTAATGGGTTCATTGATTTTTGTACCTTTGATTTTACAAATAGTAAAAACGCCTTTCTCATTTTTCCGGAAAATCGTTAGGTATGACGACCGATTAGATTTTTATTTTCTATTAGTTATAACGATTTCGGTATATGAAAAAGGCGTTTCCACGGAGAGAAAATATTTATGAAAAGCCAATCCCTTTTACAGGAAAACTGTCAAAAATGAATTGCCGTTATTACCAGTCTAAATTATCAAGACTGTCTGCATTATCATCAAGCAATCGCTCTAAATGATAATTTGCAGTTTTTTCAAGGTCATTGAGCCAGTTATCCATTTCGCTCTGTACCCTTTTAGGCAAATAATCATAATTTACGGATATACTCATTATAAATCCGTTTAATATCTGCTTTGCCGTTAGTACATCTGCTGATGCAACAGCATCAATTTCGCAATCAAGATTTGATAAAATACATATCGGGTTCGGTATTTCTTCTATATTTTCAAAGGTCATCATTGTTTCCGCTATGTAATCTATATAACCTTGCAGAGTATATGTTAAAGAACCTGTTATATCGTGTAAAGCTAAAAAGTTTTTGCCCCTTTCGGCATTCCAATGTATATACTGCATATTGAGATAAGTGGAATATGCAGACTGCATTATTTCAGTTAAAGCCTGTATTTCCGGGGAAGTTTCGTTATCTATTATTTCTACTTCATCGCTGTATTCATCAACGGGATATACGTTTACTGTGGTACTATCGGGAATTACTTCATAATCCGTTTCAGTATTCGGTATAGAATCTGTAAACTGTTCATCATCAAGCAACAATGCTAAATCGCACATTACGGCTGAACTTGCGTAATTTGCTCTGACATCATTTGCAAATATATTTCCGTTTACAGACTGGAGTTTAACTCTGAATTTTCTCGACTCATTTACTTCTTCAGATTCTTCTGTTTCCTCGTTTATATCAAAATCGGCATTTCTGTCTTGTAACGGATTAGGTTTTTTGTCAATTTTTTCCTTTTCTTCTTTGGCAGTTTCATATCCGCTCTTTAAGCTGTCCTCGCCTAAATGTTTCTTAATAGCTTTAATAATATTAGCATCTATATCATCGGTTTTAGTCTGCGGATAAGTTTCTGTCTGACCGTTCTTAAATTTTATATAAAGGTCAAACATTCCGTCCCTTCCGGCGGTCGGTATTGCCTTTACTAATAATTCCTCATTGTTTTGAGTAGTACACTTAAAATACAAATTGCCGTTTGCGGCATTATTCGGTACATCTATATCAATATGATTATCTATTAGATTATCAATACATTTGTCAATAGAATTTGTTAGCGGGCCAAGCAATTTATCAAACATTCTGTTAAATTTATCTAAAATTCCCGCTCTTACTGGTTCTTTGTCATTTATATCAATATCTTCAATATCGGTTATATCTTCATTTTCTACATCAATGATATCTCCGCTATTTTCAATATTATTTTCGCTGTTTAATATGCTAACAGTTTCCATTTATTCTCCCCTGTTTGCAATGGTTTTTGATTTCAATTTTATAGCTTTTTTGTAAATTTATATTTTTAATCACTTTTAGCGATTATTTTCTTTTAGCTGTTTTTCAAAATTTTTAACTAATAAGGCTTACGGCAAAAGCATTAAGGTGTCCACGTGATATATTTGCATCTCTTAAAAGGAAGGGTTTCCTCCTTTTTATTTTTAGTATAGTTTTGCCAGACTCCCTTTTTAATGCTTTTACCGCAAAGCCTTGATTAGTTATTTAAGTGTAAATTTGTGTACCTAAGTTAATATTAGCGAACAGGTCTCCTTGCGGGAACAGGTCTGCGGGTAGCACTAACGGGCCTGCGGGCGGCACTCGGTCTTCTGCTTGCAGTAGTGGGTCTGCCGCTCGGTCTCCTCGCAGGAACAGGTCTGCGGGTAGCTGATACACGTCTTCTCGGAACTCTCCTCGACTCAAGAACTTCTTCATCACCCTCGGGCTGAACAGTAAATACTTCCTCACCAACAGTAAATTCAACAGCATCCTCAGTCTGCGCTACGGCTACATCTTCACCCGTAACCTCGGATACTAACTCTGCAACATCATCTGCTTCAAACAGAAGGTCTGCCGCCTCGGGTGCAACCTCTGTATCCGCCATAACTCGTCTGTTTGCTCTGACTCTCGATTTGCTAATGTACATACGCAATTCTTCCTTTCTGTTTTTGTTCAAGATTTTTTATTTTATTAGCTAATTGCAAAATAATTGCCAATATCTTTAATAACACATAAAATGTGTTAGTTAACAATGATAAATTTTCTTCTTTTTTCTTCTAATTCTGCTCTGATAGCTTCTAATTCTGAATTTCCTTCTTCAAGCAATTTATCCCCGTCAAGTGATACATTAGAACTTGATATTGTATATTTAGACCGACTTCTGCCGAGGGCAATTTTTGCATTTGCCGTTGTCATTCTTACTAAATAATCTTCATATACAGGGTCTACTAATTCCGATACATCTTTGAAATCGGGAACATATCTTATCGTTACTTGAGAAGGTGTAGGGTCTCTGTGAGTTATATATAGACAGTTATTTAACGGGTCGTGCCGCCATTGTAAATCCGTGGATAATACGTTTCTTACCTGCGCCATCGCCATTTCCGTCATTATCGGGTCTATATTCAATGATGCAGTCTGCCCTACGGAACTATAAGCATTTACTGCCGCCGCTATTTGGAACACATTCCCGGAGTCAATAGAACTCATTGTTAAACCTAATCTCGGTTTTGCGGCCTGTACCCCTAAAACCCTTTTTGTTTCTATTCCTACCCTCGGTAAATCTATTCTTTGCTGATATCCGACTGTTTTTTCAACAGGTGTATTGCAATATCTTTTTATTTCTCGAAAAGCTATTAGAGCCGCTTTTTTAAGGTCAATTTCTTCGACATTTGAATTTGCAGGAATACCGAGCATAAAACTAACTTGGTCAACTATTTCTTCCATTGTCATTTTTTAGCCCAGTCCCCCTCTTCAAAAAATTTTTGCCGTATTCTGCTCTGCAATATTTTATGCTATATTATTTTTGATAATTTATATAACGATTTTCGATTTGAAATTTTGAATTGAGATTATCTTGAATTTTTCGATATTTTCCTTTCGGCGGGAAAATTTCTATTATCTCCCCGCCGAAAAATTTTGTTTTGTAATATACTATCCTGTCGTTTTCTATTGTTTTACTATTCTATAATATTACTCAACTTTTTCAACATCAACTGTAAAGCCCTGTTCTTTCAGACTTGCACCGAGTTCACTGTAATAACTGGCAACGCTATAATTTTCAACGGTGAGTTCAATTTTCCCATCTTCTGCAAGTGATGCAAACTTAAACTGTGCAAGTGCTGTGGGGAGCGGAATAGAAGTTGTAGCATAAGGTTCAGGAACATTGATATCCCCAAAACCCTGTGTGTTCGTAGCATAAATAGATTTTCCGTACTTTGCTTCGTTACCTACCGGGCCACCCTCGGTAAATACTTCGCTGTCAACATAAGAATTATTTGGTATAAACATTCTGGCAATAGGAGCAACCGCATCTACATCGGGTCTCTTTATGCCATCGTACTTGATAGTTACTTTATAAGCCATACTACCTTTTCAACCTCCAGTTTTCTATAAGATTATTTTGTATATATTAAAGGTTTTTAGTAGTTTAAGTATTCTATCGGGATTTTGATTTCTGAACTTTTCTCCCAAAAGCTAACCTTAACGGGAATATTATATTTTTCTAAAATATCATTGAGCAATTTCTCTATGTAATCTACTTCATCATCATAACCGCCCGGGGCAAGCCAAACATTGATTATTCCTATAATATCGTTATAGTTATAGGTAAAATCTATATCTATACTGTAATCATTGGAAAAATCATCTATAAAATTATAAGGAAATAAATTACCCCAGTAGTTCTCTATGGCATCTCCCATTTCATCTGCGAGTTTTTGCAAATTTCTTTCTGCTCTTGCAGGAATACTGTCGGGGTCGTGAATATTGTTAGCTGTAATAAACATATCCGTTATTACCTTTCCTTAATCGTTTAACTTTATTATAAATTTTTCTCGCCAGTTCATCTGTCCAGTTACCCGCATACTGCATTTCAGTTAAATCTGTTTTCATTACTACATCAAAGGGAGTCTGCCATCTTTTAGCCTGTTTATCTTTAACAGAAATAGGAATTGTTATATTTGTATAGTCTTTTTCGCTATCTTCTATTAAACAATTATCAACTGAAATTGCTAAATCTAAATCGGGAGTTTTATCTGCTACTTCATTTAAAGCGTCAAAGATGGCATACTCAAAATCCATTATGAAATAAGAATCCATATTTGTTACTGTCATATTTCTGCTGGCGGTTATCAATATTTTCATAGTATTAAAAATTATACCCCTTTATTTTTCGTGAATCCAATCCCATTCCGCTATCCTTGCACGTTCATATTTCATATAGCCCGGATAAACTATATTCAGAAGTCTATCAATGGTAGAGGAATCATCGGGGTATCTCTTGTATAATTCTTTTGCTATCTGCTCCTGTAATTCTACCCAGTCTAAAATTAAGGCAATATAATAATAGCCAAATAATTTATCATCTTTCATAGCCCCGGTATTTTCCCGTCTGCCGTCAATGTATCTCTGTGCAAGTTTTTCAACAGCTTTATCATCATAAGCAATCTGCGGAGGGTCAAAATATCGGTTTAATAAACTTTGAACAGGTTGCCAATCTTTTCTTGTTGATAAAATATACATTTTTTATTTTGTCCTTTCTGTTTGTTAAAAATAACAGGCATTAGTCCTCGTCTTCATCATACTCGTCTTCATCATACTCGTCTTCATCTTCATATAAGATATCGTCAATTTCTGATATACCTAATGAATCTTCGTTTCTTTCAATATAATCTGCTATATCGGAAGTATAGATATAATTATCTAAATCCCAGTCATTAAAAGAATTCCAGTAGACACTTGCCTGAAAATAGCTGTCATTTGTATTAAATCCACTACTGCCGATGTCAATCAGTTCTGTGGCGCTCATTCCACCTGTAAATTCTTCAAGGTCGCCCATATCATATATTATACTATCGGGGTCACCACTATTATCGCAATAGTCATTCCATACCTGAATAAGTTCCCAAGGTGCTAAATTATCCAGTACTTCAATTATCCTTTCGGTTTTATCCATTTTTTTTCCTTTCTAATATTTATTTACATATTTTTCTAATATGTTATTTAACGCAATTACTGCCCGCTTATTCTTTGTGCAGTCTATATGATAATTTTCTCCAAGGAGTAAATCTTCATAACAGCTTATTATTAAATACGGGTCTATTTCTTTTGAATTTTCTATTTCTGCTTTAAATGATTTTATGTTTTCTGTTAATTTTTTGTTAATTTTTGCCATTTTTGTGTATTCTCCCTTTTTCAACTGTTTTCTATTTTATAACGATTGGAATTTTTGATTTCTTCTATACTTGTCAATATAAAAGGTTTTATTATAAAAATAAAAATCCCAAAGGAGAAAATTCTCGGCTATCTCCTCGGGATTTTTATTTCGTGAAAAGCAAGTTACAACAAGAGGGTTTGTTGAGAGTGAAAAAGACGCACAATCTTTTCGACAATTATTAATATATGTTATTTCTTTATTTTTGTCAATTAGTTTTTCTAAATTTTCTGTCCAGTCTGTAATTTTTTACAGAAATAGAAAATTCTCTTGTTTCAGCGGTTAGCTTTCGGCTGTCACAAGAGAATTTTCGTAGGAGAATCACAAATTGTCAAATAAGTCATTGTCAACTGACAACTTCCGATGACTATTTTAGTATATGCGGATTTTATATAATTGTCAACGGGTTTTCTCTGAATTTCTGTTATTTTTTATAAAATTCAGGTTCTCCATCTGCGTCAACGATAAATTCAACTTCGTTATCTTCTAACATTGCTTCTATCATTTCGGTATCTGTATTTTGCATCATATCGGAATACCAGTTTGCAGTTCTCTGCATATTATCTAAAAATTCCTGTGCATTGGCAAGTAGTCCTTTTATTTCTGATATAACTTCGGGCGGTATTCCTATATCTTCAAGTTCATCAACATAAAAATCATCATATCTATCGTATTTTTCATCTACTTCTTCAGCATATTCTGTTGTCAATTCTACCACAGAATCACTTTCTGTGATTTTATAATCAGTTCCGCCCGGAATTACATCAAAAACATAGCCGTTATCGCTTAATCTAATACCACCAAAAATTTGCGAAATATCCCAGTTACGTCCCGGATATACATTATCATAAGAATCACTCTCAAAATCTAAATGTTCTGTGTCTATCGGGCTATTTGTTTCCTCCTCATACATTTCTATACAACAGGATTGCTCATCCTCAAACAGAAAATTGCACTCATAACTGTACCAGTCCCATAGCCATTGAGGATAATTTCCTTCTATAATTTTTTCCTGCTGTTCGGGAGTTAATTCATCAAAAGTTACAAGTTCAATAGTTCTTCTTGCCGCATTTACATTTCTGTAATTTCTTCTGCGGTTATTTTTTTTTGCTGTTCTCATTTTTTTCCTTTCTTATTTGAGTTTTATAACTTTTACCATCTGTCCGCTACTGCCAAAAGTACATCTCCATTGTCCTCTACCACTAAACGGACATTTTCAGTTTCTTTAACATAATCAAATACATAATCTGAAGTAGGAAATTTTGAACAATGGTCTGCAACATCGTGTAATTGACGTAAACCATCATACACGGCATTGACAATATTCTGTATATCTTCTTTTATCTGTTCAGGAATATCTTGAGATTTATATGAGTCACTCATTATATCATTTACAGAAATATCTTTTTCAAAATTACTGTAATCACCGGAATAAATATCTACCCAAAAATCGGCATTTTCTACATCTAAGAATTTTTCATTCTTACCACCGAACATAAGTTCGTATATTTTGCCGTTATCTTCAAATGCTACGGGTTCAAATACTTCTGAAAAATTACCTGTAACATCAGCAAGACCATCGCCGTATTGGTCATAATTGATTTCATAGGTATGAACAATTACATCCCAGTTAAAATTCATATAATTTGCAAATTTATCTACACTATCTTCAAATTCTGTTCCGATAATAAATTCGCGATACCAATCATCGAAAAGAATATCATCAAGAATTACATCTTCTATTTGATAATGCAATTTCCAATAGATATCATTGATGTTATCATCAAAACGATATTCTCCCGGTTCTAACCCTAATTCTTCCGCAGTTACTCCTGCAAATGTAAAATACTTCATTCTTCCTTCCTTCAAAAATATTATAATTCTTCTCTATATTTCTCTAATATAGCTTCAATGCTTGAATTTCCTAAAGAATTTAAAGTGTTTATGATATAAAAAGGAATTTCCCAATCTTCCCAAATTTTTCCTGTGGTTTCTTCATACTGTTTCATCAGTTTTGATTTCTCGGTTTCGGAAAGATTGTCCAATACTTTCTTAATTTTATCAATAGTTTCGTCATCAAGTTCATCTTGATTTTCCTTTTGCCACATCTCCTCTTGTTTATCTTCAATCCATTTCTGCCAATCAGCCGGGACATTATTTTTGAAAATATATCTCTGATATTTTCCTTGATATTGATTGACACATTTCCATATTTCAGTTATTTCATTTCCGTTTTCATCATTGTAATATAATACCCAATCATCATTTAATGAGCCTATAAACTGGTCTGCTAACATATCGGGATCTTTGGAAAACATATCATTGATATAATTTTCCTGTTCAGAAAGTGAATATATTTTTGAAGAATTTGCGGTTATTTTTTTGCGTAAATATACATTTTTCCTTTAACTTTCCTTTACTCAAATTTTATAGTATTTTCAGTATCCTCCCGCATAGCAACTATCTGTCCGGTTCTATAATTTACTAAAAATTCTGCGTCTGAATCAACAATATAGGTATTCAAATAATCTTCTGTCATAAATTCGTTATAATTATAATACGCTCTTAATGATTCCCAGACATTATCTAAAAATTCCTGTGCGGCTTTCATGTCATCATAAATTCTTCTAATAATTTCCTGCGGTACATCAGTTTCTTCTAATTCATCAAGATTATATCTAATATACTCTTTATGATTATCGTTTGTGCGCCACTCTTGAATTTCTACAAAAGATAATTCATAACTGACACGATACGGATTGCCTTCTATCACTATGCTATATACAAAATCTTCTGTTGAATCTGTAAATGGTACGCAGTCAAATAACTCCGATAAATCCCATTTTTTCGGTCTTACTCCTACTTTTGAAACCGTATAATCTATTTCTCTAAGATATACCATTAAATCAGATTTTTCAGATAATATTGTTGCGTAATACTTCATATCTGCTTCTGAAGCATCTCTCGCTATTTCTTCTTGCGATTCTTCGAGTTTCGTCATAAATTCATCATTATTCAGCAACTTGCTAATAACATATCTTTTATCTCGGCTATTTAATTCGTCATAAGTTTTTATGATGATATCTTTATTTTTATCGTATCTTTTCATAATTATTACCAGTCTTTCTGCCAGTCAAACATTGTAAAGTCTAAGCATTTAATTCCAAGTACATTTTCTATTGTATTGACATACAAGCCTGAAAATGTTTATTATCTTTGAAAGAATATGTATATCCCGCAGGTTTTAACATATCATATCCCCAGTTAGCGGTTTTATCTTTCGGCATATACAGTCCGCTTTTAGTAGCACGTTGAGATGTATATGTTATAGTACAGATTACCCAATCTCCCTTTGTTAAAGTAAACATTGTTTCATTTCCGTTAAAACAACCTAAAGATTCTAACCTTTTTCGGGCTGTATCATCTTTTACCTTTAACATAACCTGTCTGTTGTTATTTTGCAAAATATTTATGCAGTCTGAAATATCAAACGGCGGAGGACAAGGTATCAATTCTGAAAGGGTGTTATCAGCCGTTATCGTTTTTTTTTTGCTAAAATATACATATTTTTCTTTCCTCCAATATCATTTAAATTCTACATATTTTTATAGTAAAGGTTTTATCCTTTCTGCCATTTCCAAGTTATAACCCCGCTGTCATAAACTTTTACATAGCCGTGGGACTCCATTATCTGTACTTCTGTCTGCGATAAATCTATTGTATCATCATTAAGAAATTTTCTGATATTTTTCTTTTGAGCATTTATCCTGTTATATGCCGTATCAGTATTTATATCTACCCAAACATATCCGGGTTTGCTTCTGCTATATTCTTCAAAACCTAAGATTTTATATAGATTTCCTTTTGTATGCGCTCTGTCGGAATATGAAATTATGTTATAGGGATTTACATCTTTTATGAATTTTTGGAATAGTTTGCTTGCTCCGCCGACTACTGTTGTATTTTTCAAATTACAAAATCTTACAAGTTCCCAAGAATTATTTTCCTTAAATCTCGCTTTACTGAAAGTCATTAAAGATACAAGTTCATTACTGTTATACAGCCCTATTCTGTATCTACAACTTATCTTTCCCTGCCGATGATTTTCCTCTAAAAATTTTAACGATTCTTCATTGGAGATTTCTCTTAATTCCAGTTTCCGGGCATACAGTTTATTCTTATTTTTACCTAATAGGTTTCTTAACATAGATATAATGATTTCTCTTTTATGCTCCCACTCATAACTGAAAATATGGAAAAGGAAAATTCCTTTTTGTTCGCATAGGTCTGTTTTCATTTGATGATAATTAGATTCAACTGCTATATCCTCTCCGTTATAAATAGAAATAGAGGAATTATGATGAATTGTAGAATTACATTCTATTCCAATTTTGTACTCGGGCAGGTATAAATCTATTTCATACGGATTTATAATTTCCCTATTATGCAATTCTATCTGTATATCGGGATTTATGTTTTTTAATTCTTCTGTGACATCATATTCCATATTGGAATAACTGCGGCTTATTAAATTTTCACAATGCGATTTATGAATTATCTGATTAGCATACCAAATTGATATTGTTAAATAATCTGCTATTTCTCTTAAATTCGGTTTATGGTCAAACCTATTTTTCAGAAAATTTTCGGTGTCTGAATCAAATTCTATAAATTCGTCAAGTTTTGATTTATCCTGCAATGCCATTGAGCGGTATTCATAAGTTTTATTAAATGCGGTCTGCCCATACTTTTTTAGATTAGTATTTACTGCTTTTTCATATATTTTCTTATTCTGCAACGGGCGGCGTACTCCGTACCTTTCGAGATTAGTCTGTTCTACCTTTGTTCGATATTTGGGATTTTGCGAAGGATAGTCATAGCCAGTTTTCTCTTTATACTCTTGCAAATATTTTTCTTTAATTTCAGGTGCGTGCAAAGTAGATGTAACTCCGTATTTTTCCATATTGGTATTTTTAATTTTCTCGACTATATCATTATACCTTTCGGGGTCATTTTCTTTCCAGTTTTCCCACCTTTCGTGTAATTTTTGTTTTCCCTCATCGGTCTGATAATAATATTCTTTTCCGTATTTTTCTAAATTGGTCTGCCGTGTTTTCTCCTTGAAGATTTCAGACTGCCCTGCGTGTTTAACTCCGTATCTTTGTAAAGTAGTATTTTCCATTTTTGCTATTACTTCTTTACTGCTTGCGGGAGCATTTCCTCCGTAAATCTTTCGGCAGGTTCTTTTTCTTAATTCGGCAGAACATTCTTTTGAACAACAGCTTGCTTTATCCTTTTGACATAATCTGTCATTAGGAATTAAAAATTGTTTTCCGCAAATAATACAGGTTCCATAATGTTCTCTTTTACAGTATAATTGTTTTCCGTTTACCGGGATAAATTCTTTTCCGCAAAATTTGCAAATTCTTGTTTCCATAATCTCTCCTTTGTTTTTCATTATGCTGTCATTTTTCTATTAAAAGACTTACTATTCATAGTATATTATATCTTATGGGAATTAAAAAGTACAATAGAAAATAAAAGAAAAATAAAAGGACTCTGACATTTTTCTGCCAGAGTCCCTTTAGGAGAGTATATGATAAGAAAAGTGATTGAGTTTTTAGAATGTGCCTACAATCTTGCCGCTTGCAACTGTACTCGGATTTACAACCTTGAGAGCATACATCGAGGCTATACCCGACTGTACTGACATATCTGAAAGTGTAATCGGGTCTGTCTGCGTAATCGGCATATATTCTCCAAACAGAGCGGAATTTCTCCTGATATCGTTTGACTTGCAAGCCATAACCCAAAGATTCGGGTCATAATTCGGGTCAACGTAAATCTCAAACTGGTCAAGAGTTCCTAACTTATAGGGGCCTACGCTATCCTCGGCATTTGCACTCTTGAAGGACTGTATCATACCGATATAGGACGCTACATTAGTTCCTACTATGAGCCTGTTCGGTCTCGTTAATCTTGTTTTCTGATATATAGCCGCTGAAGCCTGTTCGAGTTTTAACTTAAACATATTGAGATAATCACTCGGTACTACTGAACCCGATAATACCGGGGCGGCATTCCAGTTAAACTGCGGATTAAATGTAGCCGCATCTCTTAAAGCGGCAAATCCTGAACTGTTTATTTCTGCGGTTATTTCACTAAAAGCGGCTTCCTTAGCTACATCCGCAAGGTTCGAGCCGTATTCCTGTGAAGTGGCAAATGCAGAATATACCGACCAATAGCAAGCAAGCTGATGTGCTTCTGCTATCATATCAAATTCATCAAGCTGTAAATAGGTCTTGCCCATAGCCGCTCCGTACTGACCGTGGTCAAGAGGAGATTCCATGTGCGGGCCTACATTTTCATTATCATACTGATATGTAGCATCGAGTAAATTTCCTGCTGTTCCGTCAAGTGATGTATTAAACTTAACGAGTCCGTTGCTATAATTTATATAGCCCTTAGTTTCAGAAGTTCCCGATTCTACTAAATTACCCTGTCCATCATCAATGTACTGCTTTGTTTCGCTTGCAGTAGTAAATGTTAATGTTACAGAGCCCGGCAGTACAGGTACATACATAACTGCGGCATCTTTAGCGCAATCTGTACCCTCGGCAAGAGTTTCATTCTTTATAACCCTTCCAGTAAAGTTCGGGTCAATGCCCTGTCTGTTTACAAACGGGCTTGACATAATATCTCCCGCCTTGGTCTGTCCCTTTGTATTTTCCGCTATTACCTTAAAATAAGGCACAATCTGATGTCTTGACTTCATAGCTACCGAGCCAAAAACATCTAACAGTAAAAGTTTCTGTACGAACAGCGGCAGAAGTTCCATAAATTCAGGCTTTGCCATAATGTTCGTTGTATTGGTAGCCCCAAAAATAGGTGTCGGAGTAGACTTGCTTGCATTTCTTCTTAACTGATTTACAAAACCTTTCTGCGAGGGAGAAAGACTTGCATAAACAGGAGAAATACGAGAGTTATTCCTTGAAGATACACCTGCGGTAACAGGCCTTCTTGCGGGGCGAGTATAAGCATTTCTCGTAGAATTTATAACAGCCATAATATTTTTATCTTTTAACTCCTTTTTGATTATAAAACAAAACCGCAATTTTACATTTTTGTAAATTTTGTAAAATTACTGTGAAAATTTTTGTTATTTGTAAAAGATTGGTAAAAATTTCCAGTTAAAATTTTTACATAGTAACTAAAGTGTCATCAAAATTGGCATCATCAACGTAAATATCGTCAATGTCTGATTCACTATCTCCAGTATTTTGCATATTCCTGTTAACCGCACTCTGCAACTGTTTCACGGAAGTACTTGATGTTATAGGAACATTCTTTGTATTTACACCTACGGCATTTGCGTAAAGATTTGCATAACTGTTTTGATATTCGTTTAACATTTTCTTTACGCTTGAAAGTTCAGATTTAAGGTCTTGAATTTTAGCATCCCGGTTAGATACAATAGCTTGTATGGCATCCGACTGTTTGACGGTTTCTTCAATCGAAGCATTTAGCTCATCAATCTCTTTATATCGGTCTTCAAGTTCTGCCTGTGCATTTTCTATTTTCTTTTTATAGTTAAGGTTTTTCTGTTTTAATGCGGAATTATCATCTTTTAAGGCAGAGTTATCTTTTCTTAAATCAGATAAATCCCGCTTTAATGTATTATAATTATTTCTTAAATTCTCATTTTCGTATTCAAGGGAATTATAATCATCTTGTAAATTTGTGATGATTTCATCTCTTTCGTCAAGCTGGGCATTTGAGTCTTCCTGTAATCTTGAGATTTTATTTTTATGTTTTGCTACAAGGTCTTTTATCTGTGCATCGGTATCTTCCTGTATTTTGTCAACATTACTCTGCACTTTATCAAGTTCTCTGTTATAACTTTCTATTTCATCATCGTGGCTTGCATAAATTTTATCAAGCTGTGATTTATGACTGGATTCAATTTTTGCAATCTGCGATTTATGATTAGCTTCTATTTCAGATATTTCTCTTTCATAATCAGACTGCATTCGGTCAATCTGCAATTTATGATTAGCTTTTATCTGCTGAATTTTTGTTTTTGTTTCTTTGTCTTTTTTATTTAACTTTTTATCAGTATTTGCTTTTATTCTTCTGATTTCTCTTTCAGAATCATTCTGCAATTTTTCTATTTCCCGCTCGGACTCTTTCTGAATTTCCCGTATTTCCCTTTCCTGCCCTGCGGTTATTCTCTTAACAGAGTCAATTTTCCTTGCGGCTTTAAGCTGTGTTCTCTCAAGGTCATTTTTTAATTTTTTATTTTCCGCTTTTAATGAATTGCACTCATCAATAGCGTCCATATATAATTTTGTTATAGCTTCACACCTTTTTGCGGTTATATCATCTGCATCTTCGGGAATTTCTACTGTGTCTGTTTCAGTAGAACTTTCTATCTCATCGCAATTCATTACATCGTCATCGGGTTTTATCTTGACAAACTTTGCGGATTTAATTGATTTATTAAGATTATCAACCGCTTTAGTCCTTGCGGATATTACAGAATAAATTTCAGACTGCGGGGCAAACTGTTTCTGTATTTCTTTTAAGGCGCATTTGCTTTCAATATTTTTAAGATTTACTGTAACAGCGTTGCATATTGCTTTATACTGTTTTCTTTTATTTATATCTGAACTTGCGGCTAAACTTGTAAATGTAGGAATACTGTTAGGATATGCGGGAAATGCTACAAGGTCAAATCCTCTGAATACAAATGTATCGGGGTCAACTGAATTATTTTCGATATCTCCCGCTCCTCTTACTGATATACCAAAATTTACTCCCGCATCTTGAAATGTTTTTACAATTCTGCCTACGGGGGTATCTATTAAATTAAATTTTCCGTAAACCTTTCCGTCCTCATCAATATGCCCTTCGGTCATTACTATACAGGCATCCTTAAATTCCTGACAGCCCGGGTCCTCGGGGTGTCCTAAAAATCCAATATACCAGCCTTCACTAATGCCTTCTTTATATTCATCTGAATTAAATACAGTTTCCCAAACTTCCTGTGTTATATCTAAACCATTCAGATTAGTTATATTTGCGTCTGCACATTCGCCTTCAAATATTCCTAAAACTGCCGGATTGTTTTCTTTTTTGTTTCGGAGCATATTTTATCCTTCCCCTAAAAATTATTTCTGATTGCTGATTGTTTCTAACTAATTTTGCAAGTTTGCTGTTTCTCTATTTTCTGTTGTTTTTCTGCTTTTAGCTTTTCTATATTTTCATTATATTAAAGGTTTTATTTTTGCATAAATAAATTTTCAGAGTTTTCTGAATTTTCTGAAAATTCCCTTATAGTTAAATCTTTATAAGTTCATTTTCTTTTATGAATAATGCTATATCTTCTTTACCGGAATTTTCTATTATTTTTTCTAATTCTTCAAAAGTATAAACTTTTTCTGATTCCCCTATTTTTCCTTTGCTGTCATACCAAAAGGGCAGTTTGCAAAAATCTTTTAATTTATCTATCCCGTTAAAAAGGTCAATTAAAACTGTTTTATCAAGATTTAATTTTGTAAAGTATTCGGGCGCAACAGCGTGAATATATCTTAACTCGGTATTTTCCGATAAACTTTTAATACAGCTTTTTAATGCTGTGATTTCGTTTTTCTTTATATCCATTTTTTTGCTGTTGCGCCCTCCCTCTTTTTATTAGATGATTTTCAAAATATTTTAAAGTTCCAAATCATGTTTGTCGGGACTTCTCTCATATTCGTCTGATAACCTTACCATTTCATCGCAAAGTTCACCCAATTCATCAAATACACCGCCGTACTGACTGAAAAATCTTTTAAATTCATCACACAAGCTAATAATATCATCAATCGCACAAAGAGTTGGACTACCAGAAATATCTTCAATACCTGTACCTTCAAGGGCTTCATCTATAGCTCGTGTTGCCACTTTAGGTAAATAAGTTTCTATATCCTTTTTCATGCCATTGAAGTTATGCTTGCCCTGAAAAATATTTTGGTAAATTGAGTTTAATGCACTTGTCATGTTACCAAGCGAAATCCAGTTATACCCATTCGGGCCAGCCGCCGCTCTTATCGGTCTCATTTTTTTTTGCTCTGTTCATTTTTTTTTCCTTTCTGTTTAATTATAATATCTAAACGCTTTTAGAAATTCCTCTAAACAACGCTTAAAACGCTCTACACACGTAATTAGCCCTGTTATAAAGAAGTGAAATACCTCATCATAAGAATCTACATCAATATTCCTCATCAATTTCGCCAACAATTTTCTCGTTTGATTGACCATATCAAATAAATCTTTAATATTGTTTATCCTCGGAGTAAGTATACGACAAATATAATTTAAATTTCTTATCGTTTCTTCATCTAAATCGGCTGACGCATAAATCCTATTTTTTTCATTTTTTTCCTTTCTTATTTTTAATATTGTATCGGGTTAACGATATAATGAATATTCTCCATTAGTTCTGATAATTCATCAACTAAATCCCAGTCAATTTTATCGCCGACTGGATAATCGTCTATATCGCATATTATATCATACGCATCGTGAAGTAAATTTTCTGCTCTATCTAACTGTTTAATTACTCCTGCGGGGGTATAATCTGTGTTCATTCTTTTTACCTCTCAATGTTCATTTCTGTTAAAACTTCATTAAGAATCTGTCCGAGTAAGTAGCATCTTATAGTTACATCACACCATTCTGGGCCTTGTGCTAAATCGTCTACGGAACAATCAAATTCGATTAAGGCATCTGAAAGTAAATCAAAATTGTAAGACAAATATTCTACTGCTTTATCTCGATTAAATGTATATGAACCTGAACCATTACCCGTTACACTATCATCAGTCCATAAACTATCATAAAGTTTCTCGTAGATTTCATCATAATCATCGCCGTTCTCGATAATTTCCTGGTATGTTTCATCTTCAAGAGCATTTTCAATATCTTCTTTCATTTCTCCATAGTAGTCATAAACCATCTGTCTTTACTCCTCAAATATTTTTGCAATAGTCAAATAATTCGCCTGTGTAATCTAATAATTTTTTTCTATTATTTGGAATTGTCTGTATCTCTGCATATTTGAAATCCCATTTTTGCATTTTGTTGATATTTACTGATTTTTGAACATTGTTTTTAATGAGTCTGTCAATTTCCTGTATATTGATGATAACCGCTTTTTGATATGTTGCAAATAATATTATTACTATTCCATATACGTTTTCTATTTTTGATTTTTCTAACAGTCCGTTATATTGTATTTCCGTCAATGCGGAAAAATCAAATCTGTCATTCCACGTTGCTTTTGATTCTATGTAATACATATTTGGACTTTTGAAACAGGTGAAATCACAAATATTTGAACTGCCGTAAAAGCCCGTCATTTGGTCTTTTATTCTGTCAAATGAATATCCTTCTTCAGGTTTATCGAGCCATTCCTTTATTTTCTTTTCTGCCTGTTTTCCTATTGATGAATCATTCATATTCTATTTGTCTATTTCTTCTTCAGATAAATATTCTGGCAATACCTCATATACAATATCAAACATAAAGTCTGCTAATTTATATATATAAACGCATAATCTAATTTTTGTGCAATTTCCGTATCTTCTAATTCATCAAATATATTAAGTGCGCTGTCTATATACCTTGCGGCTTTTTGCAACTTTAACGCATTATTTTTAATTTCATCATTTGCAAATATTTTCATTTTTTTACCTGTCCCATTTATACCATACTAACTCATCTTGATATTGCGGATATAAATCTGCAAGTCCGCCAAGCTGGTCCATCGCACCAAGCTGTATTTTCCATATTACCTGTACCACCTGATTAAGCCCGACCCTTAAAATTTCAGATTTTAATATTTTTCTGTTTTCTTTTGCTTTTTCTTTTGTTATATCTTTATATTCTACCATTCCCCAGTTTTCTTCATTTGGGGGTACTATTCTATATCCCGCTAACAGTCCGTTATCTCCTCCATCTTTCCATATATTGTCACTCCATAATCCTGATTCGGTTATAAATATATAATCTTTTCCTTTTTCTCTGAATTGTGATAATGCGCCTGTTGAAATCATAGCTGAATATACAATATCAACTGTTTCAGGCAACTCTGCGGCAGTTTCAGGTACTAATTCTCTGTATGATATTTCTTCTCTTGGAAATGTATCTGAAATAAGTTCGCAATTTGCCGTTACAGTTTTAACCGGTCTGTCCTTAAATGCAGGCCCAAGTCCAAAAAAATCTCTGTGATTATTTAACGATTCGTCATATCCGTCTGCGCCATAACCCGGAACCTGCTGAATGTAATCAGAACATTGGAGAATTTCGCAATCCTCATCTGTTATAACGATTTCCTCCCCAGTTTCTTTATTTAGCTTTTTAAGCTGTTCAAGCGCAAGGTCGGAATATTTCATTCCCTTATAGTCTATATAACCAAGGCCAGCGGGAAGTCCTTCTTCATCTTCCTCTTGATTAAACAATCCCATTACACCGAGGGAAATATATCTCGGTACATAATTTGAGAGCATATAATATCCCTGATTTAATACTCCGTCACCTTTAAGATAATGCCCCATCCCGGTTAACAGAGAATTTGTTGCTTCATTATGCCCGATATGCTCCTGTATAACATTTCCATTTAAGGAATCTATAACTCGGAATGTTACATTATATCTTATACCGATATTTTTATCAGATGCTATTTTATCTAAATTAAATTTTAACGGGTTAGGGTAGTTCCGGTTTATCTGTTTCTTCATCGTGAATTATTATCATTGTTGTTCTGTATGAATTGACATCTTGTATTTCAAATTCATATTGCCGTGGCTTTAATTCTTTTTCATCTTTCGACTGTTTAGGGTCTGTTCTTCTGTGTAAATTCGGATTAGTAAATCCTGTTTTATCTCTTTGCAAATCTTTTTCATTTGCTATTTTTGCAGGCCCTTGTCCTGTTTTTGGAAATTCCGTTGTCATTCTGCTGTCATTTATTTATCATTCTGTTATCGCTTTTATATAATATCGCTGTTATATGATATTTCTGTTTTTCAAATCTTCTGTTATTACGCTGGCAGTATAATCTTTTATTTTGTTAACTGCATTTTGTGAAATGTATACGCTATATACTGGATAAGGACAACCGGGATAATTGCAACAATCTTTAAGGTCGTCATTTATATTTTCGGTGAATACATCAACACGGCTGTCAACTATATCTCTAACAATTTTACTGATTGAAAATTTCTTTGTTGCGCAGATTATTTTCATACGTTTTTCTATACCTCAAGTTTATAAAAGGTTAAATCTGTTTTTGCAATTTTTTGTTTTGATTTTATTTTTCTTCTATGCTGTCTGAATCTACTATTGTTATATTTCCGTCTTTGTCAAGTTTTGTATATTTTGTATTTTCCTCGTTAAGCGACATAGCATCTCCTACATTGTGCATAATAGGATTTACTGCGGGGCGGGGATTTAATATATTTTTTGTTCTATCATCAACAGTCCAAGTGTCTTTTGTTATGCTTTCATCAAGTTTTCTGTCATATCTTAAATTCCATCTCGGATTATCAGGTTTCATTAAATAATCATCGGGGTATGTTACTTCTACTTTTTCAGGCCCTTTTCCTATACTGAATATCGGGTCTATTAAAGATTTTACAATCTGTTCGTTGTTTGATAACTGTAAAGAATATAATGCTCTTTCGCCCGGGTTTAATTTCGGGTTCGGCTCACCTTCGTATTTACTGTTTCTGTACCAGACATCATTTCTCTTATCTTTATCCCCTCTGTGCATTCTTGCGTAATCATCTCTCCTGTAATGCCCAACGTGTGTTGCGCCTATTGATATATCTTTGTAATTGCTGTTTGTCAATCTTGCGTCAACCGATACTTTTACTTTTGCGTCAAATTTTACTCCTGCGTGTTGGAATAAATACATACCTAAGGGTCTTACATATTCTATACAGGCATCAACTGGAATTTCCGTAGAAAAATAAACTACATCAATATATCCTTTATCAGTATGTGGTGTTACATAAACAGAGTTTGCGGGAATTGTTGTATCTTCAAGCCTGTTTCCTAATATATCTTTCGGCTCTACAAATTCTCCGTTTTCATCTTCATACCCTGTTACCGATAACATTCTTATTCTAAACTGCGCTAAATTAGTTTCGGCGGCAAGTGTAATTCCGTCTTTACTTCCTTTTAGCCTTATCATTGACATAAAGTAAACAAGCACAAGTCTGTTAAATGATGCAGGAAGTCTGTCATCATATTTATAACCCATTGTATCTGCAAGCATCCATAAAATATTTTCGGGACATCTTAACGGGTCATAAATATCTATCATATTTTCTGTATCAAATTTTATTTTGTTAAGGCAGTCCTCAAACCATTTCATAAAAAATCTAAAATCCATTGATTCTTTATATACTTCGGGCAAGGATATATCTTTTATTTTCATTTAATTTTTCCTTTTGCGGTTATTCTGATTATGCTCACTTTATGCTCAAAATATATCAAGTATGCTCAAGTACAGTTTCTATTTATAATTGATTATAACTGATTATACTTGATACTGCTCAATCTTTATTTTATTCTGCTCAAATATTTTTATTTCTGCTCATATTATGCTCAAGCACAATTAAAGTTAAATTTTGTAAATTTTTGTTTACATTTGATTGCATTTGTTTATGCTCAACTATGCTCAAGCTGAAAAACTATTCTTTTGAAGAGGAATTTCCTTTTTGCGGGTGAATAATATATGTAGGATTTACCCTTATATTCTGTGATGAATAATCGGGATTTATGTATCTTGCAAAACTTATATAATTAAAATATTCTATATCGCATTTATGCCATACTATCCCCGGTGTTTTAGCACTTCCCGGGTCAAAGTGTCTTATTCTCGTATCGCAGTTTTCTATTATATCTATAACTTCCATTAAAGTAGGTTTTACACCTATTTCCCTGTTAGCGGGGTCAAAGTATAACATCAATGCTTCTTTTGCTTTTTCGATTAAAGTATTTGCAACATCTTCTGATACGGGTTTATAAGGTGTAATTGTTCCTACCGCGTAAAATTCAAATAATCTTACATACCCAAATTCCACTTCAACCGACATAGCCTGTAATGGTCTGTAATCGTTTTTGACTTCATCAATGAATAACTGAGGCGGTTTATATCTTTTGAATTTTGCGCTGTTCTGTATTTGTGCTGTTGATACTTGTCCTTGTCCGTACCTGCTCGGCTGAAAGTTATTTGATATTGCAAAACACATAGCTGTGTATGTTTGGAAGTTAGCGGCAAAAACATATTTCTGCGGATTGGTAGGGTCAAATCCTAAATCAAGTACGGCCTGCCAGTCAAATATAGGTTCGCCCTCGGGAAAGTCATAATTAGTTATATACATTTTTGATTTCTGACTGTCTGTTAGATTTTCGTCATTGTATATGGCTAAATTTATTTCAAGTGCTTTTTGGCAATCTAATACAACTCCGCAATCTACGCCCGGTTCACGTCTTAAAAATCTTGTATAATCGGGCAGAGTTACAAGGCTGTCATAGGTATTTATGTAATCTCTTGAATTTCTGTAAGCTTCTTTTGCAGTTTCAGGACTTTTGCCTGTTACAGTATATGTATGCGGCAACTCAACTGTATTTGATAAATTAGATATAACAATATCGCCTGATTCATTGTCTATTGCAAATTCGGGTTTTGCTGATAAAAAGTTTGATAAAACATTTTCTCCTACACAACCGATTGCACCTGAACAGTCTATCCAGTAAATTGTTAACCAATTATTTGTATAGTTTTCTAACTGGTCTAAATAGTTTGATATTTGTACTTGTGCATTTGAGTAGCTGTCATAGGTTACTGCAAATCTCGGTTCGGGTACTATAAACTCTGCTGAACTTTCGCATTGAATCCATTGTGTGTCAACTAAAGTATTATCAGAATATTCTTTTGTCGTTCTTGCTTTTATCCAAATTGCCGTGGTATCAATATGCTGTGAGGGAAGTTTAATTAGATAATTGCTTTTCTTTACATCTTCAACTGATACCGAGTAACTTCTTAATTCTCCTTCTATTGCAACTCTTGTTACAGTTTCGCCCGGTTTTAATTTAACTTTATCTTCTGTTGCAAATACATCAATGTTTTCTGTTAAGATAGACCGCCTTGACCGTGTATCTTTAACTCCCATTGCATTTGTTAAAGGCAAAATGTTATATGTTATTACTCTTGCTTGATTCGTTATATCTGAATAGGCGTTAAGAGTACAAAAATTCGCTCCGTTAAATCCAAAATCAAGTGTTACATTTACGGGAGATGCATTTCTAAAAGTTACTTCTGTTCTTGCCGCTGTATAAAATCCTAATTCATACCCGATTAAACCAAATAATTTTTCCGCAAATTTTCTCTGAGTTACAGAAGGAGCGAGTAGCTGACTTACACACCAGTCAAGATTCGTACCTAACATATCGGCGATAGAACTTAACCATTTTAACAAAACTACTCCGGGGTCTGCATCTGCTTCAGGTTTCCACAATTCTGTTAAAGTAGGTACTACCTTTTTGTATTCTTCTATTAAGCTATCATAATCTCTGCTTGTATAATTTACTAATCCGTGGCTGAAATCTTTTTTTGACATTTATTTCCTCTCTATTCTCGCACTATTATTTTTCAATCTTCATCCGGAATTTCTACCATTTCACTAAGATTCGTACAAACAGCGTCCATAAAATATATTTCCTTTGATTCATCAACAAAAAGTCTTACAGTAAATTCTGCGGATTTTAAGAAAAATTCACCTATTCCCAGTTTTCCTTTAGCGGTATAATTTGTATTGATTTCCCATTTTAAGGCACTCAAACAAGCAATACATACCATATTTAGATATATTTCCGGGCAGACTACTGTTATATCTCTAACAGATAATTCATTATTAGCGGATCCCGCTCTTACTTTTGATTTAGTTTCAACCCACTCTGTATAAGAAGTAAAATCATCTCCATAAGATACTAAGCAAACGCAATTTTTTAATAATTTAGTTATGTATAAATCTTTAATTTCTATTAAAAATATATCTGGCTTTATTTTTCCTAAAGTTACATCAGACATATAGGCGGGATTAGTATTTGAATATTCAAGATTTTCAATACTGGCTTTTATCGGTCGCAGTAAAATTTTCAATTTTATGCCTTTCTGTTTTTAAGTTATTAAAAGAATATCATTTTCTGATACTTCATATAATTTATCGTTACTGATATAACACAAAAATTCTCTTGTGCCATCTGTAACAAGTTCTAATAAGCCGTAATCTGTATTTGCCAGCTTATCTCTGTACCTATTATTTGCAATCAACCATTTTATATGTTTATATGAAGTTAAATTTTCTACGCTATATTGTTTTACAGACTGCTCATCTGACAAATCATCGAAATATTCATAATACCAGTTTGTTAACCTAAAATTCCTGTCAATGTGCAGATTATCAAGAGTATTTTGTATTTCGTCCTCTTCAAAATTTCTATCTCTGTAATCGGTATTTATGATATCTAAATTGCCTTCGTAAATTCCGTCCACTATTTCAACAAGTGCGTTCAATGCGTCAAATAAGGATTTAAATTCTTTATCTTTTCCGATTAAAATACTTCTAAATGCAGTTTGCCGTTTTTTATTTACACTTGATGCAGTAAAATCATCTTCATATTCATTTTTATCGTGTTCGCTGATTTTTATTCTAACTGTCCAATGTATATTATTTGTTTCAAATTCGATATACCATGAATAACTTCTGTTTGATTGTTTTGATGATAATATATTAAATCTTTGCGCAATCAGATTTTCGACTGTTGTTAGAAAATCTTCATAAAATACCTTTTTAACCGGGTCGATAGTTTGATTAGGTACAACTGTAACTTTAGCCGCCGCAACTTTTCGAACAAACAGATTATCACATTTGACTGTTATATCTATAAAGCGGGATTCGTTTATTTGGTTAGATTTTATATACTTATACACAACTTTTTGATTCTCCCTTCCCCGCCATAACTTTTCAATTATGCTCTGCTGTTTATATGTTTTGTTTTAGCGATATCGCTCATTTCAAAAGAATAAACTCCAAAGGTGTCCTCGTTATATTTTGGAATACCCTTCATTATTTCATACTGGTATTTACTTATTAAATCTAAAGCGGCTTTATCATTATCAAACAGAATTGCTTCTTTCAGATTTTTTACCCACCCCAGTCTGTAATTAGTTGGCGTATTGTTATCAGAGATAAATCCGATATAGCTTGTAGACTGATACTGCGGTTCGATATATTTACCAAAAGCATTTCTGATATATCTTATGCCTATTACAAATTTTGTATCTTGATGCGGGTTTAATCTGTTCTGTATCATTTTTTGCAAATTATTTTTTGTTTTGTATTGTCTTTACGCTGTTTTTCGTACTGCGTATTGTTTTTATAAAAGGTTTATCCCGCTGTTACATAAAGTGGATATTTACCCCTAATACCCTTGAGATTATTTCAATTTCATTCTGCAATTCTTTATGAGATTCATATAATACTTTAGTTTCATCAAATAAAATCTGTACCATTTCCTGTAATTCGGCTATGCTTTTTTCTAAATCCTGTTCGGTTGATTCTGCCTTTGCGGGATTTATCTTTGCGGGATTTATCTTTGCGGAATTTACTTTTGCAATTTTCGTTTTGCTTTCCTTTTTATTTTCTTCTGCTGTCATTTATATTTTCCTCTTTGATAATAAAAACAGACTGGCATAGAAAAGTGCGGTGTTTCTGTGCCAGCCGTAAAAATGAAAGAAGGGTGTCTATCTGTATGTATACTCATAGCGATTTCCGTATTTGTCTATCTCTTTTCCAAATTTCTTTAATGTGGTCATCGCATCTCTTACTTCCATATCTATCGGAAGTGCATCGAGAAGATTACAAGCATCGCACATCGCATTATCATACTCAAGCGGAATATCCCCTCTGTAATAATCTCTTATAGCGATAAGTTTTTCTACTAATGCTCCTACTGTCATTTTTACTTTTCTCCCCTCTCAATATAATTTTTGTAATAATTTTTGATAATTTTGTATAACTTTTAGTTATATCTTCTTTATGATATCTACTCCGTATGCAACAAACAAACCGCTCCCGTTATTCCAGTCAACCATTATCGAGCCTGCATCATCTACTCCGGCAACAGTTCCCTTTGTTCCTCTCGGCGGGGCCTGAGGGTCGTCCATTTCTACCAGTTCTACCCTTGTACCTCTCGGATATGTTTTTCTTAACCTTTCTGTTGTTTCTCTGCTCGGATAACGCATTTTTTAATTTCTCCTCTTTTTACTTTTCTGCATTTGCTTTAATATAAGCATCTGCCGCCGCTGTGAAAAAGTCCGACCTGCTATACGCTCTTGTTTCCTTTTTCTTATTAAAGATAAATTCATCAACTTTGTCCATTACGCTGTTATCAATATAGATTGAAAATGCAGTTCGCTTTTCTGTTAGCTTTCTCGGCCTGCCCATTTTTTCATTGTGTTCCAATTCCTTTTTATCTCCTTTCTCAAAAAATATTCCTTTCATTATCAGTTCTTTTTATTTTTGTCGTTTTTCACTACGGCAGTTTTACGCTGTTAAAGATTATTTCATTGTAGGTATCAAGCTGTTCCGTTAATGTTTTCATATTTGTTTTCATAGCTAATAATTCATACATCAAAGAAGTTGCGGCTTCTAACAGTTTGTAATAATCATCGGGGCGGCTGTTTTCATATAACCTTAGCCCTTTTCTGTTTTCGTTTAACCTTTCCTGTCGGGTTATTTCTTCAATAGCTTCCTCTACTGGCAGACATCTCATTTTTTCTTCTCTCCCCCTTGCTAATCTCTGTCTTATTCTGTAATTTTCTGTTATGCGGTTTTCTGTTATTTCCTTTGATTTTCTGTAATATAGTACGTTATTCTTTCATTTGATATATTATTTATCCTATAATAGCATTATACTATAATTATTAAATTTTGTCAATAGTGCATTTTTGATTTTCTTTTAGTTTATCCACCTTACAACAGGCTCTCCCTTAAATCCTTTTCTCCATATAAACCAAGCATAGGCTATTGCACTTGATGGATATGCTTCAAAATCTCCGTACTTTGCGCAGTTTAATCTTTTGCTTGCTACATAGATAACTTCCGGCGGGTTTTCATCAAATAATTTTCTTCTTTCTGCTGATTCTAAAAATAACAGTTTTAAGAACATCGCTACCCGATTTCCTGTTGGTATTAGGTAAAGAGATTGTTCTACAAATTTTGTTGCTATTATATAAGGCGGGTTTGTTATTATATCTCCGTCCCATTTATCAAACTGCTCTAAAAAATTTATCCCGCCTGTTCCATATCCTCTATCTATCAAATCTGTTGATTTCACATTGTAGCCGTGTTTCTTTAATACTTCCGACAAATGCCCTTGACCGCAAGCGCACTCCCAAACATTTTTGTTAAAAGTTTCTTTTTCTAATAACAGTTCGAGTGCTTTCGGGTCTGTTGCATAAAAATCATTCTGCTCTCTGTCTACTATGGCATAATGATTTACCCCCATAGTATAATATACATCTTCGTTTTTTTTTTTGCGATTATATCTATTGCGGTCAAGGTTATCAAAAATTCCCATTTTCTCTCTTAAAAATCTGCTCTTACTGGAAGTATAACTGTCCGTATTCCCCTTTTATCTCTTAAAATAATCTGTGAATATCCGCTGTTATCTTTTTCACAAATTTCTATTTTAATTGGCTGTATAGATTCCAATGTTGAGTATACATCAAGTGCTTTTTTCAAAATCCGGGGATTTATATAGGTATGAGATAATTCTTTTATGTTAAATCTCGGTTCAATATCAATACTATTCCCGTTTGCGCCATACGGCATTGGAAGTGTCATTGTGCCGTCCGCTGTTTCATAAATTGTGCAGTCATCATTAGCCGTAACATCTACAAACATTATTTTGCTTTTGAATTTACTTGTCGGCGGCACTAATACAAAATCTTTATTCTCCGTATCATCGAGTTTTATTACTTCGCAGGAAAATTTACAACCGCCGTACATCTGAACACACTGGGCAGTCAATGTATTATCTGTAATATTGCACTGCACTACTGAAAATTTCGGCATATTTTCTCTTAGCTTTTCTATATCCATTCCTTTTGCGCAGTAGTAAATCTGATTTGCCTGTTCTGCCGTCAATCTGAATTTCATCTTTGTAATTCTCCTTTCGCAATTTTTACTTAAACAGGGTTATCTTATCTACAATTTCCCAATCTTTAGGATAATCAGCCGCTATTCCGCATACCCACATAATCTCCAGTTCCTCATTATCTGTTTCCTTAAATGATAGTGGACACTCTGAACAATCTTCTGAAAATTTCTTACAGATATTCTTTATCGCATTAAGCGAAGATAAAACTGAATATGCGGATAATGACTCTTTGTCATTTTCTGTTTTGCAATTTTTCATTTTTGCTACTCTCCCTCTACTTAAACAATTCGCACTTTTCTACAATTTCCCAATCGGCGGGGCAACCTGCTCTTATTCTGCACAATGAAATACCTTCATCACTTGTACTCAATGGACAAATATTGCAATCTCTGTCATATTCTGAACAGGTTTCTCTAATAATTTCAAGAGCATTTATAACTCTTTCAAAATCACACTTACGGCGATAACTTTTTTTGTTTTCAAATTCTTCTCTGTATCCCGCCAGTTTTTTCTGAAAACTATTTAATTTTTCCGTCAAGCTGTCAATAGCATTATCCTCATCATCCAGTTCTTTGCTAATATCCGCAGGTTCCTTCTGTTTTGCAAATTCGATTTCTTTGGCTTTTTCAATGCTGTCTTTAATACATGATTTTTCAATTTTCATATTTGCCTCCATTTTGTTTATTCTCCTTTATATTTTCTGATTTCCTCTAAAGAAATAATTTTACCCAGTCCTTCCTTATCATTATCAACATATTCATCTTTCAAATATGATAAATCACATTTATATAATATCCCGTCAACATCTTCTATTGCATCTTTGCAGTTATCGGGACTGATTGAAAATTTATCAAATTCTATTGCCGCTATTCTGTTAAGCGGGATAAATTTTATCTGTTTTGTTGAGTTTACCTGTACTTTGATAAATTCCATTTTTCTTCCTCATAATTATATTATTACATTTTTAAGTTAATTTTGTCAACGGGATTTTGGAAGAATTTTTCAAGATTTTCACTCAAGAATTTTCTAAAAATCCCGCTGGCAAAATTATAAATGTGAAAGGTGGTGTTCTGTTCTCTGCTGTTCTGTTTTATATTATAGTCTGCTGTTCGGTTATACACTTGTATTTTATATTTTAAGATTTTCTTACATTTTTACATTTATTACATGGTATCTTCCGTAACCGCTTGACCGTCCCGAGCCTATTCCAAGTCCAAATCCCGCAAGGTTGATTGTATTTACAATAGACTCAAGATTATAAACAGTAGAAGTAAACTGTATTTCTATATCGGCTGACCAACCTGTAAATCTGTTAAGTTTTACAAGTACTGGCGCACCTTTTTTCGGTGACATCAATTTGGTGTCTACAAAGTGCTGTGAGAATTTAATCGGTACAAGTCCGTTGCTGTTTATGATATTCACGGCATTTGCAAATTTAGTCTTATACTTATCAATTTCATTTCTTACTATGGCATCTCCAAAAGACTGTTTAAGTCCAAAGGCTGTTATACAGGGAGCATTGTTTTTGAGCATATCTTTAAGGACTTTTTCGTTGCAGTCTGTATAGGTATTCTTAACAGAAATGCCATCTCTCCAATGCATAGCTGTTATAATATCCTCCCATACATTCGGTTCTTCTTTTACTTTTTTGCCGCCGCCGTTAGGGTCTCTCGCTCCTGTCAATGCTCTTTCGTTTCTTGCGTTCATTTTGTTAAGCACAAGGTCTGTATCCCCCTCAATCGTAACTGTTGCGGTTTTAGTGATGATAGGTTCAATCGTTAAAATCTTTTCTTCTGTGTTTGACATTTTTGATATTCTCCTTTTGTTTTAATATTTTTATTTTGATAAGTTATATAACGATTTTAATTTTGAAAATTTATAATGTTCTTTCCTGTTTTATGCTGTCATTTTGTATCAATATAAATTTTTGAAAAATAATTAGCCGCTAAAACTGCTATACTGTCCTGTCTTATTCTTTTTTATATTCCACTATTGTTTTCTATAATGATTTATTATATTCTTTTCTGTTCTTTTATCATTTTTTTTGATTTATGGTATAAGTGCCATAATATCATCTAACTCTGCAAGACTGTGATATTTTTTCTTAAATATCTGCAATTCCTTATAGGCATTTTCAAGCAATTTTTCGTATTCGGTTTTATCAGTCATTATAAGTGTCGTAGGTTTGTAATTTGACGCTTTATCTGTCTTGTAAAAAATTCTTATTTCAGGTTTTTCTTTTTCCTCGGGCGGTCTTTTTATTACCAAGTGGCAAACAATCATTCTTGCCTGTGATAATCTGTACCTTTCTGCCGCTATGCTGTCGTCCCACTCAAAACATTTGTGCAGTTCGGTATTTTTATTCCGGGCAGTTTCCAATATCTGATTGGGAGTTATATCATCTCCGAGTGCCAAGATTTCATTTGCTACCTTCTGTGCATCTGCCCCTTTATAAAGACTCTGCATTCCTTCTTTCCATTTTGCTTCTATCATTTTTGTCCTCCTTAATTAAAAATCTGTTTTTGTATTATAATGCGCTGTCGTATTTTGTAGTATAATATCATATTTTGACTTATACTATGGTGCTGTGATATATGATTTCGTGTTCTGTTCTTATATAACGATTTTAGAATTTAATTTTGTTAGAGTTTTGTATCATTCTGCGCTATTCAGTTTATACTTTATTTAGATATAATGTTAATCAATCTGCAATACAGAAGGAAATATCGGTATTTATTAAATCGCCTATTTACAACAGACTTTTATGATGTTCTATACTGTTCTGTGTTTTATTAGGATATAATTTTATGATATTTCCTGTGCTATACTGCGCTGTCTTTTTTATCGCTTATTATTTCTCCTCCGCAAATACAGTAGCCTGTTAAATCAATATAGTTATCTGCGTTATAGTGTCCTCCTGCTATCCTTGCTATTTTTAACAGACACATCATTATGGCTACATCGTGCCCGTCTAATTTTGTACTGTCGATTTCGCTGTTTCCGTTATTCTTTTTTCTGTTTTTAGCGGATAAATAGGTATTCCAAAATTCGGCAATAGTATTAAAATTATTTTCGGGTCTGCCGTAATCTTCTTCTCTATCTCCGCATACACATTTTTCTGCACTCCGCAAAATTTCTCTTCTCGTCATTTTTTATTTCCGCTGTTTTCTCCTTTCATTAAATTTCTTTTGATATTCTGTGTTGTTGTGATTTATCCTGTTATAGCCTTTCCTGTATTATCCTGTAATATTCTATATAACGATTTTCAAATTGAAAAATGGTATTCGGTGAATATGTTAGAGTTGTATTCTGCTATAACTGCAAAAGATTATAAGTTGAAAATTTTGTAATGATATAATTTTGTAAAGATATAATTTTGCAGAAATAAAAAAGCGGAAGTTTTTAAGCTTCCGCCTCTATCGGCTGTACCTGACTGCGGCTGAAAAATGCCGACTTTCTCAGGAAAAATCCGGCTGACTTTTTAGCATCATCGTCTTTTTCCTCATCTTCTGCGGGGGTATTTTTCTTAGCCTTGTTGTTATAAATCCAAATGTCAATCTTTGCTATCGCCCTCTCCTCTGCGTACCTGATATCCACGGGATTTCCAAACCGCATAAGTGTTTATCTCCTCGGGGGTGTAGATGTCATAATTATTTCCGTCTGCATCAATTCCTACTCCTGAAAATGTTCCGCCGATAACTCCGTTCTCCATAAGGTTTACTCTCGCATTGTAGATAATATCGCTGTTAGTCATTTTATGTGTTCTCCTTTCAAAAATTCGGTTTTCCTTTTGTTCCCTCTTTCTATTATAATATTACCATAATTAAATTATAAAGTCAATAGGTTTTTGAAAATTTTCTGAAAGATTTTTGAAATATTTTTATTTTATATTTCAATCTTTGCTAACCGATTTTTTGAATATAACTGCGATTTCTCTTATGCCGTAACTAAATCTGTTAAACCCTCGTTGACTGTATCAATATCTTTAAATTCCTCCCTATTTTTATTCAATCCATCAAGTTCAAACGGACTAAATTCATTATCGCTGTTATCAATTTCTTCGTACAGATAAATTTTTTCGCACTTCTTTTTAATCTTTTCCCACTCATCTAACAGCTGTTTAGAAAAAGGGACTTCGGGGTGTTTTTTTAATGATTTGATAAAATCTATAAAATATTGATTGTTGTATTGAGAATAGCTTGCTTTGCAATCTTTTAACACTTTTATTATATCTCCGGCGTATGCGTTATGAAAACAGTTATCGTAAACATCAAGGAAAAAATATATCATCTCGCTATACAGATAATGACCGTCTATTGCAAGCATTATCTG
Source organism: uncultured Muribaculaceae bacterium (assembly GCA_964491345.1). Taxonomy (GTDB): domain Bacteria; phylum Cyanobacteriota; class Vampirovibrionia; order Gastranaerophilales; family Gastranaerophilaceae; genus Avigastranaerophilus. The sequence continues at coordinate 123,284 of CAZBFV010000002.1, forward strand.
TCGATTAAATAAAGCTATCAGTTTATTAGCCCATTGTACCTGTTTTTCAGAACCTGTTATTCCTACGGGAAATTTTCTTAACAATTCTGAATCTTCATCAATGAGGTTCTGCGCTGTTTTATAATCTCCGTTAAATGCGGCACTTAAAATATTTAATATCGGTTTTTCGTGTTTTTTAACTATATTGGCACTATCAGAATACCTTATCCATTTCCAACTTGTCGCTCTATATAAAAAATCCATATAGAAATTACTGATTTTTAATTTTCCTTCTTTTTTCAACCTATACAGATAATCTACCTGTTTTTCTGTAAATTCTGTATTCTGCATACGTCCGTAATCATACATTTTTTCTTACCTGTTTCTGCTTTTTCTTATTTCTTCCATATCTTCATCGTAATTGGGGACATCATATTTATATTTGTAAAACGGACAATCTCTTTTTCCAAAATCATTATTTCTCAATGCAACGCATATTGAATTTTTATTTGCAAAACAGTCTAAATGGTCTATGCAGACTACTGTTTGATGTTCATATAATTTTGCCGCCATTTAATCAGTCCTCCCATTCGCCGAGCCATTCTTTCCATCTTTCCCTCGGCTCATAACCTTTAAAGTGTGTTTCAAAACTTACCTTATCGCAGGGTCTTTCCATATCAAACCATATTTCCCCGTTGCGATATTCACTTTTTATATCTCTTTCTGCTTCTTCCTCTGTTTCGGCTAAAGTGTCTATTGTCATACTGTACTGCCGTGTTATCGTTACAGTATATACCTTTACGGGGTCCTTTTTATTTTCCATTTTTCTTTTTCTCCATTTTTGCTGTTTGATATAAAATATAAGGTTAGCGGTGTTTCAGTTTTGCCGCTAACCTGCTTTTTATTTTTAATAATTTGCAACTGACAACTGTACCGCAAACTGGAGCATATTTACAAGCGGATAATTTCTTTCTGCCGTATTGAGCATATCATCAAGGGTGCTGTCGCAATAGTATTTACCGCCGTACCACCTTATAGCAAGAGTTTCTTCAAGGTTTAACTTAAAATATTTCTGCGCCATATACAGAGAAGATTCTCCATACCCTAAAGGTACTGGCGGCTCAACTTTTCTGAATGCTTCAACCTGTTTCCAGTTTCCGTATTCATCTTTTACATTTTTATAATAGCTTTCATACAGCCCTATTCTGCACCAAGCGTGAGTTAAAGCTACTAAAGCCATTGAATGATATTTTATATGATTAAACTGCGGCAGTTCGCTTAACTCTAATATTCTGTTATAAACATTTAATGTATGAATAAGCAATCCGCCAGTATAGGCATTATGATATTTTGTGCTTGCGGGTGCTGTGAAAAAATCAGTATTTCTTATGCTGTCAAATACATTCAGTTTATTTTCATATCCCGCAATAGCATTGTATCCCTGTATTTCCGCTACCCTTATAAGTGCTATTCCTTTCAGTAAATTCATATAGATTTCTTTTAATTCTTCAAGATTAAAATTTTCTATATAGATTTTACTGCCTACCCAGTATTCGGGTCTTGCATTTTTGTAATCTGCAAAATCAGATAGAATTTTATTTTTTATTTCCTGTGGTAAATCTTTTTTGTTGATTTCCGCAATATCCCCATCGTGCAGATATATTTTGCTGTTTGTAACGGAAGTTGAATCTGCTGTGATAACTACCTTAAAATCTGAAAATCCTGTTCTTATGAACCAGTAGGTAAAATCGCTATACTTTTTCATTTTTGCTTTTCTCCTTTTTGATGTTTGTTTCTGCCTTATATAACGATTTTACCTTTAGGATTTTTATTTCAGATTTTATCTTATTTTTAATCTCTGAATAATATCTTCAAGAGCATCTTCATAACTGAAATAAGTATTGCCGTATTTCAGAAATGTTGCTTTTTGCATATCTTTTCATTGTGTTCTCCCAAAAAGATTTTTCAAAAGTTTATTTTTCAAGTTCTACTTCTGATAAATCAAATACTGCTGTTAATCTGTCATTTCCGTATACATAAATGGGTTCTGTTTTATTTTCCTCTTTTATCTGTATTACATAATCTGTATCTGTAACAGGGTTCTGTACTACCTTATATCCCGATGGGCCTCTTACCTCTACATTCTGCTTTAAGAAATCATCTGTTAAGGTAAATCCAAAATAGTATGACGGGTCATCTTTGACTGCGGGGTGTTCTGCTTTTGCAAGTTTCTTTAATTTTCCCGCAACCTTGCATTTTGTTACAGTTTCCTCATCCCACGTCCTTGTTATATTTTCATACATACTTTCGGCATTTCCAAAATCTCCGTGGTCTTTTTCTTCTGTAAACGCATCTTTACCCCTCGGCAGATTTAATACCAACTGGGAAAAATCAAGTTCTGCGATTAAATCATCATTAGCGTACATTTTGCAAATTTTATTTTCGCCGTTTACAAAATCATCAACTCTGATTGTCCATTTAGGGTCAACAAGCGAAGTTTCTGTTCCGTCACTTCCTGTGACTTTTATCATTTCATTATCGTGGTGTTTTATAATAAACGGCATAAAATGCCCGGCGGGATTTTTTGCAAAATGACCATTCTCAAATTTATACCATTTCAACTCACCCGATACTGTTCCTTTTGTGCCTTCCCATTTGATAGTTGGTCTGCGACTAAAGAATTTTGCAACATCATCAATCTGACTATCCATTCCTGTGCCGTTTTCAGGAATTGTTACAGCTTCTTTACCTACAAGAGGACCCAGTTTCATCTGTGAAATATTTATTTCCATTACAGTTAAATTCTGATAAATAACTTTTATCATTTTATCTGTACTGGTAACTTTCAAAATAATATCTTGCTGTGTTATTACTTTATCATTGTTGATAAAACATCTTTTCGGTACTCCGTCAAAGTAGAAATCAGATAATGCCAGCGGAAAATCATTTCCTGCTGTTACCTTATCCCCGATGGCAGGGTGTTTTTTAATAATACCTGTTGCAGAACCTCTTATGCCGTTCCACGAAATTTTGAAATCTTCAAAATAGTCATCATAACTTCCGTATGAACCAAAATCTTTTTTATCTGCGTTAAATGCTTTTTCCCCGGTCGGTACTAAATTTGTTAAATCAAAATTGCCTATTATCTGCCCATCTTCTGTTTTTAAGGTAAATTTAAGATTGTCGATATGCTCCATTTTTACAATGAGCAAACAATCATCTGTTAATGTAATATCGCTTTTCGGCGTAATTCCTTCGGCTATTATCTTCTTTCCAATTAAATCCTCGGGCAGTTTAATGGGGATAAAATGCCCCACGTTATCTTCCTGTGAATATTCAGTCCACGGCTCTTTGATATTCTGAACCTCACCGTTGATTATTACATTATCGCCTTTATATGATACTTCAAGATTTTTTATTAAATCACTAACAGTTTTATCTCCAAGATTTAAGTTTTCATCTGCATCGGGTGTTTCGATAAAACTGGATAATCTTTTGTTTGTTTCAATAGAAAATCCCTGTTCCGCTAACTGTTCAGCAAGCTGTGTATAGTGGACTACATCAGCATAAGAATCTGTATCAAATTCAACAATTCCGTTTTCCTGTACCATAGCATAATCAAACTGCGCAAGCGGATTAGACAGAGGGACAAATGTTTCACTATACGGAGCGGGTGCAGAGAAATCTCCCATTCCCTCTTTATTTGTACTGTAAATGCTTTTTCCGTAATTTTCTTTATAACCTTCCGCATATATACTGCTGTCAATATACGGAGATACAGTTTTCATTGTATTGATTGAACCTACAACCCTGCTGTCACCTTTAACAGGATTGTATATTATCTTTATCGTATAAGCCATAAATCTTTATTCCTTATTTTTTATCTACGCATCTTCAACTGATAAATTTTTGTTAATTTCTCTTATTCTTCTTATAATTGCAAATAATGCCTGCATATAAGAAGTATATTTTTTATCATTAAAAGTTATATAAATCGGTACTACTGCGGGCGGCTCTGTGTTGTCATAATCTTTTGCAATTTCCTCTGCCTTTTTAGCGTAATACTTTTTCTGTACTTTTGATTTATCAAAATATTTCCCGGATTTAGTTCTGACTTTCATTCCGTGATTCGATATTCTCACATAAACGTAAACGTCCAAGGTACTTTTGTCACTTGAAAATTTCATAAATTCCATATAATGACTATCAGACCTCGGACTTTTTTCTATTCCCATATACTCAAAATCGTTTAATTCAAAGTTATCTATTATACCCTGCAAAAATGCCTGACAATCATCATCGTCAAAGTTCAAAATGGTACCTGCGGCTATACTGATATTATTATATGCCTGTACCTCGCTAAGTTCTATATCAATATACCATTCTATTATATTGTTTGTTCTGTTCTGTAAAATTTTCATTTTTTATTACTTCGCTACCTTGTTGAGCATCTTTTCAATTTCAGTTAACATCTTTTCCCGCATAGCGTCTACTGTATCAAAATTATTCATAAGAAATGCTTTAAAGCCAAAAGTTCTTCTGTTTTTAGGCTCATTTCCGATTACTGACACTCCTACTCTGTCTGACCCGTAGCCAGTTACATTTACTGCTATATTTAATGTTCCGCTGTCATCAGAATAAGGTACTGTTGCATATACAACACAACCGCCTACCTTAAATTCCAGTTTTGTCGCTCCCTCTATATTGTGGTATAAAGCCTTTGCAATTTTTTTAACTACCTGCGGGGGCTGTAACCCTTTCATCGGTACATTAGCGTATATTCTGTTTGCATAAATATCTGATACTCTGTAATTTCTGACGGGTCTTGCTGTCCTTATCGGTCGATTATACATTCTATAACTCCTTCTTAATCTGTAATTTTCTATAAAACTTATTTATACTTATTTAATTTTTCTATAACTTTTTATTATAACTTTTATTATATCTTGCGGATATATTTCTCTAAAAATTTTCCCCAGTCTGTATTTTGAATAAATTTCAAAAGTGTTAAAACATCTTTCATTTGTTCAAGCTGTTTATCCGTAACAGACGGCATTTCCGACCAAGATATATTATCCTGTTGCAGATAGGTTTCATAATCATTTGTATCTATGCCGTAACTGATAGTATACTTCCATTTCAGCGGACTATCCATACTGATGATGATTTCATATCCGTTAAATATTTCGGTTACTTTGATTTCAGGTTTAACTCTGCGGAGATGCAGTTTATCAAACTGTTTCTGAATTTCTGTTTTAACTGTATCTGTCCGAGATGATATAATTCTGCTCTTATCTGCATAAATTCTGCTTTTATGAATTATCATTATTTTTCTTATTCCTCTCGGTATTTATATCTTAATTTATAAAAGGTTTTATACTAACAGAAAAAGAGCGCATCAACTAAATTTTCTCCGTCAATGCGCCCCGGACATCTATCCGCCTACTGTCTGTGTTCGTATTTGTGTTTCTTCTCTATTATCTGTTCAATCTCCTCTGCGGTTATTCCCACATCTTCAAGTGCTTCTCTTGTTCCGCAATCAGGACAAATTTCTGTTTCATTGTCCCGCCTTGATAGAGCGGGATAATCAGTATACTCTTTTCCGCATCTCGGACAAATTCTTATTTCGTTTTTCATATCGCTCTCTCCCAGTATAAATTATCAACTCTTTTTGCGCTATACTCAACTGCATCAACTAAGAAATCTACATCAAAGTCAAACTGATGATAGCCTACTGCGCAAGTCTGCACATAATACTCATAAGGTATTCCGAAGGGTCTGCTCTCGTGCATAATGTAAACAAAGGTATTAAGGTATCTAACCTTTCCCGTCCGCATATCCTTAACGGGCAGAACCATTTCTTTTTTGTAATAAAATGCGGGATAGCCTTCGTATCTGTCAAGGGACTTTTCGTCATCTTCGGTTACTGACCAAATTGCTACTGGTGTTATCGCACCTTTTTCGGGTTCTATTGTCAAATATGAACCTGTCTTGCTACCCTTGAACATCAACTGATAATCCTCAATTTCCGATACCCCGACTACTCTCGCACCGGGGCATCTGTACCTCATCTGTGCTACGTTGAGATTGCTTCCGTATGCTACATAATACCTTCTTTTCTGACTGGTCGGTTTCTTTGCGGATTTTTCCGACTGCCTTTTCACTATTGCTGTTTCTTTAACTGCCTTTTTTGCTGTGGTCTTTTCAGCCGCCTTTGCATTTTTCTTCTTTCCCATTGTTGTTCTCCTTTCGTAATTCTCCTTTATATTCTTTAATGAGGGGGAGAATTTTCCTCTCCCCCGATAAGGTATCAAGCTACGCTCTCAAATACCTCTCCCGCACATCTGCGTCCGAGTCTGCCGCTAAGCCTTCCGTTGAAAAAGTTCCTTGCGGTCTTAAACTCATCGCCGACCATATTCAACTGGAACATCCAAGAGTTCATAGCGTATCTCGGATTCTCAATCTGTACCTTTTTCGGGCTGGCCCATTTAACATCCTTTGCTTTCTGGCAAAGTGCCAAGCAAAGCTGTATATAGGCTTTAAGCTGTCCGGCGTGGAGTCCGTTCTTCTTCTCCTCGGTCGGATTATCAAACTGGAAGCATCTGAACTCTATCGTGCCTTTGGTGAAGGTGGCGTGGAGATTCAAAATGTGATAACGACTGCTGTTGTAGTGAGAATTTCTTCCGTAACTGCAACCCTGACTGTTGTACCAAACATCGGCAAGTTCGGGAAGGGTAGCGGGCTTTTCCTCATTTACCCTTCTAAGGAAATTATCATTGATAACTTTGCACCATCTGCTAAGTCTGTTATTCGCAATCTTTATGGCGTTTACAAGTAAAGTTTCGTGAGCCGCCATAATGTTTACAAGGTTTCTAATAGTGTTTCCGTTCTGTCCGTTCGCTCCGATGTGGACATGAATTCCGCACTCGTGTTTGGGGTCACTCTTTGCTCCCGCCCTGCGAAGTTTTCTGACGAGTGCCTGTAAAGTTTCTATATCCTCATACTTGAGTATGGGGGTGGTGAGTTCGCACTTTGTGGCTTCGCTGTTGGAGATGATGGATACGTCTTTCTGAAATTTCCACTCTCTGCTCTGCGCATCCCATGCGCTCCAAGTGCTGTAGCCGTTTCTGCCTGACGTATCTTTGTAGTTATTTGTACCAAAGAATTTAGCGGCAACCTTTGCGGCTTTTTCCCTCGTAATTCCGTACATTTCTATCTCTACTCCGATAGTCTGCTTTTTCATTTCGGCAATCTGTCTTTCAGCTTTTTCAGATATATTTCTCATTGTGTTCTCCTCTCTTTGTACCTTTGGTACTTTTGACTTTTGTTCCCTCTTGATATTATAATAATAGCATAGTTAAATTATAAAGTCAATAGGGTTTTGAAAATTTTTCTGAAATTTTTTTAAGAATTTTTAGGTATCGCTCCCTCTAATGCCTTCCATTCTTATATAACGATTCTTTAATTCTTTTTCAGCCAAACCTTTATCAATATGCGTCAAAATAATGGAATTCGCCGTGTATCGGAGAATACATATTCCATATATCTACCTCAACTAAAAAGTTATTTATTTCATAGGTATTTTCTGATAATTTTAATTCATTATCAATATAAACTCTGCTATAATCTTCGATAGCTTCATAGCAATCTGCAATAGCTTCTTTATACTCATCTGCATTTAAACTTTTTCTAAGTTCATCTGCGCCTTTTGTAATTATTCCTTTGTCTGAAATTTTAATGCTCTTTTTATCTTTATATATCCTTACTTTTGAGAACACTAAATATACTGTTTTATCGGGTTCAGATTCTCTGAAATACCCATTATCAATCAAGGTGTTTATATCTGCATCATCAAAATCCGCCATTACTGTTTTTGCTAAAATTTTCATAGTTTTATTCCTATTCTGCTACATTATTTGTTGAGCACGCTCAATATTATTTTATCTTTATACTCGTTATTTGTTGAGCGTGCTCAATTTTTATCACTTTGATGTTCTATAATCTCCTGCTTTTATAGCATCAAATACGTCCCAACAGCATTTTTCTTTGGTAACTTCGTCTAACCCCATCGGGGACATAAATATATTTACATCATTATTTGCAAACTCTTTAACTGCTTCACAAACTAAATCCCAGTTACCGATTAAATTCTGCTGTGCTTCTTCTATGCTGTCTACTCGGGTATCATATAATACGATAGATACTATATCTGCAAAATCGTATTCGGATATATCTCTTTCATCATATTCTCCATGATTGTATTGCATATATCCGGCTACTACCCCCCCTCGCCTACTAACGCATCTTCTACTTCACTATAATAATCGTGATATTTCATTTTTTATTTTTCCTTTCTGTCATTAAAATAATTTTAACAAAATTTTAACTTGAATTTATTATATTTCCTTGCCAAGATATTCTTCTGTTATATCGCCGTATTCAACTTCTCCATCTTCATCATAAAATATTTCAGTAGCATAAAATATTGTATCTTCAAGCAACTCGTCTATATTGTCATATTCTTCTTCTAATTCGGCTATCTGTTCTTTCAAATCTTCTGTATTATAATATCTGCTTTTATATTTTAAGGTATGTTCCAAATCTGATATTCGAGCGTCAAGTTCATCGTACCATAATTCCAGTACGGCATCTTTTGTACGCCATAATGCCTCTTTCAAGTTTTTAGATTCACAATCACCTAATACATCGTGACTCCAAGTTCTGCCGTTAGGTGCTTCAGCTTCAATGTAAAAATAACGCATTTTTTTTCCTTTCTTTTACATATTTATATTTTCTATATTTTCTACATCAATTATCGCTTGAATAATTCCGGACTCTACTGCTTCAAAATATGCTTCTTTATCATAAGTCTGGACAATAGGGTCAAGTACATCTGCAATTTCCATTAAATCATCATAATCAACTTCCGCTCTTATCTGTGCGATTATATATCTATCTCCGAGTTTATTTGCATCTATATCACCATAAGTAAACACATCCATACTGCAATAGTCTTTAACCTCATTTTTAGAAAATCCAAAATCATTTATCATTATGTTAAATAATTCTTTTCGACAAGATTCTCTAATCTTATTTATAATGGAATATATTTTGCGTAATCTTTTTTTTGTATTACTTTCTGCTAATATATACATATTTCCTCCTTCTAAATAATTTCAAAATTTATAAAAGGTTATTTTTCTTCCACTCCCATTTTACTGTTCCGCTGTCAAACACCTTAACAAATCCGTGCTCCTGCATTATTTCTTTTTCAGTTTTATGTTCTATATCAATGCTGGCATCACTAAATAACTTTTGCAAATTTTTCTTTTGACAAGTTACTCTGTTATAATATTCATCTGATTTCTCGTTTACCCATACATATCCCGGACTATTGATATGTTCAAAAGTAAATCCTAATTTTTCGTAAAGTGCTCCTCTTGCACGGGCTATATCTGAATAAGAAATAACTTTTTGCGGATTGTATAATTTTGTGAAATGTGAAAACAGTTTACTCGCCCCGCCTGCTACTGTTGTATATTTTTTGTTGCAAAATCTTAATAATTCATATTCATTTTCGGCAATTTCATTATTTGTAGCTGTTGGTCTGTTTTTCCCAAAAGTCATTAAAGAAATAAGTTCGTTATCATTATACAGTCCTAATCTGATTGAAGATATACACCAACCCTGTCTGTGATTTTCATTTAAAAATTTTACGCTGTCTGTATAACTAACTTCTTTGACTGTTAGATTTCTCGCATAGTATTTATCCGTATTGCAGTTTAACAAATTGGCAATCATTGATTTTATTATATCCTGTTTATGTGTCCACTCATAGCCAAAAATATGAAAAATAAAAATTCCCGCTTTATCTGCTTTTATAGATTTTTCTCTATGATAATTATTTGATACTGGCCTATCATTCCAAATTGTACCTTTTGTGCTGTTATGCGTATAAGTGGGATTGCACTCAAATCCGATTTTTAATTCGGGTATATAAATATCTATTTCAAGCGGTTTGATAATCTGTCTGTTATGTAATTCTACTTTTCCGCCATAAATATTTTTAATATATTCCTCAACTTCGTGTTCTATTGTACTTTGCTTGAAAACTGCAATATCTCGGCAGTCCGATTTTATCAACTGCTGATATACTGCCATCTCGGTTACACCTAAATCATTAGCAATCTGTAAAATTGCGGGTTTAGTATGATAATTAGTTCCAATATAAGATTTCGGGTCTGATTTAAATTGCAGATATTTTTCTGAATTTTCGGAATTTTTCATCATCTGTTTAGTAAATAAATTTGTTTTAGAATAATGTTCGACCCCGTATTTTTCTAAACAAGTCTTTTTAGCTTTCTCCCTTGCATATTTAGAATTTACTGCTGTTTTATCCCCGTATTTTTGTAAATTTGTATTTTCTATCAATTTTATACGGCAGATATCAAAACAGGCTTGCGCTCCAATAGAATAATCTTTTATTTTTACCCTTTTACCACATACCGGGCAATTCCCATAATCATCTCCACAATATTCTTGCCGAGGATTATCTGTTATAAATTCCTTTCCGCACCATTTACATTTTTTAACAAGATTTTTCTGCAATTCCCGAGGATTGGCAACCCCATATTTATTTTCTAATGTCTTTTTAGCTTTCTCTGCAACCTGTTTAGAAATACCCGTCTGTTTTCTATAAATTCCTGAACATTTCCTTGAACAAGTTACAGCGGCATAAGGATATTTCAATTCAAACTTTTTCCCGCAAATAACACAAGTCTGAATTTTACAATCCGGGCAAACAAGACTTTTAACTTTAGCATTAAATTTTTTATTACATCTTATACAAGTATATTCCATGTTATTTATAACGATTTCCAAAATAAAAAAATAAAAGAGGGCAATTTCTGCCCTCTCTAAAAATTTTAATTATTCAAACTGTGTTAAATCTGACCCGGGCGGCAAAGCTATTAAATCAACAATTATATCGTTTACAACTCCATTGACTACCAAATATATTTTTCCTATTACTGTATTTGCATTTACTCTGCCCAATGTATCAATATCTGCTGACATTGTTACTTTGTAATCATCTATTGCTCCAACATTACGCATAGTGTCCAACAATGGCGTAACTCCCGCAAAGAATGCATCATAGGCTTCTGAATTGTTATACTTAAATGTTATCGCTATTCCGCATCTGTAAACTTGGTCTTCTACTGCGTTTACTAACAGTCTTGTGCTTAAATTAGCTAATGCCTGATATGTTGCGGGCGGTACTTCAAATAATGTTGAATTGCCCCATAAAGTTGTTCCGAGTTCAGGTATTTTTGCTATTGCATTTACTCCTACCCCGTCTAAACTCTGCCATAAATCAAGGAATTTTTTAGGTACATTATATTGTAATTTTCCGATTTTCAAATCGTGCCTTCTGTTTGTAGGCAATGCCCACTCATACTGAATTGACTGATTTAATATCATCGCCCTCTGTATAAGTAAAGCGAGAAAACTCGGACTTGCTTCTGCCTGTTTTGATGTTCCCGCATATATGTACTGGCCCCAAGGAGCAAATAATGCAGAGTGAGAACTGTATAAAGGTATATTTATATCATACTCGGCATTTTTCGGATTGTATCTTGCTAACCTCTGTGCATAACCTAAATCCTGTTCTGCGTTTGTTGTTGTTTCATCATATACCTTTGACCTCGGCAAACATTTCGGTACATCAATGTATGCTGTTGCACATCTGCTGTTATATGCAACTTCCATCAGTCTTAAATGTAAAGGTGAAATTTCTGTTAAATTTTCTATCGGCTTATCTGAATAATCAGGAATATACTGGTCATCCCACGGGCAGATTATTCTGTTCGGATTGTAACTTAATTTATCAGTTAATAACCCGTAGACTTCATAAGCGGCATTATACTTCCACTCATTATGCAGTTTTAGCTGTGCTTCAAGAGTCTGTTCGGATTCTGTTGTATAGCTTTCTACTGCCTCCCCGTACTGAAACATTTGCAAATCATCTGCGTTATCATAATAGTGTCCGTATCTTTCTTTAACGTATTTCTTTATATATTCTATTGCGTTTGCATCAGGTACATCGTGCATTTTATCTGTACCTAAAGATAAATGTACGGATTTTGAATCTTCGTTTATTTCTTTTGCCTGTGCGGTATCGGGTGTAGGCTTAAATGTTACGAAATCACTTTCTATCTCATCAATGTACGGAATACTGTCTGTTGATTTTGCGGGATCTAACACATAGATAATATTATCAACCGCTGTTCTTACTCCCGTGGTATCTTCAATATAGATTATCGTATTCCAGTAATCTCTGTTTGTGACTTTTCTCGTAACTGCTACTAAATTATTTCCAAAAGTTCCGGGGTATTTTGCAGTTATGAACATCTGTGAGCCGTTATCGAAAGTTATTACTGATACTGCCTTTGTACCCGGACAAACCCTTAAAGTTAATACGTCATATCCTGAACAGATTAAAGTCATAGCCATGTGATAAGAATGGTCATTTGTTAATCTGTAAACAGATTCAGGCCCTCTGTATGTTGATACAAAAGATTCAAGCCCTGCCTGTGTTGCGGGAAATCTCTGCCATATTACAGATTCAAGCATCTCATCTTTGGAAATTCCTGTTGAGTTAGGATTCTGATAACAGGGCCCCCAACAAGCTGTTATAGGTAAAGCTACTGTTGCATAGCTGTTGTTTCCTAAATTAAAGGAATAATTTTGAGATATTTCATTTATTATGATATTCGCCATTTTTAGTTTTTATTTTTCCTCCTGTTCCGTAATTTTAACTTCCGCAGGTTTCTTTGATTTCTCTGCTATATCAATTTTTGCAAATTTTTCTTTTTGATTTTCTGTTTGAATTTCTTTTTGATTTTCCTTTTTACTGTCCGCTTTTGCAATTTTTTCCTTATCAGTTATTCTGACAAATTTCGGATGATTGATATAGCCTTCTACTTCTTTTATTTCGCCCGGCTTGAAAGTTACTCCGTAGAATGTAAATGTTGCATTTGAAAAATTTTTATAGAACATTTTTCTCTTTTATACCTTTCGGATTTTTAGTTTTTCTGTGTTTATAAAAGGTTTTAACCGACTGCTAACAACCTACTTCAATTTGCTGTTTATCCGTACTGTTTCGGAAGTTTCTCCCCTGTTTTTTGTACTGACTTCGTATGTTGTCCTTGTTAATCTTTTAGGTACATAATTTAATAATACAGCCCCTTCGCATTTTAACGGAATTGTTGATTCATATAATTTTCCCGCCGATAAATATTCTGCTGTTCCGCTTGTTCTCGATATTCTGCCATCAGGCGTTACTGATATTCCAAATCTTATTTTTCTTTTATCTTCATACGGGATTTCTATTGTTAAAAAATACATCTGCACATACTTAAACAATATCTCCCTTACAAGTTCGTCCATATCCGCAAGGTTTGTTGTATAAATCGTCATTGTATAATTTAACGCTACTGGCATAACCCTTTCAGAATAGACAGCATTTGTTTCATTATCTATAACTACATCAATGCCTTTTCGCAATCTTGAGAAATTTATTCGTTCTGTGTCTATTGCGGTTTCATTATCTCTTGCCAACACTACGGCGGGAAATTTTAACTGGTCATTCTGTAACTGCGCATAAACTTCTATTGCCGCATCAGGCCCTATTACAGTTATTACGGAATCCTCAAAATCTGTATTAAAAGATTTTTTCAAATCATTTACTATTGCTTCATCGTATAAATATAACATTGTTTTTCTGTTTTACCTTATTTATGTTTTCATATTGCTTTTGTGCCTGCGGATTGTACTAAAATAAATACAATTTTTGCTATCTTTACTTTTAACCTTAAATATTGCTAAAAATCTTTTACTTTTCGTTGAATTTTTCGTCTTTTTTGTAAAGATAGTTTCCTACATCTTCTTTCGTTGTATATTCGTCCCCTCTGTAATCTGTATTTTGTTTTAAGAAATGACTGGAAGTATTAAATGTTTTTGCAACTTCTGTTTTTGTTCTACCGACTGGCAACTGCTCTCCGTATACGGGTACAACCTGACATACAATGTGGTCGGGGCATTGCAATTCATAAGTTAATTCTGTTACCCTGAATATTCTGTCACCTATTTCCGCATATTGCCCCTTTATTCTGAATAAACAGTCCTTTTGCAGATGTTTAAGATAAAAACTACAATGTATTAAAAAAGGTAAATCAGAATCATTTTCTACTACCCAACCATACTGCCTGTATGTTTTTATCTGTGGATTGTTTTCAAAGATGATATGAGTTTCTATATATTCTGAATAGCTGTCAATGAGCGGCTCACCTTGATTGTTGCTTTCCGCAAAATTAGGATATTGATAAATAACAAGTATTCCTTGCATTTGTAATGCTTCATCATATCTTTTTCTATTTATTTCTATATCTTTTCCGATTAAATTTATAGACATTTTTTATTTTTCAAATTTTCAGATTTTTTAATTTTTACCTATTTAATTTTATAACATTTTAGTATACTGCATTTTGTATACTGTATACACCAGTGTATAATTATACATTTTTCTGTATATTTATACATTTTTATTTTCGTTTTTGATTTTCAATTTGATTTTTGCTTTCTCAAATTTCATTATTCAAATTTTCAAAAATATCTTTTATGTTAAGTACAGAGTTCATAAGCCAGTCCCACCTGAAATTTTTGTTGTTGGCAATATCTGATATTGAAATAGCTGAACCATTTGCAAGCGATAATATAAATTCTTTTTCATAGCTGACATATAGATTATTTAACCATTCGGGGCAATCGCTTGTTTTGAATACAACTGCTTTTGTTTCAACATTTCCGTCTGCTAATCTTATTCCGAGCAATCTTATTTTATCAAAACCGAGTCCGTCAACTGTTTTCAAATATTCTAACTGTTCTTCGCTTATTACTGTTTCTTTCCCTGCTTCTATTAAAAATCCAAACCGCTCTAACTGTTTTAATATTTCCATTACGGATAATTCTTCGGGCAGTTCATTTTGTTTATCTGTTAGCAATTCCCCTTCGGCATTTAATAAACAAGCAAATAAAACTCCGCATTGTTTATCTATAACCTCTATCCTTTTTCCCTTTAGCCGTTTGCTGTTTACAAATTCAGAATATCGTATAGATAAATCTCTGCTGTTATTTGATTTACATTCTTTTATCTGACTCCAGTCTGTTATCTTATATCGCAGGAGCGGTTTCTGCATTTGGATTCTCCTTTCATCAAAAATTGCAAATCTTTTTGTCTGTTGCATCTAAAGTGCAGGCAGTAGATTCTTTTTCATCGGTTTGTATATTTTCCGTATTTTCGATTTCTGATATTTCAATCTTCGTATTTTCAATTTCCGATTTTTCGATTTCTTCTGCTGTTTCCTCTACTTCGGTATTTTCAACAAACCGTTTTTCTTTCTGCTCATTTACAAATCTTTTTAATTCTGCCTGAAAAGGTTTCAAATCTTCCAAATTAGCGGCGGGATATTCTGAAAAATATCTTGCTATTAAATCTATGCGCAGTTTGTAATATAATATATTTAATTCTGTTTCAGATAATTCGGGGTGTTTTTCCTTAAATATAAAATATCGTGTTACAACACTACTGCAAGCCTTATGTACTTTCGGGCTTTCTTCTGTTAAATCTGCTTCGTATAAAGATTTAAAATTAGTGCCGTTATATTGTTTTAATTCTTTGAAAAATAAAGAAGTTATTTCCGCAGGCTGAAAATTTTTGTTTTCCATAATTTCCGGTTAGAACCTACCGCCACCTTCTTCCTCGTCTAAATTTATATCCCAAGTCTTAGAATCTGAACTTGATACTGGCAGAACATCAAGCAAAATTTCCGATATTGCCTGTCGGTATGTTTCTTTATCTTTGACCCCGATTGATTTTAGCATATCAATTATGCTTGTTGCCTGTTGTATTGCTGAATCTCGTCTTGTTGACATCACCTCTCCGAGCGTTGTCGGCATAGGCTGTGTATGCAATACATATCTGTCTACCATTCCTGACATATTTTTAGCGTAGAAATAACTATTGATAGCATTTTTCCACCCTTCTTTATATGCAGTTACTAATCTGTCAAGTCCGTTAGCGTATATCTGCGACCTTTGTGCCAATACGGAACCTGCTCCGCCAAGTCCTTCATTTGAAGAAAAGTTCATAGCTTCTTTTGGCACACCGAGGACTGAAAGTTTTTTATCCTGATAATGCTCAAGCAACTTCGAGTCATTTTCCGTTACATCTTGCATATCCATATCGGTTATAGATATCATATCCTGTCCATTTACTTTCGGCAGATATATCAAGTTATTCGGACTTTGCGGATTTACAAAACTTTCAATTTGCCCCGCCGATGTATTTATGGCAAGCTGTTGTTCAACTGTATCTTTTAATTGTTGCAAAGCTGTCTGTATTTCATCATCAGTTAAGCCTGAACAATCTACATTTATAAATCTTACAACTTTTGTTAGTGATGATAGCAACAAGGCATTTTCAAGTAGTCCGAGAGTTTGTGTAGGCTGAACAGCATCTTCCATTAAAGGGTCGGCAAATTGTATATCATATTCTTCTTCCTCGCCCTCTTTATTTTTTGCAGATATTTTATATTCACCTAATAAACCACCAAGGGAAAAATGTATTATGCTTCCTTCGGGATATAAAATATAGTTTGATACATCATCTTCAGGTGTTACTATAAATCCTTTCGGCTCTCCTTTCTGCCAGATATGAACAACATCTTCGGGTGGAATTTTGTATGAGGGTACAATATCAAAATCCTCGTCTTTGATTGTATTTGTATCAAGTGCTATATTGACTGCACTTGTTCTGCCCCCATATTCATTGAACCACCTTGTTGTTGGAATATATAAATTCCCTATTGTAGCTAATTCCAATATATGCGACCTTGCATAAGATGTTACTTTCCACCTGTCCAACAGAGCATTTACAATATCTGCAACTTCTTCATCATTTTTTGTAACAGGCGATGCCCAAATAACTTTTCCCTCGGCATTTGTTGTGGTAGCATCTGTTGCATAATATGATAATGCTGTACTTACCTGTGAATCTTTTGCAAGATTTCTCATAGCAATTATTTTAGATTGTATATCGGTAAAAGTTGAACCTGTTAGAGCATCTGACAACCGATAAAATGAACCGCTTGTTATACTTCTTAAATATGATGCGGGTCTTATTCTTCTCGGTACAAGTTTCATATACCATTTTGATTTATTATCCGCCATAGTTTATTACCTTTCATATCTAAAAAAGGTTAAAAATTGTTAAATCGGTATTACCTTTTGACATTATATTTCTTTAAGTCATTGTCTATATCGTATCTTTCAAAAAATTCTTTTTCAGAAAATACTGGTATTCCTCTGCTCCGTGCTTCTGCTACCATCGGGCCTGACGTATTTTTATTTTTGCCGCCTATTATTAAACAGTCTGTATTCTTTGTTAAAACTGTAACAATCTTTGCCCCGTAGCTTTCGAGTATTGCAGTTATATCTTCTAATATTCCGTGAGTAAATACTCCCGTTACCGCTATTTCTTTATCTCTGAAAATCTGCGGGCCGTTAAATCTTTTTAGTGAACCCATATAAACAATATTTTCTGAATTAGCGAGAGTCTTAAATTCTAAAATGTGTTCGGGTGTTGCCCAGTTTATTAAATCATTTACCGCCGTAGGATATTTTGCAAATCTGCTCAACTGCAAATCTCTTTCAATGCTTTCGGTATGATTGAAATAATAAAGTATTGTATCTAAATTATTATCGCACTTGTTGCAAAATGCAGTTATGATTTCTCTATCTCGTAAATCTGTTAAAGATATAACTGCTTTAAGTACAACTGGCATTGTTGTTCTTACAGATTTATCTTTGTATTCCGCAAGTTCAAATATATCTGTAATATCGCTCAACTCTCCATTGTCAATATGCTCTTTATATTTTTCATACGGCATAGGGTCAAGATTTAAGGTATTTATGAAAAATGTTAATCTCGGATAAAGGTTTGAGATACAGGAATCATTCGAACATTTTGTTAATCCGCTGTTTCTTACAAAAATTTTCTTTCCGCAAGAAGGGCAGATGATAAAATCTCTTACACCTTTAGAATTTTTCCCTGCGTAATTTTTAATAATATGTTTTTCCTCATCTAATATCAGTTTATCTTTTTTGCAAATCTGAAATTTATATAATTCAGAATACCTTATTTTTTGTGAAGATTTATCGGATAAAGTTATATCTGCATCAATATATCCGTTTTTATCAACTGTCATTTTGACATCTTTAACAATTACCTGTGAAATGTTATACGGAATATACTGGCATTTATCTTCCATAAATACCAGCAATCCCTCGGTATTGCTGTCCTCTTGTTTTATCCCGTTTACCGCCAGTACAGACTGCAAAGTTTCATCTGTCATATCTTCACTATATGATATTCCTATAATGGTATTAAATCCCATTTGGTCAAGGGCCTGTCTGTTCATAGCCGCCCCTCTTATTTCTATCATATCGTTTTCAGTCCATAAACCGATAAATTTTACTTCGGGCATTGTTTTATCATTAAGGAAAGAATCAATTATTTTATTTTCTATAACATCGGGCAGTTTTCCCGTGTCGTTAAATATTTTATCAATAGTGAGAACTCCATATACTTTTACATTTCCGTTTCCAGTCTGAATAGTATTCGGCACTATTCCTCTGTCATAGAATTTCCACATTATTTTATTTGTAATATCTGCTTTTCCGTCAAAACCTTTTAATATCTTATTTAATTTTCCCCTGTTATCATATTCAAGAGTCATATTATAGCCGATAGGTACAAATTCAACATAATCCCCTGTTTGGAGAAGGTTTCTCTTTAACATTTTTCTCTTATTTCCTTTCTTATTATTAAAATAACTGCGCAAATATTGCCATTAAAACATTTACCACAATGGAATTTCCCGCTTGTTTATATAGCTGTGAATTACTGTTTACTGCTTCTGCTTTATTAAAATCCTCATCAAAAAATCCCATCAATCGCCAACATTCTCTCGGAGTTAGCTTTCGTATTCTATACTCTGCATTTTCAATATCTTCAAATATCATATTATCTTTTGCAAAAGTAGTTATAGCATTAGTTAAATTTTCAGAATTTTCTTCTATTCTTTGTTCTAATTCAATTCCTGAACTTCTGTCTGACGGATTTTCCGGATTTCTGCCTCTTGATGCCACTATTGTTTGTGTTTTCTTTTTATCAATCATCAATGGTATATTTCCTCCGTGATGGCTCATTCCGGCTTGTAATGTCGGTGCTAAATAATTTACATCATATACCATATAGTGCTGTTTGAATTTTTTGACTGAATCTAAATCTAAATTTCCAAGGCACAATTTATCTTTTCTTTGAATAACATTTGTGCCGTTTGTTTTCCAGTGTGATCCGATTCCGTTGTCATATTTGCTCTGAATACAATTTGCGATTTCTCTTTTTTCTATTCCTGTCGGCAAAACTGTTATCGGCTCTCTTGTAATATTTTCTTCGATAAGATGTTCTTTATATTCCTTTATAAATTTTTTCGTAGCGGCATTATCAATATAATATTTTTCTTCAACCTCATCTTCTAAATAATCAGATACAGTTTTTGTTAAAAGTACAGCATCGGGAAATATATAATTGTGTTTTCCTAAAAGGCTTATCATAAAACATCTGTTTCTGCTCTGCGGGATCCCATAATCTTTTGCATTTAAATCTTTATAAAAATTTGAATATCCTTTGCTTCTTAAAAATTTCTGCCAGTCTGCAAATTCAGATATATTTGTACTGCTGTGTACTTGTATTACATTTTCCATTAAAAGAACCTGCGGCAATTCTTCTGTTTCTCTTAAAATTCTTTCAACTTCCCATAATAAACTGGATTCTGTGTCTGTACCTTTTTTCATTCCGGTTTTCGGCCCAGCTACTGATATACTGGTACAAGGAAATGAATAGCATAATATATATATATCTGTTCTTATCGACTATGCCTAAATCATTTCCGTGGACTGTTTTAATATCTTGCGGCTTGAAGTCTGTATCAAAAATTGCATTATAAGATTTCACCGCAAAGGCATCATTATCTATATATCTGTAATGTTCAAAATTTATTCCTAAATTTTGTAGAGATTTCGCCTGTGCGCCTATACCGCCAAACAATTCTATCAACCTTACGGGTTTATCTATTTTATACGTTGGAATTTTTATTAAAGATTTCAGTTTCATTTGTATTTCTCCTGACTTATTTTAATTTTGTGTAATCTGGCATTACTGTGTTATCATCTATCATCGCAGTAGAATTATTTATATCCCACAAAAAACATATCAATTCGTAATTATTTGTAAAGTTATTTCTGTATCTATCAATTTGCACATTTGATTTCATAAAATTTGCAAGTTCTTTTCTTTGTTTTGAATTTAAAATATCTTCTTTTCCTGTATGATGAAAATACTCTGCTGTTTCTATTTTTATACAAGTATGAAATTTATTCCATTCTTTTGTATTTCGTATATGAAAATGTGGAATATTGCCGCCATCATTTGTATTGACATATATTTCCAAATTGTCAATATAACCTGCTCTTGCCATTCCATAAATATTTTGTTTTTCGTTTTTGACAATCTTCATTTTTAACATCTATACCTTTTTATCGTTGTATATTATCTATAACGATTTACAAATCCGGTATTTTGTGGTATTCCTCTGTAACCGCCTTTTCTTCCATTTACTGCCGCTATTGCGGATATAGCGTGAGTAGCATCTAATTTTGCGGGAGGGTTATCAAGTGTTGCCTGCCATATTGCACCTGCAAATGAATCCGATAAATCCTTCGAGCCGCTAATCGTGTGGTCTATACGGCCTGTTACAGAATCTCTTTGTAAATGTATCAATTCATCTTGCAATAGTTTGCAGTCAAGCATATCTATTCTGTTTTCAAGCAATACTGACCTTAAAGTTATATATCCGTCCGGGGTTCTGTCCAATGATATTTTCGGAGATGGTATTCCGTTTTGTTCAAGCAACTGTCCAAGGTATTCACTTTGGAACTGGTCTCTTGATGCTGATACAATATTGAATCCTTGTTTTTTTAGCCATAAATCAAAATTCAATATCTTATTATATGCTATGTTATCCCCCCTCGGTGCTTCTATTGCTATTGAAAATACATGAGTAAATATAGGTACAGAACTTAATTTTCCATCTTCTGTTTTTACATCTTTCCTTCCTGATACAATTATCCCCGATATACCTGTCCTGTCGGTATTTAATGATAAATCGTGGTGTATAAACATTGGGTATTGCCTGTATTGATATTTGATTTCACCAATGTGGAAAAATTCTTCTATTGTTAAATCGTCTTTTGTACCAATAGATATTATATCGGTATAAAACGGATTTCTTCTTTCTGTGTTTATGCAGTCATCTATTGTTGACTGCGATATAAACGATAATGCGCCCGGTACTGATATTCCCGCTACATCTCTTAACGCTATATCAAAATCTGACAAAAATGTATTTTTCATATCAACAGGAACATCTAATATTTTATAGCCCATTGTTATTAAATCATTTATGGATTTTTCGTCTGTTTGATTATCGGGAATTACAAATCCCTTGTGGTATCTGTCACCAACTGCAATTTTGAATTTTTCTTTTCTGAACATTGACGGGG
>CAZBFV010000003.1:0-68924 GCA_964491345.1 uncultured Muribaculaceae bacterium
AATAGAGGTATATTGTTTTAACTCCCGCCCTGAAATAATCCAGAGGATAAAGTATTCGATACCGCCGGAGTGTGCAGTTTATAATGAAGATTACAGTGAAAGCGGAATAACTTTCGGCAGAGGATATGCCAGAAAGTATGAGCCGGCAGATGAAAATTTGAAACAAGCAGCAGAAAAATCAAAGGAGCTTGCAAAAGAGTTTAAGCTGGTACGGGTGGACTGGCTGGTTTATCAGGATAAAATATATTTTAACGAGATGACATTTACGCCGTTTTCAGGCTTCTATGCAATAGATTATAAAACAAATTTGAAATTAGGAAAAATGTTAAAAATAAAAAAGTAACGGAGTGTAAATTTAAATGGATATTCAGGATTTAAACGCTTTATCTGATGAAGAAATTTTATCGATGTACTCGGATGTCATTGAGGACGGACAGCCGGTATTAATTGCAAAGTACGGATGTTCTTGTCCTGCTCACCCGCCGGAATATTACAGCAGTGTGGAAGTTCCTTGTCCTGCATATTGTTATAACCCTTAAGTGTACGGCAAAAATTACCGGACGCCCTGAAACTGAAGCGCTACAGCTTTCCAACAACTGAAAGCGGGCTGTTGCCAGCTGAAGCAAAACCTGCCTAAATGCTTTTTCCTCTTTTTACCCTCGACGCCCCTTCCGACAGCGCATTAAGCATCCGGCTGTTTTATGGATTAGATGGAATTTTATAGAATGCAGAGAATATTTTAAAACTATTATGTTTTATTTATAATTTCACTTGTACGGAAAGGAGAAGCTATGATAATTCCCAGTATTGACTTAATGGGCGGAAAAGCTGTTCAGCTTAAACAGGGAAAAGAAAAGGTGCTTGAAAGAGAAGATGTAACAGGACTTGCAAAATACTATTCACGTTTCGGCGAAATCAGCGTTATAGATTTAGATGCTGCAATGAATAAAGGCGATAATGAACATCTTATAAAAGAAATATGTAAAACAGCCCATTGCAGAGTCGGCGGAGGAATTAGAGATATAGAAAAAGCAAAAAGAATTTTAGCCTGCGGGGCAGAGCAAATAATAATCGGAACTGCGGCTAATGAGGAGTTTTTATCGAAACTGCCCTGCAATAAAGTTCTTGTTGCAATAGATTCAAGAAACGGCAGGATTACTACGGAAGGATGGACAAAAGATTTAAGTTTAACCCCGAAAGACTATATACAAAAATTTGATAATCTATGCAGCGGCTATTTATATACTATCGTAGAGAGGGAAGGCATGATGCAGGGTGCTGACATTGAAGCCGTAAAACAAATGCGTACCCTTACGAATAAAAAACTTATTGCAGCAGGCGGGATATCAACCGAAGATGAAATAAAAACCCTTGTTAAAATGAATGTTTCAGTTCAGCTTGGCATGTGTATCTATACAGGCAAAGTAAAATTAGAAGATGCCTATATCGCCGTCATGGATTTTGAAAAGCAGAACGGTTTAATCCCCACAATAGTACAAGATATAGAAACAAAACAGGTGCTTATGCTCGCTTATTCAAGCAGAGAATCGTTAAGAAAATCATTATCCGAAGGGATTGCCGCATACTACAGCCGTTCAAGACAGGAACTATGGACGAAAGGCTTAACATCAGGAAATACGCAGGAATTAATCAGTGCAAAATTTGACTGCGACAGAGATGCTCTTTTATTCAAAGTCAAGCAAAAAGGCAATGCATGTCATACAGGCAGATACTCCTGCTTTGAAGACAGGGAATTTTGCATTCAGGAATTATATAACCTGCTTTTAGACAGAAAAAACAAACTTCCCGAAAATTCTTACACGGCAAAACTGTTTAAGAATGAGTTTTATCTTCAAAGAAAAATTATGGAAGAGGCATTTGAATCCGTAAATTATGAAAAAGGGGACGGGCTGGAATGGGAAGCAAGCGATTTAACATATCACATGCTGGCATATATGGCTTTGCATAATGTTACGCCTCGGGATATAATAAATAATCTTGCTTCAAGAACAAAATAGCTAAATTGCACCGGAATACAGAATATGAAAATATGTGATTATAATAATATTGATGAAGATTTTTATAAAAAAATCGAGTTTGAAAGTATAAGCTCGGTCAGTGAAATTATAAATTCGGTAAAAAGTTTCGGAGATAAAGCGGTAAAAAAGTACGCTGAAAAATTCGGCGACGGTGATATCAATTCATTTAAACTAAACGAAAACGATATAAATAATGCCTTAAAACAGATAGATGCCGATACAATCAAAACAATAAAATATGCAGTAAAAAATGTATCAGATTTTGCCAAAGCACAGCTTTCATCAATTAAAGAGCTTGAAGTTAATATTGAAGGAAATATTTTAGGTCATAAGATAATTCCTATAGATTCTGCAGGCTGTTATATTCCGGGCGGGAATTATCCGCTTCCGAGTACGGCAGTCATGACAATTGTTCCGGCTAAAATTGCCGGAGTAAAAAGAGTTGCTGCAGCATCGCCGAAAATAAAACCCGTAACAATAGCCGCCGCATATTTTTCCGGTGCCGATGAAATATATCAAATAGGCGGAGTTCAGGCGATAGCAGCTTTAGCATACGGAACAGAATCAATAAAAAAAGTAAATAAAATAACAGGTCCCGGAAACAAATATGTAACGGCTGCAAAAAAGCAGATATACGGCGAGTGCGGAATAGATTTTCTGGCAGGTCCTTCCGAAGTTCTTATTGTTGCCGATGAAACAGCAAACCCTGAATTTGTTGCGGCAGACATGCTGGCTCAGTGTGAACACGATAAAGAAGCAAGAGCTTATTTAATTTCAACATCTAAAAAATTTATACAGCAGGTAAAAAATCATGCCGAAAAATTTCTTGAAACGCTTAAAACAAAAGAAACAGCAAAAATTTCTTTTGAAAAATCAATTGGAATTGAGGTTAATAACATAGAACAGGCAATTGATTTATCGAATAAAAAAGCTCCTGAACATTTAGAATTATGCATAGATAATGCAAAAGAATTTATAAACGGATTTACAAATTACGGCTCATTATTTATCGGCAGTTACAGCGCTGAAGTATTCGGCGACTATGTTTCCGGAACAAATCATACACTTCCTACAAATCAGGTTTCAAAGTATTCCGGCGGTTTAAGCGTATTTGATTATATAAAAATTCAGACCTATCAAATAATAAATAAAGACGCTTTGGCGAAAACCGCAGAATATGCTTCTTATTTATCGGAAAAAGAAGGACTTTATGCTCATAAACTTGCAGCGGATATCAGGGTAAAAAATTGAGAAAATACAAAAAACGTTTTTCTCAAAGACGGCTTTATGTTTGTTTCATGTTATTTATTTGATGAAACAAGCTTCAAACCTGCACTTATGCCGGAATTAACTTCCCTGACGCTTGCGGCAGCCATTGCTCTGCGTTTTTTTGCCCCGCGGAGGAAAAATTCGACACCGTCCGATATATTGCTTACAGGTATTAACATTTTAGTTTTCATTTGATTTTCCTAATTATCTCTGATACTTTTATAATCGGATGTTTTTTCTGAAACTTTAATTTAAAAAATAAATATTAAAATCAGTTAATAATTTAAGAATAATAAAATATAAGCCGATGAAAGAAATAAAACTAATAACGGAAGATAAAGTAGAAATTGCGGTAAATCATTATAATAACGGATTTGACAGAGTTACTGTTATCGCCCCCGGATGGTTTATGACAAAAGACAGCAGGTCATTTAAAGAAATGAGCGAAATATTCGGCAGATACTCCGATATTTTGACGCTTGATTTCAGAGGACACGGCCGAAGCAGAGGTTTTTATACATTTACGAGCAAAGAAGCTAAAGATATTGATACGGTAATAAAATTTGCCGAAAAACGCTATAAAAAAATTTATTTGATTGGTTTTTCACTGGGCGGAGCAATAGTACTTACAGCCGGAGCCGAAAATAACTCCATTGATAAAATTATAGCCGTAAGCGCACCGTCAGCTTTTGAAAAGATAGAAAACAAAGTCTGGAAAAAAGAAGCATGGCTTCAAACAATAAAAAAATTTGAACTGCGAAGATGGTGTTCAATACGCCCTGCACTGCCGATAGGCAAAAAAATTAAACCTGTTGAAATAGTGGATTTAATAAAATGCCCGACACTGTTTATAGCCGGTGAAAAAGACCCTACGGTATATTGCTGGCATACAAAAATGCTCTATGAAAAAGCCTTATGCGAAAAACACTATGAATTATTCAAAAACTGTGCGCACGCAGAAGATTTATTTCTGCAGGATAAAGAAAAATTTATAAAATTATGCACAAATTGGCTATTTTTTAAATAATTAATTTTTCATTAACATTTTAGAGAAAATTGAAAATCGGTAGTATAAATGAATAGTACGATAAAGAATAAGGAGGGAAATATGGCAATAAGACCATTAGGTGACAAAATTGTTATCAGAGTTATTGAAGATGCAGAGCAGACATCAGGCGGTATTTTTATTCCTGACAGCGCAAAAGAAAAATCACAAAAAGGTGAGGTAATCGCTGTGGGAGAAGGCAGATTGAATGAAAAATCAGAAAGAGAGCCGATGGATGTAAAAGCCGGCGAAGTTGTTCTTTTTGCTAAATATGCAGGTACTGATGTAAAACTGGGAAACGAAACATTAAAAGTAATGTCTGTTTCTGATGTTTTAGGTGTTATTGAATAATAGTTTATAGGAGATATGTAAAATGGCAAAGAAAATAATGTTCAATGAAGAAGCCCGCAAAGGACTCTTAAGAGGAATAGATGCTGTTGCTGATGCAGTAAAAGTAACATTAGGACCGAAAGGAAGAAATGTTATATTGGAAAAGAAATTCGGCTCGCCTCAAATCGTAAATGACGGCGTTACTATTGCTAAGGAAATTGAACTTGATGATCCGCTAGAAAATTCAGGCGCTCAGTTATTAAAAGAAGTTTCATCGAAAACTAATGATGTTGCAGGGGACGGAACTACAACAGCTTCAGTTCTGGCTCAGGCTATTGTCAGGGAAGGTGTAAGAAACTTGACGGCAGGAGCTAATCCTATACTTATGAAAAGAGGTATGGATAAAGCTGTTAATATAGCTCTTGAAACAATTAAACGCATGGCTCAAAGCGTTGATTCTAAAGAGAAATTGGCTCAAGTTGCAACTATTTCCTCAGGAAACAGCGAAGAAGTCGGCTCATTAGTCGCAGAAGCAATGGAAAAAGTAGGACACGACGGCGTTATTACCGTTGAAGAATCCAAATCAACAGGTACCAACTTAAAAGTTGTAGAAGGCATGCAGTTTGATAAAGGCTACATTTCGCCGTACTTTGTAACTGATACCGAAAGAATGGAAGCAGTTTTAGAAGATGTATATGTTCTTTGCGTAAATAAAAAAATAAACTTAATTGCTGATTTGGTTCCTATACTTGAACAAGTTGCAAGAGACGGTCGTTCGCTTTTAATTATTGCAGAAGATGTTGAAGGCGAAGCCTTAGCTACATTGGTCGTAAATACAATGAGGAAAGTATTAAGAGCAGTAGCTGTAAAAGCTCCCGGATTCGGCGACAGAAGAAAAGCAATGCTTGAAGATATTGCAATATTAACAGGCGGCCAGCTATTCACCGAAGAATTAGGCATAAAACTTGAAAATGTAACTGTTCAAATGTTAGGACAGGCAAAACGTGTTACTGTTACAAAAGATGACACTACAATTGTCGTAGGGGACGAAACAAAACGTGCTATTGCAGACAGAGTTAAGCTGATTAAACGGCAGATTGAAACATCGGACAGTGAATACGATAAGGAAAAACTTCAGGAAAGACTGGCTAAATTAGCAGGCGGAGTTGCTGTTATAGAAGTAGGCGCCGCTTCCGAAGTTGAGTTAAAAGAAAGAAAATTAAGAATTGAAGATGCTCTTAATGCAACAAGAGCTGCCAAAGAAGAAGGGATAGTTCCCGGCGGTGGTGTTGCTTTAATCAGAGTTATGCAGGACCTGGAAAAATCCATCAACTCTATATCATATTCAAATGATGATGAAAAAGTCGGATTTAGAATTTTGCTCGATGCATTATATATACCGTTGAAACAAATCGCAGATAATGCGGGCGTCAAAGGTGAAGTTGTTGTTGAAACAGTTAAAAAACTTACAACTAACGAAGGCTATGATGCTATGAATAATAAATATGTCGATATGATAAAATCAGGTATCGTAGACCCTGCAAAAGTTACAAGAAGCGCACTTCAAAATGCGGTATCGGTTGCGGGCATGTTGCTGACAACAGAAGCTGCCGTAGTTGATGTTCCTGAAAAGAAATCAGCGCCTGCAATGCCTGATATGAACGGCATGGGCGGCATGGGCGGTATGATGTAATAATTATTTATATCATATTGATATTAAAAAAGAAGAACCGCTAAGCGGTTCTTCTTTTTTAATTTTTCTGCAAATTAGACTGTTGTTAATATACATTAAAAAGCCCCCTTTACGGGGGCTTTTAATCATAAATTAACATATATCCACGCCGGAGGCAGTCAACGGATTTTAACCCGTCAAACGTCAACCGTCTGTTATTTATATTCCCATATTCATTAAATTTATAACATTTTATTAAAAATTTTCTGGATTTAATCTGATAATTCGGTTATAATTTTTTAAAATTAATCAGTGTTAATTTAAAATGGATAGGAATATTATGCAGGGTCGTTTATATATTATAGCAGGCTGTTCGGGCGTGGGAAAAGGTACTCTTTTAAGCAGGTTTATTGAAAAAAATCCTAATGTTAAACTTGCAATTTCTGCTACAACAAGACATCCCCGTCCGGAAGAAAAAAACGGCATTAATTATTTTTTTGTTACAAAAGAAGAATTCAAAAAATCCGTTGAAAATAATGAGTTTCTTGAATGGACAGAATTTAACGGGAATTTTTACGGAACTAAAAAAAGTTTTGTTGAAAAAACTCTCGCTGAAGGAATTGATTTAATCCTTGAAATTGAAGTCCGGGGTACAAAGCAGGTCAAGTCAAAAATGCCTGATGCTGTTTCAATTTTTATTATGCCTCCGTCTGTTGATGCATTGGAAGCCCGTTTAAGAGGCAGGCATACGGAAAATGAAGCGGAAATTCAATCCCGTTTACATGAGGCAGAGCGTGAAATTGAAGCGGGTAAAGATTTTGATTATCAGCTGGTTAATGATAATATAGATATTGCGCTTGATAACCTTCAAAAAATTTTTGATTATGAAAGGAATAAGTAATGCTCGGCGGTAAAAAAATTCTTATAGGAATTACGGGAGCAATAGCCGCTTATAAAATCTGCGGGTTAATTCGCATATTTAAACGTAATAATGCCGATGTAAAAGTTGTTGTTACGCCTAATGCGCTTAAATTTGTAACCAAAACAACACTGGAAACACTCTCGCAAAATTCTGCCGGTACCGAAATGTTTGATATTTCCGGTTATAAACCTGAACATATTTGTTTAGCCGATTGGGCGGATATTTTTTTAATTGCACCCGCAAGTGCCGATACTATATCTAAAATATCATTGGGAATTTGCGATAATCTGCTGACATCTGCTTTTTGCGCATTCAGAAAGCAGGTTGTTATTGCCCCGTCTATGAATACCGGCATGTGGGAAAGTCCTGCCGTTCAAAATGCCGTTAATTTATTAAAATCACGCAATGTATTTGTCATTGAGCCTGAAGCAGGCTTTCTTGCATGCGGTGAAAACGGCAAAGGCAGGCTTGCAGATATTAATCTTATTTTTGAAACGGTTAAAAATTTTTTAATTCCCCGCCAATTTTTAAAAGGTAAAAAAATAATCGTAACAGCCGGCGGAACTAAAGAGAATATAGACCCTGCAAGGTATATAGGCAATTATAGCTCGGGTAAAATGGGCATAGCGCTTAGTGATGCGGCTTATAATTCGGGCGCCGATGTCATTCTTATATCTGCAGCAGACATAAAAAGAAACTATCCTGTCTTAAAAGTTAATACGGCACAGGAAATGTTTGACTGTGTAAAGTCTGAATTCAGCAGTGCTTACTCATTAATCATGGCAGCTGCAGTAAGTGATTACAGAGTAAAAAGCGTATCAAAACAGAAAATAAAAAAGACAGGTTCATCCATAACTTTAGAACTCATTGAAAATCCCGATATTTTAAAAGAAATGTCATTGATTAAAAAAAGTAATCAAATAGTGGTGGGATTTTGTGCGGAAAGTGAAAATCTTATTGAAAATGCAAAAATTAAAATTAAAAATAAAAACTGCGATTATATATGCGCAAATGATATTTCATCAAAAAACACCGGTTTTTCTTCCGATTATAACGAATTGTATATAATAGACAGAAATGAAGAAATTTTTTATATAGAGAAAACCGATAAATACAGTGCAGCAAAAAAGATAATAGAAAGAGTCTATGGAACAGGTAAATAAAATAATAAAAAAAATAGAGGATTTTGCGCCTTTATCGACAATGCAGAAATGGGATAATTCCGGCTGGCAGATTAATTTAGGACATGAAAATGTAAGCAGGATACTTCTTGTGCTTGATGTTACGCCTGTTACGGTAGATGAGGCTGTTGAGAAAAAATGTGATTTTATATTATCTCATCATCCCTTATTTTTTAATAATATAAAATCAATAGAGGCTTCATATATAATAAAGGCAATCCAGAATAATATACAAATATACTGCGCTCATACAAATCTTGATATAGCTAAGGGCGGAGTAAGCGAATATTTAGCGGAAAAATGCGGGTTTACGGATTTAAATACCGCATTTGAATTTATAAAGTATAAACAGTTTGATGAAAATATGAATTTTTCAAAACTTATATCAACTTTAAAAACGGTTTTTTGCCTGCCCAGTATAAGAGTTGTCAACAGCAGGCGGAAAAGTTATAAATCCATTGCATTTTGTTCTGGAAGCGGTGCTGAATTTATAAAAGCCTTAGAACAGATAGGGATTGATGTTTTTATCACGGGTGATTTAAAGCATCATCAGGCATTAAATGCAAACAATATGACAATAATAGATTTAGGGCATTTTCATAGTGAAAGATTTGTAGCTGAGATTTTTCAAAATATATTAAAGAATGAAGATGTCGAAGTTATTTCAGCGACCGAAAATCCGGCATGGGAGTTATTATAATGAAAAAAGTTTTATATTTGACCTTAATAGGATTTTTATTGCAAAATATTTGTTTTGCAAATGATGTTTTAAAATTTGATTTCCCTAATCAAGGCTGGCATAAAACGGCAAGCCCCGATGGAACAGAGAGCAAAAAATGCTATGCGCCTGCCGGCCAAACGGCTGAAAATTATACGGAAATGCTTACATTTATGCAAAAATCAGTTAAAAATAAAAACATTCCGCCGATTGTAATACTGCAAAAACAGCTCGGCAAAGATAAAACCAATTATACCGATATATATCCGGAATATATTACTCAAGATTTTGACAATGCCATGGCTGTGTGGTGCAGCAAGTCAAATAACACATGCGTTATGGAACGTGCTTTTAAAGGAAATGACGGAGTTATTCTTGTTATTTATACAAATAAAGCTCCGCATTACTCGCAGAATATGTTCGGTCAATGGTCAAATATTTTGAGCAAAGCCAGCGTTTATAACGTTTCCGATGCTCCGGTTAATTCTTCAGGATTGATAGAGCTGTGATTATGAGGCTTACGGGCGGAAAATACAATTCCAGAAATATAACTACTCCTGATTACGGCAATATTAAGCCGACACTTTCAAAAACAAGACAGGGCATTTTTAATACGCTTTTCTGTATGATTAGCTTTGACGGCAGAATTTTTCTTGATATGTTTTCAGGAAGCGGAATAATGGGTTTAGAGGCATTATCAAGAGGATTTAAAGTAATTTCTTTTGAACAGGATAAAAAAACTGCATCCGCAGTAAGGCAGAGTTTTAAATCATTGAATATAGAGCCTGAATTATATACAGGCGATGCTTTAAAATTACTTTTAAAACTCAATGCCAAAATTGATGTTATTTTTATTGACCCGCCTTATAAATCGAATTTATATGAAAGTTCATTAAATGTTATTTTAAATAATAATATTCTAAAACCGGATGGAATTATTATTATGGAGCATCCTATTAATAAAATAATAAAAAATAACGGCTTTGAAATAATCAAAGCCAAAACATACGGTAATAAACAAATTACATATCTAAAACTCAGTCAAGAGGAATAATAAGTTTTTGACCGATTGATAATTTGTGTTCATTTAATAAATTATTAGCCTGTTTTATTTTTTCTACCTTGCTTAAATCATATTTTCCGTAGAAACGGTAAACAATAGAACTCATGGAATCACCGCTTTTTACCGTATATGTTTCAACTGTCGGAATAGGCGCAGTATCATTTGTATTAACGGCAGGAACAAGCGAAATCTGAGAATTAATCTGCGGTAATTTACTCTTTCTTGATATCTTTTTTTCGTATTTAGGCTGTCCTAATGATGTTTCATCAGGAGCTGAAGCAATGTTCGAGCCGATACTTAAAATGGAAGTCATGATAAACATGCACAAAGCGCCCGCAATAAAACCTGTTAATAAATATACTCCGGGAGATTTTTCTTCTTTAGGATTAATTTTAAAATTCTGCCATAAAAGGTCCAGTTCTTTTTCCTTTTCGGGTCTTTTGTATGCTTTCGGAGCATTATCAATGTATTCCTGCTTAATATCTTTTTTGTTTTTTATTTCAGACAAAAAAGCAATCTTTTCATCCGATAAATTAGACCTGTAAATTGATGAATTTCTCATTTATAACCCCCAGTC
The DNA here is from genome assembly GCA_964491345.1 of uncultured Muribaculaceae bacterium. GTDB lineage: Bacteria > Cyanobacteriota > Vampirovibrionia > Gastranaerophilales > Gastranaerophilaceae > Avigastranaerophilus. The sequence goes on from CAZBFV010000003.1 coordinate 10,817, forward strand.
CTTTCTTCCTACTTGATATGATATATTAAGAAATTTTATTAATCAAGAAAAATTGAATTCATTATTACAATAATATACAAAAAGACTGATTATAAATAATCAGTCTTTTTAATAATACATAAGCATAATCTTGTTATGCGGCGGCACCTTTTATTTCCGTAATCAGATAATTAGCAATCCATTCAAAATCACTGTTCTTTTTAGCTGCTTTTTTTAAATAACCTATTGAGGATTCGCCTATCCTGATTAATATCATCGCAACGATTCCTCTTGTCCTCCCCGTTGCGACCTGAAGCGAATCAACCAGCGACGGCACCGCTTTTTCACCTATATTGACAAGCTCGTTTTCAATCTTATTTTTTACTGCATTATCTGCATTTTCAAGTCTGTTTAAATATTCATCTATCGGTAATAAAACTGTGTTCATCATTTATGCCTTTTTATAACCCAACTTCCGATTTTTATTATAAATCAAATTTTTAAAATTTCCGTTTTTTTAATATATTCTTTATATCTTTGCTATAATCCAATAATAACAGGGTTATAACCGTAATTGAAATTTGTTTTTATTTTTTGAATATTTAAAAAATAGCCTGTTTATATATTACTAAAATTATACATTGGTCTATTTTTTTATTGCGTGATTAACTCTAAACTGAATATATCCGAAATTTATGCGGTTAAATTGCATAAATTATTTATATGGTATGGAAGTATGTATAAATGTTAGATGGGGTAGAAAAATGTTAGTTGAAAAGCATATTAACGGTTTAAATCAGAGAAGTTCAATCGAATTTAAAAATGTTTCACGGGATATTATTCCATGGTTTGAGCAGGTGGCTTTGGAAAATAACTGCCGGATTGAAAAAAAGGAATGGAAAAGTAAGTATAACAGCTATGTCATCTACGATTACGAGCCGTTCTGCTCGGACGGATTTGAAATTAATATTACGCTTTCTTCTTTTGATATTAATTATTTATATTTTGTAAAATTTCTGTATAATAATAAACTTGAAACAATAGATTATTTAAACAGCTGTATTGAAGAATAAACAGTTGAGGTATTGTCAAAATATACGCTCGGGTATATATTAATGTGTACATAAGAAAGGATGCAATATGGAAGAAAATACTAATCGGGATAACAGCCTGAATGATAATCAGAATACAGAACAGACAACAAAAGAAAAAGCAAAAGAAAAGCATATCTGCTTTGAAAACCACTGTTGGAAAAAGTGTCTGGCTATGGTATGCTCCGCTTTTTTAGGAGGCTTTTTGGCATTTTATTTTGTTGCGGATCAGATAATGCATAAATACCAAAAAAGTTATTTAACAGCCGAAAGCATTGAAGATAAAATATTCAATGATATGGATAAAATCTATATGAAAAATATGAGGGATATCGAACAGCAGTTTGATATTCCAAGGCATATTATGCCCCGTCTGGGCAGAGATGGAATCGATATGCCGTTTTTACCTTCAAGCCCCGTTAAAATTAAAACAGATATGGAAGATGATGCCTTTAATATCATACTATGCTTAAAGCCGTTTCAGAATGATGAAAATAAAATCAACTATGAAGCCAAGCAGGGTAAAATCACCGTCTACGGCAGTTCTGAAACAAAACGCAAGAATGTTGATGAAAATGTATCTTTCTCGCAGGATTTTATATTACCGCCTAATGCGGATACAAATAACATTACAAAAACGAAAGAAGGAAAAAAACTTATTATTTCCGTTCCTTTAAAAAATTAAAAATATTGCTTAAAAAGAATAACACCTTACAGCATTATGCTTACGGTGTTATTTTTTTACTCTTTATAACTTTTCGGCATTTAATGTTTTGAAACATTATTAATCATTTTATGCTAAGAAAACTTTTTTTTGTTAGAATTATAATGTATTTTATTATTCTACAGGGGATATATATGAAAAACAAAATAATTATGTTCTGGATGATAGTATTAATATCTGTCATTTCCATTGTAATTATAAAGGTTAAGCCTATTCCGCTGGGGCTTGATTTAGTCGGCGGGTCAAGAATTGTACTTGAAGCGCAAAAAACGGAAACAATATCCGAAATAACACAGGATATGATGGACGGGCTTAAAACAGCCATCGAAAACAGAGTAAACGCACTGGGCGTATCCGAAACTATGGTTCAGCAGGAAGGAAGCAACCGCCTGTTAATAGAAATCCCCAACGTTTCCGACCCTAAAAAAGCAAGGGAGTTTTTAGGCGAAACGGCGAAATTGGAATTTAAAAAGCCTGTTCTTTCGGATAACGGCGACGTTTTGGATTGGGAGCAGTCCGGACTTACGGGTGAAGATTTGAATAAGGCTTCAGTAGGCACGGATAATGCCGGCAAATGGCTTATTATGCTTGAATTTAACGCAAAAGGCGCTAATAAATTTGCTAAACTTACACGGGAATTTAAAGGGTATCCGATTGCAATCTATTTTAATGATGAAAATATCTCAGAACCTGTCGTCCAGCAGGAAATTAACGGCGGAAATGCTCAGATAACAGGCGATTTTACTCACGACAGCGCTAAAAAAATTGTTGATTTATTAAATGCAGGCGCTCTGCCTGTTCCCGCAAAAATTATTGAAGAAAGCTCGGTCGGACCGACATTGGGGGCAGACAGCCTAAATAAAAGTAAATTTGCGGGGCTTATCGGGCTTGGCGCAGTTATGCTGTTTATGGTTTTCTGGTACAGAGTTCCCGGATTTATTGCCGATACGGCTCTAATTATTTATTCTTTAATCGTATTTGCCATATTTAAAATGGTTCCCGTAACTTTAACCCTTGCGGGTATTGCCGGATTTATCCTCAGTATAGGCATGGCTGTCGATGCAAATATATTAATTTTTGAGCGCACCAAAGAAGAACTGAAAGCAGGACGCACTTTATTTACTGCTGTTAATTCCGGCTTCGACAGGGCGTTTACAAGTATATTCGACTCTAATATGTCTACTATTATTACATGCGTAATATTATATTTCTTAGGTTCAAATATAGTAAAAGGCTTTGCATTGACATTAGCTATAGGTGTGCTTGTCAGTATGTTTTCCGCAATTACGGTTACTAAAAACTTTATGCACTTGATGTTCGGCACAGGACAACTGAAACATCCAGCATTGTTCGGGTTAAAGGAGTCTGATATAAATGAAGCCTATGCTGCTGAAGAAACTCAGCGTGAAAAAGCTAAGTTTGGCGTATTAGATTAGTAATTAAGGAGTATAAAAATGTCATATAGTGTTTTAAACACAAAAAAGATTTTGGATGTTGTCAAATACAGGTGGATATGGCTGGCCTTATCGTTTATACTGTTATTTCCGGGCGTGCTTGCAATGTTTTATTCCGTATATAAATATCCTAATCATTCACCGCTTCTTGTAGGTATTGATTTTACGGGCGGTACAATTGTCCAATATGCAATCGATAAAAAAGTTACAGCTGATGATGTTTCAAAAATCAGAACATTATTATTTAACAAAGGTATAGATAATCCTGTTATTCAGGTATTATCAAGTAATAAAGCCGAGTCAGCTTCAGAAATCGTAGATATTCTTTCAATTAAAACCCAGATTGATGAAGATTTGAAGACCGGTTCTCCTTCTCAGAATAAGCATGCAGAAATTATTGATGATATTACAGATGCCGTTATCTCTTATTATCCTGATGCTACGCTGGAGCAGGAAAATTTTGTCGGGCCCGTTTTGGGCAGACAGCTGTTTATTAATTCGATGATTGCGGTATCATTGGCATTACTGGCAATTATTATATATCTTACTTTAAGATTTCATTTTGAGTTTGCCATCGCTGCATTTTTGGCATTACTGCATGATGTAGTGTTTGTTGCCGGAGTATTTTCGATTTTAGGTTTAATAAACGGCGTGCATATAGATAGTTTATTTGTAACGGCTGTATTAACCGTTCTCGGATTTAGTGTTCATGATACTATTGTTGTATTTGACAGAATTAGAGAAAATCTTAAATTCTATTCAAAAAAAGCAACTTATGATGAAATTGTCAATGCATCAGTAAACCAGACTTTAGCAAGAAGCATTAATACATCATTTACTACATTAATCACGCTCGGGGCTTTATATTTCTTCGGCGGGGTTACAACCAAAGATTTTGTACTTGTTATGATTTTAGGTATTGCAATAGGTACATATTCAAGTATATTCTTTGCAAGCACTCTTGTTGCATTATGGAATGATATAACAGAGGCTAAAAAATCTAAAAAGGCAGAACCGGCGGTATAATGGATGATTATACAAAATCTCTGTCGGAATTTATAAGAGAAGCTCGCGAACAAGCGGGTTTTTCCGTTGCCGGTCTTGCAAAAAGAAGCGGTTTAACAGTTGAGCAGATAGAAGATATTGAAGAAGGAAAAGATTTATTTTTGCCTGCCACAATAAGACAGAAACTTGCTAAAGGTTTAAAGATTAGTCCGTCTGAAATTAAATGTTACGAGCGTATAATGCTTGTATCTTATGATAAAGTTACGCCGGAGTATATAAATTCTTTAAAAAAAGCTGTTTTAGACGGCGAAACAGAAAATCTAAGATGTCCTATATGCTCATCTAAATTAATCACAAAAGTTGTAAGATTAATTGACCTTGAAAATAATATTGCACTTCATCCTAAAGCTAAATGCAGCAGATGTTCTTTTCAAATAAGATAATTTAAATTTCCAAGGGGCTATTCCTGATTTCTAAACATGCCCGACTGTCCTTTTTTAGGCATTTCATGTTTTTTAGCATATAAATTAAATGAAACTTTAATTAATAAATAGTCCGGATTTTCATCAAAAGCAGTAACATTCAGCTGTGAAATTGATATCATATATTCGAATTTGTTAATCATATCATTAAGATAAGACTGCAATTGAGCGTATGTCCCTACAAAAAAGAATTTAAATTCACAAGCAAAATACTGTTCTGGATGCACAGATATAAGCGGGTCATAAGCAGGCTTCATATTAGTTTCTATAGAGCGGATCATAAGCCCGTTTGACTGAGAAATTTTAATTATGCTGTCAAACATGCTTCCGTATAATCCGGGATTATTCAGATCTGCCTCCGCCGGTGCTTCAAAAAACGGCTTGAATTTTTTGAGCTGATTTTTTTCTTCTTCTTCTTTTTTTGCTAATTCCTGTTTTTGCTTTTCATAAGCTTCAAGTTTTACAGTGTTAGCTTCTTTTTTAGCTATTTGACTGTTATATTCTTCAAGCGGTTCCTGTATTATAGCATTAACAATCAGAATAAATATAAGAACTGCAACGACTAAACATATTACACCAATATTTTGCTTTAATTTTTTCATATTTTCCTCTGTATTTTATAGACCAATTATATAACCGGCGCCGGCGGAGGCGTCATCGTACCGCTGACCGACCCGGGCATAAAACTGCTGTTATTTTCCGGGCTAACCGTGCTTGGTACATCTTCATCTTCATTAAGATCTATGTCTGTATCCGATGTTTTAAGCGCAAAAGTAAATCCGTTCGGAATTTTAGCCGGCACAGGGTCGTTTTTAGTATTAACGGAAAGTTTTGCGACCATTAAATCTTCATTTTTTTCTTTTAATTTACTTAAAAACTTTTCAACATCTTCGCTGTTCGTTGATTCTCCTATAATGCCGATTCCGCCCATTGCATTTGTAATAAATTTCCTGATATATATGGAATCCGGAATTTCCGTTGATAAACATGTATAAGCATTTACAATATTCTTATTGCTGTTTAGAATTTTTTGCATAACGGGAAAAACATCCGCAGAAGTTATCTGGCCGTCTTTCTGTATCTTATTTTCAAACTCTTTAATTTCCTGTATTGCGCTTGTATTTTCTATAGACTGATTTTCTATCTGGTTAATAAGAAATGATTTTACGGCTAATCCGGCTATTAATCCGAACAGCAGCGCAACTATAAGCATTACAAATATGAATCTTACAAATTCAATTTCGTAGCCGCCCACCTGTATTAAATTTGTTTTAATTCTTTCGGCAGGCAGAAAGTTGATATTGATTTCAAAATCATCAAAAGTGGATACCGCCGCACCGATTGTTTCTAACGATATATTCTGAAGTATATTTTTCTCTTCATCTTCGTTATCCCCGAGAAACATTTCCGTACTGATAAGTTCATCCTCCGGATTATTCATATCCGCATAATCAACTTCTCCTGAAAAAGATAATCTTTCTGCAAGCAGTTCGGCGCTTACTTCATCTGTTTCGCTTATTATTAATAATGACTGCGGTGTTAAATCTTCCGAAATATGACCTACAAAACTTATTAATGTTTCGAAAACTTCTTCAGGCGAAAATGATTTTACGGCTAACGGCTGTTCTTTATAATACAGAACAACTCCGTCTTTTAAGTTAAATGCACAGCAGCAGTTTGCCATTATTATAATTAAAGCGGTTTTTACTTCCGGCTGATTATGCTTGGAAAATCTGTCTAAATATTTAATTGCTTTTAGTATTGAAGAATATGCAGTATCAATTCTTTCCACTTCAATACCTAAGCTGTCAAATGTATCAAGCAGTTTTATAATCATTTTGCTTTGAATGGCGCTGTATAGTATGTTGCGTGATTCTTTAGAAGTTTCGTTTTCAAGCAGCACATAAGAAATAACAGGCTCATTTCTCTTGAAAATATACAAATCTTCAAGTTCCGCCTGTAAGTTTTCTATAATATATTCCTGTTCCGAGCTGTCATCAAGCGGAGTCAAACCGAAACAGACATTCGGCAGAGTTAAAGAAACAACACATTCATTCGGGATTAAGCCGGCTTCTTCAAATAAATTTTCGATTGTTTCCTTAAATTCATTAAAGTCTATTATTTCTCTGATTGCACTGTTGTATTTAATGCTTCCGGTGGAATAATTTGCTACGCTTTTTGTTTTATTATCAATACACATAAGCGATATTACATTGTTGATGGATACCGAAATACCTACATGTATTCTCTTTTTAAAGCCTAATTTATCTAACATATTTCCAATTATCCTGCTTTTAATTTATTTTCATACAATATTATAATCATAATAAAATAGAATGCCATTTTTGACAAGAAACTTAACGAATGAGTTTTTATGCTTATCTAAATCATTTAAAGTATAATTTATTATATGATTAAATGGGGCTAACAAAATTGGAAGATTTTATATACGGCAGAAACAGTGTTTTAGAGCTTTTGCTGGACGGGAAAAGAAGCGTCGGCAGAATTTTCTTAATGAAAAATATGAGGCATAACGATAAAATCGAGCAGATAATTAAAATTGCGAAACAAAAAAAAATAGTTTTTCAATTTGTTTCAAAAGAAAAATTTACTCAATATAAGGATGTTTCTCATCAGGGGGTTATAGCTTATGTTGCTCCGGTTAAATACATAGAGCTTGATGATTTTCTTGCAAAAAAAACAAACGGGTACAAAAAAATAATTATAACGGACGGAGTGGAAGATTCCCGTAATTTAGGCTCGATTATAAGGAGTGCTGTCTGTGCCGGCTTTGATGCGGTTATTTTTCCTTCAAGACGCAATACGGGTATTAATTCCGCAGTAGAAAAATCATCGGCGGGTGCGGTAAATCTTATAGATTTAATCATGGTCAATAGCCTTCCATCCGCAATTAATAAACTTAAAGACAAGGACTTTTGGATAATTGCAACGGATATAAAATCCGTTGATAATTATTACGACATAGATTATTGCGATATGAATTTTGCAATAGTTATGGGAAATGAAAAATCAGGAGTATCATCCTCAGTTTTAAATCAAGCCGATTACAGAATAAAAATACCGTTGATTGGAAATTTCGATTCTTTAAATGTTGCAAATTCCGCAGGTATTATTATGTATGAAGCAGTGAAACAGATACTCCAAAAATCGGAAAATATTGTATAATCATTATAACGGAGGCGGAATGTCAGAAGAATTAAATAACTTTTCATCATCCGATGATGCCGGGCAGGAGTCTGATTATTCTATTGTATCGGATGATGCAGAAAACATTATGGACGGAACTGCGGAACCGGCATTTATTGAAACTCAGCGCAGCATAGCTGCCGATGATTCGGTGAAAATATATCTGCAGCAGATAGGAAAAATTAAACTTTTATCTGCCGAAGAAGAACTTGCAGTTGCAAAAGAAGTGAAAGAAACGAATTCCGAAAAAGCCAAAAACAGGCTTGTTAATGCCAACCTGCGTCTGGTTGTAAGCATTGCTAAAAAATATATAGGCAGAGGTCTGTCATTTTTAGATTTAATTCAGGAGGGAAATCTTGGATTAATGCGTGCGGCTGAAAAATTCGACTATCTAAAAGGATATAAGTTTTCTACATATGCTACATGGTGGATACAGCAGTCTATAACAAGAGCAATCGCTGATAAGTCAAGACTGATAAGGCTTCCTGTACATATGATAGAAACTTTAAGCAAAATAAAAAAGATATCAACGGATTTAACAATAGAAAACGGGGCTGCGCCTTCAAAAGAAGAAATTGCATATAAAATCGGCATGCCCGTTCAAAAGCTGTCAACACTGATAGAATCGGCTCAAGGCACAATAAGTATTGAATCGCCTGCAAACCAAAAAGACGAAAATGCAAAATTGTCCGATTTTATAGTTGATGAAACAACACTTTCGCCCGATACAAGAGTAACACAGGAAAATTTGTTCTGTGATATCAAAAAAATATTGAATCATTTAAGCGAAAAAGAGCGTAATGTTTTGATAATGCGCTATGGGCTTGATGATAACGGAACTAAAAAAACCCTTGAGGAAATAGGAAGCTATTATGGCGTTTCAAGAGAGCGCATAAGACAGATAGAAAACAGAGCCATGAGCAAATTAAAAAAGCTCTGCAGAAATGTTAATGTTAATAAAAATTTAAAAAACTATATTTAAAATACATGCTTATTGAATATTTTGCCATTAAAATATATTCATGTGTTATAATTCTTGTAATACATCTGATTTAACAGGAGAAAATAAATATTGAAAGAGATTTCATCAGATAAATTTGCAAGTGTTGCGGCTCGTATTTTAGATGACAGACAGGCAATGGATATCAAAATTTTAAATATATCAAATATATCGGTTTTGGCTGATTATTTTGTTATATGTTCAACGGAATCTGCAGTTCATGTTAAGGCATTAACAGGATATATAAGGGAAAAAGTTAAAGAATATTTTGAAAGAATCCCAATCGGCGAAGAAAACGATGCCAAAAACAGATGGAATTTATTGGATTATGGAGATGTTGTCATTCATATCCTTCATAAATCAGAGCGTGAAACTTATGCTCTTGAAAGATTTTGGAGCCATGCTTTCTGCGTGGAAGAAGCAGAGTGGAAAGAAAAATCAAAAGATTATTCTGTTTATAAATAGAAAAGAGGAATTTATGAAAAAAGTATTTGTTTTATCTTTGGCATGCACGGTATTGGCGGGGCTGGCGGCATTTGCGGATGATTTTGATGCTCTGAGAGATATCAGTCCCGCACAAAAGCAGCAATTAACGCTGATAAAGTCAACATATAAAGAACAGCTTGATTCAATAGATAATTCAATCATGAATTATAACAGCAAAATAGCGCAGGTCCGGGATGATAAAGATAAAACACAGGAGCAGTCGGCATTATTAATAAGCGCTTATGAACGAAATATTGAATCATTAAACAATCAAAAAAAGCAAATAGAAACAGAAATGGACAATAAATTTAAAACAGTAATGACAGAAGAACAGTATAAACAGTATTGCGCTCATCAAATTGTTGTTGAAAAAGCATTTGATAATTTTTTACAGAAATAGGAGTTTTTAAATATGTTAAGAATTATGATAAAAAGAGTTTTTTGTTTTGTATTTTTAATTATGCTTTCGGCTCCGTTATCGGTTCAGGCTGGAATCCAAAACCAGTCGGATATTCCCGTTAAAATGGATAAGATTCAGGAACTGATTAATTATGATTTAGGAAGTTTATTTAATAAATCGGAGCTTATCGGCTTAAATCTTACTAATTATAATATTTCAACTTCCCAGTATAAGCAGGCTGCAATGTCCGTAAACGAGGTTATCCGTTCATCTTTAAGCCGTATACAGATGATTAACAATACTGTTGATATAACAGATGAAGATAAAACGCTTCAAATAAATAAAGTTTATCAGGATATTGATGCCGCTTTATATTCCTTAGATTCTCAAACTTTGTCTTATATATATGCATTAAGAAATGTTATGCCCACGATTACTTATTCAAGATTCGTAAAAAAGTTTGAAGAATTTTATAATTCTTTAGAATTGACGGAAAATAAAATTACATTAGAATAACTGCAGAAAATTTGAACTTTTATATTTCCTCTTTCGTTATAATAAATGAAAGAGGAAATTTTTATGAATAATGAAAATAAATGCGGTAAATATGAAGCATATTTTGTTTTCAATGGAGGCGGAGAGTTTGCGGAACATATAAAAAACTGCCCTGACTGCCAAAAAGAACGGCTGAGACAGCAAAAGGTTTCGGAGCTTATAAAAGAAACAGCGCCGGCGTATTTAAAAATGGAGGAACAGAAGCATAAGTCATTAATAAAAAAGATTGCGTGCTGTGTTGCTTTGTTTGCGGGTTTTTCCGCTTATACAGGCTATAATATGTATGATGATTACATGCTCATGCAGGATATAATCGACAATTCCTGCATAAGCATGATAGGGCTTCCGACTGATGATTACGGTTTTTTTGAAATTTAAAAAGGGCAGAATTTGAAATCAATCATAAAAAAATATAGAAATAATATCCAAAAAATTATTTCAAATATGACAGGTTCAAAAAATGAAGATATTGAGCAGGAAGTGTATATTAAGACTTGGAAAAATCTTGATAAATATAAAGATTCAGGAAAATTTAAGAACTGGATAAGTACAATTACTGCAAATTTATGCAGGGATTACTTAAAATCCGCATATTTTAGAAATATGAATAATACATTAACCGAAGAAAATGAACTTGTTCAAATAAGAGATAATAAAGAGAGTATAGAAAATCTTTTAATAAAAAAACAAAGGCAGGAACTGATTATTAAAGCTATAGATTCATTAAGGCCTAAGTACAGGGAAGCAATAGTAATGTATGAAATTAAAAATATGAGTTATGAACAGATTGCAAAAAAAATAAAGTGTCCGGCCGGCACTGTACGCTCAAGACTTTTTAACGCAAGAAAAGAATTAAGCGTTATATTAAGTGATTTAATGTAAAAAAAGGAGATAATCATGAAAAAAAATCTTTTAATTTCAATTGTTTTAACCGTCTTATTCTGCGGTATGTGCGGAACCTGCTATGCAATCGGCAATGCAGGCGAATTTCGCCCTGATGTTATAAAGCAAAATGCAGATGACGCAGATAAAGCAAATCATAATATCGATAAATTTAAGGAAAAACACCAAAAACGAGCCGAGATGTCTGAAAAAAAAGCCGAAATAGAAAAGCGTCTGAATTTGACTGAAGAACAAAAGAAAAAAATAGAATCAAATCGTGAAAAAGACAGGGCAAAAATGAAGCCGGTTATGGAAAAAATGAGGCTGAACCGTGAAGAAATGCGAAAGATTAAATTTGATGCCACTTTAAGTCCGGAAGAAAAAGAAAAGAAAATTCAAAAACTCGTTAAAGAAAAAGAAAATTTAAAGAAAAAAGCTGATAAATACAGACAAGAAAATATTGAAAATTTTGAATCTGTTCTAAATGACGAACAAAAAACGGAATTTGAACAAATTAAATCGGAACAAAAACAAAAAATGGAGCAACGCAGACATAAAGCGGAAATAAATAAAATGCCTTTGAAACATCCCGTAACCCGTGTTCCTGGGAGTAAACCGGCGGTTCAATATTAAATTAAATATTCTATATAAATTAAAACAGCCGATAACTATTTAATATCGGTTGTTTCCGTTAAACGATTTCTTAATCGTAAAACAAAAAAAGCAAAGGCATGCAGAAAAACGAGCAGACTTGATATTAACAGTTAAATATTTCAACCGTCAGACAGTCCGCAGAAATTTCCAATAACAAAATGCATCTGCAGATTTTTTAAAATCATTCCGTTAATAACATTTTAAGAGTACCTGTTTCTGAATAATTTGTATTTTTTTAACAAAACTGTTGTATAAAGTTAATCGGTGCCGGAAGAGGCGGGGGGGGGGGAAAAAAAAAATAGCGGTGAAAACAGCAAAATAAAAGAAAACAGAAAAAAGCGCTGAAAAAAGGAGGTATGAGGGGATAAAAAATTTTATATCAACAGGATTATGGCATATTTCTGTCCGCCCGCTTCAAAAACTCTGTATTTTTACATTAAATTACACTTTGAGGCAGACACATTAATTTAATTTTCGGCTTAATAATTTGAATTGAAATCCGGCTGATTTTTACTTTTGCAAGTGTTGCCATGCGAAAATTTCACTTGTCAAAAAAAAATATTTATAGTATAACTGTTCTGTAGAATATTAGTTAATTATAAGGTATTACTGCTCAATATATAAACTTTGTTTGTATATTTTTTGAAGAGATAACTATAAGGGAATTAATGGCAGTTTGTAATTTTAATTTCAAGTATTTAAAAGATAACTCAACCCCCGGAAGCTGGCGCAGAGGCTATGAATACTACCAAAAAGAGCAGGTTGAGTCTATTGAAACAGGCAAAATAAGTGTAAAAGCCAAAGTAAAAGGAAACTTTAAATCATTTTATGATGTGGAATTAAAGTTTAAAAAAGGGGGAGTGGAACCGTCTTGTTCCTGCCCGTTAAATGAAAAATGGTGCAAACATGCAATTGCTGTCGGAATCAAAGCAATTGAAGTACATGCTTATGATGAATTTCTGGAACGCAGATTTAAAATTCCCGCCGATTATTCGGATACCCAGACTGAAATGAATCCTGCCCCTAAAGGCGGTTATATTTTTCATTTTAATGCAAAAAGAAGACAGAATTTCTTTTCTATTCTTGTTATGGATAGAAACACAAACAAAGTAATAAGAGATATAGAAGGACTTTTAAAAGCATTAATAGCCGCTCAAAAAGCTGATGAACACTTTCAGTTAAATAATTCTCAAAAAGTTGAGCTTGCAATTTTTCAACAGTTATTAAAAAATTCCAGACTCGATAAAAAAGCCGGATGGTATGATATTCCTATTGCAAAATTCGGCGGTTTTTTCCAGCTTTTGTCAAAAGCCGATGATGTTATTGACGGAAAAACAAAACATAAACTTGTGTTTGGCGATAAGGAATGGAAACTGTCATTATCGGTTAATTTTTCTATGGTGGGGAACGTCTTGTTATCGCTATATTGGCAGCGTCCCGATAAAGACGATATTATTCCTTTTGAAGAAGTGAGGTATTTTTCAAGACAGTTAAAATGGGGCAGATACAAAAATAAAATATTTCCTATAAATGTTGCATTGTCTGTTCTGCCTCAAACGCTTATTAAATCTACTTTTAGTGATGTAAAAGATGCGGACGGAGCAAAATTTTTATATGAAGAATTGCCTAAATTAAGGGAGCTTATTCCCTGTGAAGTTTCCGAAATAATAGATAAATTAACTTTAGAACAAAAGCCCCCGCAAAATATCGTAACAATGGGCTTAGATTATGACGGAGCATTAAAAGCGGAACTTGAATTTGATTATGACGGAACCAGAGTTGCATATTCAAAATCCGCATCCAAAAGCCCTTATGTAACCGTTAAAAAGCCGAAAGAAGACTTGCTCTACTGGTTAAAAAGAAACCTCGTGCATGAAGAAAGAGCATATCAAATGCTTTTAGCTTGTAAATTTGCACCTATGCAGACTAATAATCTTGCAATTGAAAAGGAAAATGCAATTGACTTCTACAATTATTATCTGAAAAGCGCCGGAGAAGGCTGGACATTTATTGAAAAAGATGATATGTCGTTTTTTAAGTTATCCCCGAAACCTTTTGAATTGGCTGCCGATATTGATTTTGCTAGAGATACTACCGATAGTTTTGAAGTATCGCTGTACGGTCATGTGGGAGATGAAGAAATATCTTTTGATGAAATTTATAACCTGATAATAGAAGGCGATAAATACCTCAGGGTAAAAAATTACGGGTTTGTGGAAGTTCCGGGTTCTGATATATTCTCGCTTTTAAAATCATTTAATACATTTGACGTATATAAAAATGATGATAATAAATATATTGTAAAAACATACAGGGCGGGGCTGTTATCCGAAATGCAGAATCTAGGGTTTAAATTAAAAATGAGCCGTAAATTTACTATGTTTTGGAAGCAGATTTCAACCTTTTCCACAATGGATAATGCGCCGCTGCCAAAAGGTATTAATGCAGAATTAAGAGAATACCAGACAAAAGGATACAGCTGGCTATGGTTTTTATATAAGTACGGATTAAACGGCATACTTGCCGATGATATGGGGCTTGGCAAGACACTTCAGGCATTAACGCTTTTACAGAAAACTAAAGAAAAAGATAAAAAAGCGCCTAATCTTGTTGTATGCCCGACTTCGGTTGTGTTCAACTGGGAAGCTGAAGTACAAAAGTTTATACCGTCGTTAAAATGCTTAAAATTAAGCGGAGTAGAAAGAAAAGAGCATTTTAAGGAAATTCCCAGATATGATATAATAATAACCAGTTATGCATTAATAAGACGAGATATAGATAAACTTAAAAAATTTGATTTCAGATATATAATCCTTGATGAATCACAAAATATAAAAAATTCCGAATCTATTACCGCAAAATCGGTTAAAATGCTAAACGGCGGGCATAAGCTGGCATTATCCGGCACTCCTATTGAAAATAAACTTGAGGAATTGTGGTCTGTTTTTGATTTTCTAATGCCCGGATTTCTATTGAACCAATACGAATTTAATTACAGATATGTAACTCCGATTGTGGATAGAGGCGAAAAAACCGTTGAAAAGCGTTTAAAATCGCAGATATACCCGTTTATTCTGCGCCGTATGAAACGCGATGTAGCAAAAGATCTGCCGGATAAAGTAGAAAACGTTGCATACTGCGAGCTGACTCCCGAACAAAAAGACTTCTACCTTGAAGTACTTGATTCTACAAAAGAAGAATTATTTAAATCTATTGCGGAAAACGGACTTGAAAAAAGCAGGATGAGCATTTTTTCGGCGCTGCTGCGCTTAAGGCAAATATGCTGTCATCCCCGCTTATACGATAAAGAAAATAAAAAAGGAATTTTATCTTCCGGAAAATTTGAACAATTAAAATTAATGCTTGAAGAAATAATATCAGAAAATCATAGAATATTATTATTTTCCCAATTTGTCGATATGCTTGATATTATTAAAGAATGGCTTATTTCGGCGGGAATTAAGCATGAATATCTAACGGGTTCAACCAAAAACAGACAGGAAGTTGTTGAAAGATTTAATAATGACCCGTCTATACCGATATTTCTTGTAAGTTTAAAAGCGGGAGGCACGGGCTTAAATCTTACAGGGGCAGATTATGTAATACATTACGACCCTTGGTGGAATCCTGCAGTAGAAGATCAGGCTACAGACAGAGCTTATCGTATAGGTCAGACAAAAAAAGTTTTTGTTTACAGGTTAATCACCAAAAATACGGTTGAAGAAAAAATCCAGAAATTAAAACAGGACAAGAGAAATCTTGTAGATTCTGTAATTTCTGTTGACAGAAATATTGGCAAGACTCTTACTTACGCTGATTTACAGGATATTTTCACTTTAGATTAAATCTATGCCATATTTTTGAAGATTTTAGGCATATTATTTGAAAATTTTACTTTTTTTCTGTTCTCTTCAAGTAATTTTGCTTCCTCGACTTTTTTTTCGGTAACGGATCTGTTATATTTTGGAAGCAATACCCCGAGCATAATAAACGAAAATGCAATATCGGCAACCCTGCAAATATTTCTCAGATTACGGACATTCACGTTAGCGACCTCCGATGCTGTTTTTAATTCGGTATTTTTAACCCAATTACCGAATTGCTCGGCTCTGAATTTTAAATTTGCGGTTAATTTTTTTGCCAATGAAGCGCCCTGCTCGACAACAGGTTTGGCTACTTCTTTTTTTCTGTTCAATAATACAACGTTCTTGCCTAAAATTTTTGAACCGGATTTTGTTCTGGATAAAGTTTCCATTGCAGAAGCCGCAGCTTTTTTCGCATAATCTCCAAGGAAATATAAGCCTGAAAACGAAGCAATATCTCTGACTGTTGTTTCTCTTAATTCATTTTCATCCTCAGCACCAAGCATTCGGCTTGCAAAAGTCGTGGAAGCAATCCACCTGCACTGATCCATTGTGGGGAATATATTGGAAAATTGAAACATACCGACGGAGGGTTTTTTCATCATTGAAACAGCGGCTAATCCGTACATGCCAAGAGCAGCTGCAGCTTTTTTTACCTTGAATGCTTTTTTTTGTTTTTCATTCATTTTTTGGGTAGTATCTTTTTTTCCAAAATCTTTGTAGATAGGAGCGCCTTCAGCATTAAACTGTTTTCTTGTAATAGCTCTGTTAATGGTTTGAATGCTGGCAGCAATGCCGAGAACAACAGCTAAACCGATAAAACTCTTTTTGCTGACGAATTTTTTTAATGATGAAGAATATCCCTCGACAGCTTCGGAAATCTTTTCGGAAACTTGTTCTTTTGTGAGATTATGAATATTACTGCCAAGCGAACTTATTGTTCTATCTTTTACTATATTAAATTTTTCACCCGCATCGACAATATCTCTGAGTGTTTCACCAAGATCAGCCTGCGGTCTGCCGTTAAATTTAAGTACACTTTCGGCTTTTGTTATGCTTACAATTTCACTTTGAGCCTGCTTTAATAAATTTTTGCGGTCTTTGCCTTTTGAAAAAACAGCCCGGGTAATATGGTCAACAGCATTTTCATAAGAAGTTTTTACAGCGGTATTGCCTGATTTTTCGGCTTTTTTTGCTGCCTCCGCAGCTGCTTTAGGGAAGCTGACCCATTCTTTGCCGTTAAGTCCTTCTATAGAACCGAGCGCTTGAGTAACATACTCTTTAGTAGTATCTAAAGCACCTGATTTTTGAGCATTTGTATAAACCGTTTTTAACTTGTCAATTGAATCGCTGTTCAGCCAGGAACGCACTACATGTGTATTTTTTAAATTATCAGATTTGGGCAGTATAGCCGCAACACCTGCAACGACTAATCCGGGCATCAGGCAATTAACAAATAAACCTGAAAACTCACGCCTGAAAGTTTCAAATGCGGCAGCTAAACCTGTTTTTAAATCAACCAGTGTGCGGGGTATATTTGTAGAACAGGTATCTACAAACGAAACTTGAATCATTGCATTTTTATCAAGCACACTAAACCCCTTATCCAGCATATCAAACGCAAAATCAGCAGCTCTGCCTTTGAAGTTAGGGGATTCAAGACCTCTGTCCTTATTTGTATCACACAAACTCTTTTGATTTTTTAATGCGGAATATCTGCCTATCGGAGATGCTATTTTCACTTATACTTACCTTTAAAGCATGTTCGACCTTTAGCAATAACATTAATACTTTAAAATATTAAAACAAATTTTTTTTGCTATCCGGCAATATTCATTGTATCAATTTGTATTAAAATTTTAATCATATTCTATATTTTTTATGTATTTTTCAATAAAATGATATATCATTTTTGCAAAATGATACACTTTAATAAAAAAAGTTAAAAAATTCAATGAAAAAAATTCAAATTTACAAAAATTAATCAAACTAAAAAAAATAAAATTTTATAGTTTTATATTTTATATATCAAGACAGCGGAATTTGCGCAGAGTGATGAGATGTAAGGCTCAAACTCGAAGCAACGCCGAAATAATGAGCGGCAATTTTGCGTTCAGCAAAATAAAGCGAATGACTTGAAGGCGTGAAGCAAATTTCAAGACAGCGGAATTTCTGACGGACGGAGCGAAGCGTAGTTCCGTAAAGCGAGCAGCAACGAAGTAGCAAAAAGCCGGCAGGTTTTTGAAACGAAGTTCCAGCCTGCGAGCGATTAAGAAATTTCAAGAGTGCAAAGCAAGTCCGGTAAACTGAAACAGAAGTAAAAAAGAGGTATAAACAGTGCGGGTGGAAAGAGCAAAAATAAAAACAAATAACAATTCAGTAAATCATATAATTTCATTCCATTCCCTGCCTAAAATGACAACAGCGGATTCAAAAAAAATTCAAAACAACAGCAAAGAAATTTTATCACCATGCCTGCCCGATTTCTTTTTTTACATGCCTGTATCATTCGGCACAAGATTATATTCTACAAATCTGCAAGATTTAGCAGAAAACCCTGAAAATTTTCAAATTTCAAAGTTTGATAACATAACTTGTCCGGCATGCGGGAATAAAATGCTGACAAAAGAAACTTTTTATGAATTCAAAGATAAAATAGATAATAGCACACCTGATGAATATTTATCCGTTTTAGCGCAATATACAAAGTATATGAGGCCTATTGAACTGAGTGTTTACAATGAACTAAATCTTTTATCAGAAAGAACGGGTGAAAAAGACATACAAAAACTTGTACAAATTTTAAGAGATACAAAACTCTCTCAGCTGAAAAAAATTCAATTAAGCAGAATAAGAGAAATGTCAAGACTCGCCAAAACCTTATCTCCAAATGAAAAAAAGGTGCTGAATAACAGAATAAAAGAACTAAAAAAGCAGATAACCCGTAAAAATGCAGAAGCTCCTTTCCGAAGAAAAATAATGATTGACAGAATTTCAAAAATAAAACTTCACAATGCGGAACAGCAAAAAAAATTAAAAAACATTGCAATAAGTTTTCCTACATCGCACGACTTAAATTCCGCATGGATAGTTAAATATTCGGGCTTAAATAAACATGGGGAGCTGTGGAATTCAAAAGATATTGCTTTAAGAATGTTATCCGATTCCGTAGCAAATACCGACCATATTATTGCATACAGCAATCCTAAAAATCATGATGATATAAGTAATTATATGTCAATGCACAAAGGCTGTAATGTGCAGAAATCAAACAAATCCTTTCTTCAATGGATTTATGAAAATAAAAATTTAAGATTAAACAGCTTAAAAGCATACTTTAAAGACGTACAAAATCTTATCGGACAAGGTAAAATTCAAGATAAAAAATATGATAATTATGTTGCTGATGCAACAAAAACCATAAATGAAATTTCAAACGGCAAAATAAATATTCAGATATAAAATATTAAGACAAAATATCAATTATCGGTTTTTTTAATTTATTAATCTGATTTTTTTTAATTTCATTATTTATAATTTCATTAACATGCAGGTTTTTTTTAAGTCCGAAATAAAATATACAAGCACCTATAAAAACATAACTGCATTGAGATAAAGTTCTCTTTAATCTTGCAACGGTAATTTCCTCATCCGCAGATTTAGGCGGTTTGGAATCAGATGAATTTTGATTTTGCATTACTCCCGGATTATAAAATCTAAGCCTGTTAAAATCAGATGTTACAAGCATGTTAATCACCTATAAATTTTGTTTATATACATTTATACCTGAATTTTCAATATCAGGAGTATCGATTTCAAACAAATGAATACGGCCTTTGCCTAATTCCACATTCAATATACCGTCCGAAGCCTGAAATACTGAATTATCCCCGTAAGATTTAAATAAGTTGTTCAGTTTTTGGTTTTCTTTTAAGCCGGGGATTTCAATACGGCCGGACTCTTTTGAATTTACATCTCTGTTTGCGACGACAAGCAGGGTTTTGCCGTTTAAATGCCGTGCATAACTGATAATTTGGTCGTTTTCATTATCATTTACTTTCAACGGTATAAATGAACCTTTAGTTAAAATATCATTATACTGCTTTCTTACATCCAAAGCAGATTTCATAAAATCGCCGATTTCAGGATGTTTGCCTACTAGCGGTCTTGAATTGTTAAATATGTCAGGCTTGCTTTTATGAACAGTACATTCATTAGAATCGGTAACCGTTTCTTCATCCGTTGCACCTTCAAAATCATACATGTAATCATCGCCGGATTGATATCCGTCAAAAAAGTAAGGATTCAACATCGGTAATGTTGCTTGAAGCCCCGAAACTAAATTTGAATATGTAACTCCGCCATGATTCATAATAGAAACATCATCGTGTGTGCCGAATGAACCGATTAGAGATTTACCTTTTTCCAATTCATGCGACATTTCAAGATTTTCTATTACATAATCAGTCAAATGATGCGCCTGCGTCCATTCATGGAATATATGATATTGCCCGTAATAACTGTCAAATCCGGCTTTCAGCGCATCTTGAGGTCGGTCGTAATCCATATTAACCTGTGGCGATGCGTCTTCATAAGTATAGCTTTCCGCTAGCCATGCAAACTCAGGGTCTTTTTCCCTCGAATATTTTGTTAATATATCCCAAAATTGCGTCGGTTTTGTTCTTGAAACATCGGCACGAATACCGTCAACTCCTAAATCCAGACACAAATCAACAAAATCTTTATACATTTTTATCAAATCAGGATTTAACTCTTTTTTGGTTTCATCTTTCCATGGATTTAACATTTTAATATCATTCCAGCCCCCCGGAGTCTTGGATGTACCGTCTTTATTAAATGCCATTAACTCGGGATGCGTCTTAAATAAATCGTAAGAAGCACAGCTCGGTAAATCAAGCATTACAGACATTCCTAATTTATGAGCCTGATTGACAAAATATTTGAACTGGGCAAAAGCTATATCAGGGTCATTTTTATCTATTTTTTCGAGTTTTCTTCCTGTCTTTTCTTCATATAATTTTGCTATTTCGTCTCTTGCTTCCTTTGGAGGATTTTCGTCGACAAGAGCCGGATCAAGTTTTAAAAAGTCCTGCGGTGCGTATAAACTTCCGGCGGTACCCATTGCATTTTCTTTTCCCGGAGGGTTTACAGGCAGTACATGAAGCGTATTTATACCTAATTTTTTAAATTCTTCCAAACGGGGAACAGCATTTACATAAGTACCTTTAACATCCCCCTCTCTTATAAGCTGATTGCCCGTTAAATCTTTAGCGCCTAAATTCCTCATTATAACACCTAATATAACAGCTTCATTATTCCTAAATTTCGTTCTGAGGTTATTTTTATAAGTGCCGGAATCTGAATTAGCGAAAACTGAGGGCTGAACCTGATTTACATTAATTATACCGCAATTTTGCAAATACTTTTCAAGTATGTTTGTTCCAATCGGCTGCGGCTTAACAAACCCGGCATGCGGAGTCATTATAACTGACGGTTTGGCTGTTTCGGGCATCTGAGCCGATGTCCGTGAAACATTCATCACTTTATCCAAATAATTAGCCATTTGCTTTTTTCCCCGCTTCAAGTTCTTTTTCTGTTTTGCTTTTTCTTCCTATTGCAAAAGTTGCGGCAACTGTAACTGCGGTTAATAATATCATGCCTCCGCCGAATATTTTCAGCCATTTATTTGACCTTAACCGCTTTGACGCAGCCTCTTTTACAAACTCTGATACGGGCTTACCAACCAATGAATTTCTTTCAACCGCATCCATACTTTGCTCGGCAGCGCCTTGTGTGCGTCTTGAAAGTTCAGGTGTAATTCCGTTTACCCAATTTACAACCTTTTCCTTGAACTCATTTTTGTAAGAATTAAATCCTTTTAATAATTTTCCGGTCTCTTCCGGCTTAACGCTTTTTGAAAGACTTCTTTCTATTGAATTTTCGGCATTTGAATTGTATAACACATTCATAATTATTTTAAATTCATTTTCCGACGCATTGAATCCGGCTGATTTTAATTTTTCAACATTATCTGTTGTCGTTGCAGTTAATAAGAATTTTTTGCATAAGTTTGTAAGTCTTTCAATTGTTGCTTTATCGGCAGTCTGCCCTTGAGCTTCTACGGCATTTTTTAAAGATACCGCAAGACTTCCTTCCTGTATCTGTTTATATAAATCAATTGTTTGAATTAATCTGTAGAATGATGACCTTGCACCTGATACATTTTCTTTTACACCCTTTATTACCGCATTTTGCGCTGTATCTTTTATTTCTCCGGAGGAGGATATTTTATTTGAAGCATGGATAAAATTATCTTTTTTCAGATTGTTTGAAGCCTTTGTAAATATTTCCCTGCCTTTTATTTCAACATTTTCTAAGAATGAACCGCCTGCTTCAGCTTCATAATCATTTACCATATTTACTAAATCCTTAACGACTTTATCATAATTTTTACTGCCGGCAAGTCTGTCCAAACACTTTGACAGCGTTTCAATATCACCGTTTGCAAGTGCTTTCAGCTCTTTCGGCCTAAAGAATGATCTATGCCCGCCCGCTATTCCGTTTAAAAACTTATTGGAAACTCTATCCCATTGATTAGCAACATAAGAGCCTGCCCCGACCGCTCTTACATTAATATAATTATCAAGAACCTTTCTTTCTCTGCCAAATTGGGACATTGTTTTATATAATGACATTAGTTTTTCGGAAACTCCATCAACCGTTGTATTTGATTTTAATTTATCCTTTTCTGCGGTTAAAGTTTTTGATACGGAGTTTATAAACTGTTTTCTTGCTTTTTTATTTTTTGCACCCGTTAAATTTGCGTTATCTGCTGCTAATTCCGCAATTTTATTAAAGTTTTGTTCCGATATTGCTTTATCCAGCTCTTTTTTAGCGCTTTCCGAGAAACCAGAAATATCCGTTTTGTCTTTTAGAACGGTCATAACTGCGTCTAATGACAATTCAGGCTTTTCAATTAATGAATTTAGTTCTTGTTTTAATCCGTCGCTTATTGTTGCAGAATTTGCACCTGCACTGATTTTTTCAAATAATTTTGACATAAAGCGGGGATTGCTTAAAGATTGATTTTTATTTTTTTTCAGGAATTTTGAGAATGCAAGCTCTCTTATATCTGATTTTATAAGCGAAATATTATCAAATACTTCGGGAGTATTCATTGCCCTGTTTGTTGATACAAGATTTAAATGTTCTATTAATCTTGAAACAGGCGCTTCCAACGCATTGCATGCTAATGCACTCATAACCGGTGTCGCCGCACCGGCTGTCATCATCCATAATGTATTTCCCTGCAATGCCGTTTTTTGCGCACGCTGTTTTATAAAATCATCTCTATCCGGCAGATTTTCACTGACTTTTAAACCTCTGCCTATTCTATCCAAATCTTCCCTTGAATATAAATCAGTCAATACATACTGCGGATCTTGATATAACATCTTTTTACGCCCCTGGCTGTCAATGTATTTTTGATGTATATCAACACCCGTTCTCGCTTTTATAGGGAGCTGGATTGCCAATTTCGGCCAGATAGCCATTGAAGCAAAAAATGTTCCAAACCCTATGTATTCTTTAACTTTGCTTAATTTAAGCGGATTTTTTACAAATAAATATGTAGCTAAAGCCAATGAACCTAATTTCATCGCCACATCATTTATTCTTCCTAATTTGTAATCGTCAGATTTCCCTTTTGCCGCTTCTTTAATATTTATAAAATCATCTTTTAAATCCTTCGCATAAGTAATCGGCGAGCCTATAATCCTTGAGGGCAGGAGTTTCCCTTTATATTCCAGAGGAACTGCTTTTCCGGCAGTATCTATTGTAAACGACGGCATACTTACAGGTTTATTACTTCCCTGCCGGTTCAATAAAACTGAATTTATAAGATTTGCCATCTAACACACTACCTTTTCTTTATTTTCATCTATTATGGATGTTGCTGCAGATGAATCTGCCCCCCTATTTTTATTAAAGTCAAATAATGTTGAAAAATTGCCTGCTAATGTCATGGCAACCGCACTTCCCAAAAGAAGCCTGCCAGCTATTGATGCGGATTTTGACTCATTGCAGACTAATTTATGACAGCTTTCGCAAAATCTTTTTCCAAAATCTTTAAACCAGTTATTTTTTTGTGCAAGTCCGTTTTGTTCTGCTATTTTAGAGCTATTCATAAATGATTTGACTATTTTCTTAGGATTAAATGTTATATTTTCCCATGGTTTTTGCATTGCAATTCCGACACCTGTTGCAGCCCATAAATAGGATGATAAAGTGGAAAATAATTTTGTTTTGACAACTTTGTCCGTTATCAGCGGTTTTACCTTTTGGTCAGCCGCCGTTCCCATATCTTCATCCGTCAAACCCATTTTTTTCCCTATTTTTTTATAATAGGAATTTCTTTCATCACCGAAGGATTTGTTGCCGTATAATAAATCCCAGCGTGGGAAATCTACACTCTCGTATGCTTTATGGTATTCGTATGATACTAAATCATCTTTCTTATTATTATTTTCGGGAAGCTCATCCACTTTCTTTTTATACGGCAGATTTACATCTATTCCGTATTTCATATTTACGGGAGCTTCAATAAGTTTTTTTGAAAAAGTTTTGCCAAGTCCGTATAATAATACTCCAAGCCCCATTTTTTTACCCAGTCTGGAAGCACTCTGGGCAGATGGAGTATCAAAAAATCTGCTTGCTAAATTAAATGTCGCAATCATCATGCAGCTTCCTATTACATACGGCACTTCTCCCATTGTTAAAAACTCGTAAAAATTAGCATTTTTACTTCCCTCTAATCCTTTTTTCGGATATTCGGTACATGCCTTTATAAATTTATCCGCCTGAATTTTAGCGCCTAATAATATCGGATGCTTCTTTTTTTCTTCATACAACAGTCTGTCCGACGGATGTTCAACTTCGTTCTCTTTCTCTTTTTCACTGCAGAAAGATATAACTCCACGCCTGTTATTTATATTTTGCAGCCCTAAATTATAGACCATAGCCCCTCACCGATGCATACCAATATTCATAAATATCATAAAGTTTTATTATTGCTACATGACTTATATCAAAAAAAGATTTTTTTACATTTCTTAATACATAATAATTTTATAATTTTTTTTAAGATTTATTTTTGAATATTGCTAAAATTTAAGTTCAATTATACAATATATTATTGTAGATAACTATTTAGTAATTAAGCCTTTAATTCCTATCGCAAATTATTTACAAGCATTACAAACTAAGGAGAAACCAATATGTACGAAGATGAAAAGCTTATTTGCGAAGATTGCGGAAGTGAATTTGTGTTTACTTCAGGTGAACAAGAATTTTATGCGGCAAGGGGTCTTGTTAATAAGCCAAAACGCTGTCCGGAATGCAGAAAAAACAGAAGACAGAAAAACAGAAGAAAATTATATGAAGTTACCTGTTCAAAATGCGGCTGTCAAACTAAAGTTCCTTTTAAGCCGATAGAAGGCAAAGAAGTTTATTGTAAAGATTGTTACGCTACAATTAAAGAAACCATGTAATTCCTTATATATCTGGCAAAAAGGGGAGTTTAACGGCTCCTCTTTTTTTGGAGCATCAATTGTGCTTTAATAGTTTTGTAGAATAATAACCGGAGTTGCTATGAAATCATTAAAAGCAGGCATTATCGGCTTAGGAACCGTAGGTACGGGCGTATATAAGGTTTTGCAATCTTTTCCGAATATCGAAATAAAAAAAATCGCCGTAAAAAATATTAATAAAAAACGCAGTATCGAAAATTTTGACTATTCCCTATTGACGGATAATCCTTATGAAATTGTTAATAATCCTGATATTGATGTAATTATTGAAGTGGCAGGCGGAGTCAATCCTGCTTATGACATTTTAAAAAATGCAATACTCAATAAAAAACATATTGTCTGTGCAAATAAAGAATTACTTGCAAAAAAAGGCAGCGAATTATTTTCTCTTGCCAAAAAAAATAATGTGGTAATTCTTTATGAAGCGGCGGTTGCAGGCGGTATTCCGATAATTATGCCTGTGAAAACCATACTTTGCGCTAATAAAATAACAAAAATAGCAGCTATTCTTAACGGAACAACAAATTATATTTTAACAAAAATGGCAGAACAGAATCTTTCTTATGAAACAGCATTAAAGCAGGCTCAAGAGCTGGGATATGCCGAAACTAACCCGACAGGAGATGTTGAAGGATATGATGCAGCATACAAAATAGCCGTTTTATCAACTATATCTTTCAACAAAAAGATTAATATAAATAAAATCTACACGGAAGGCATAACTAAAATTACCGCCCGTGATATCAAATCGGCAAAGGCTTTAGGCTATAGAATAAAACTTATTGCAATGGGACAATTGCTTGATGACGGTAAAATTGATGTCAGAGTCCATCCCATGCTTGTTTCTGAAAAACATTTGCTTGCAAAAGTAAATAATGCGACAAATTCAATTATGCTTACAGGGTATCCCGTCGGCGAACTGGTATTTACCGGCGCAGGCGCAGGCGCTGAACCTACAGCAAGCTCTATCGCAGGTGATTTGCTCGTACTCGCAAGCGAACTTGAATCAACATCAAAACCGCTTCCTCAAACAATATGTAATCATAACAAACGTGCCGAGCAAATTGATATAGGCGATACTTATAACGAGTACTATATAGCTATCAATACGGGTAATAACCCCGGAACTATAGGAATTATCGGTACTATCTGCGGCAAGCATAACATAAATATTTCAACAATAATGCAAAACGGCATTAACAGCGATAATACGGCAGAGATTGTTGTAATAACAGAGCTTAGCAAAGAATCAGACATTCAAAATGCTTTAAATGAACTTCTAAAATCGGAATGTATTAATAAAATAGACAATTTGTTAAGAGTTATGAACTAGGAGGATATATGCAAAAAAATCATTATCAGGGCTTAATTAATAAATACAGGGAATATCTGCCCGTTACGGATAAAACTCCGGTTATTACATTAAATGAGGGAAATACTCCGTTAATAAAAGCGGATAATTTTGCAAAAGCAATCGGATTAAAAGCCGATATTTATTTTAAATATGAAGGAGCTAATCCTACGGGAAGTTTTAAGGACCGTGGCATGACCATGGCGGTAACTAAAGCCGTAGAAGACGGTGCTAAAGCTGTGATATGCGCTTCGACAGGCAACACAAGTGCATCTGCGGCTGCATACGGTGCAAAAGCGGGAATAAAAGTCTTTGTTTTAATTCCCGACGGTTACATTGCACTTGGCAAACTTTCCCAAGCGATGATGTACGGAGCTGAAATAATAGCCATTCGTGGTAATTTTGATGAAGCACTCGAAATGGTTATTGAAATATCCGGAAATTATCCCGTTACGCTTGTTAATTCGGTAAATCCGTACAGAATAGAAGGTCAAAAAACAGGCGCTTTTGAAATTATTGAAGCTCTGGGAGATGCGCCTGATTATCATTTTATTCCGGTCGGCAATGCCGGCAATATTACGGCATACTTTAAAGGTTATGAAGAATTTTTTGAGTTAAAAAAATCTTCTCATCTTCCTAAAATGATGGGCTATGAAGCGGAAGGCTCAGCCGCAATTGTCCGGGGCGAAAGAATTATTCATCCGGAAACAATTGCAACCGCAATAAGAATAGGTAATCCTGCAAGCTGGAAACAGGCGGAGCGTGCAAGAGATTTATCAAACGGAAAAATTGACTGTGTTACGGATAATGAAATAATTGAAGCCTATAAATTAATTGCTTCAAATGAAGGTCTGCTGGCCGAACCGGGGTCTGCCGCTTCTGTTGCCGGTTTGATTAAAGCACATAAGTTGGGTTTGATTAAAGAAAATTCAGTCTGTGTATGTATATTAACCGGCAACGGTTTAAAAGACCCCGACAGTGCAATAAAATATTCAAAATCCGAAGTTAAAAAGACACAAGCCGATATAAATGAGATTTTAAAAATAATTAATATTTGATTTAAGAAGCTGTCAACCGCACAGAAACATTAAAACAGGCTTTTTTATTTCGGCTTTGAGTTTAGTTCTTGGTCTGTGTTGGCAGCTTTTTATTTTTAACAATAAACTTTATGGAATATTTTTTTGCCTTTTTTAATTTTGATGCCTTTTTCAAGCATATCAAAGGACAGTTTACAATCGATTGAAGATATTTTTTCTCCGTCAACACTGATGCCGCCCTGCTGAATCAATCTTTTAGCTTCGCCCCTGCTTGCACAGAGCCTGCATTCAATAAGCAGGTCAAGTATGGATATTTCATTTCCCTTTAATGTAAGTTTTGTTGACGGCATATTTTCATCGTCTAAACCTGATACAAAAAGTGATTTTGCAGCAATTTGCGCTTTTTTTGCCTCATCAATGCCATGAACGAGCGATGTAAGCTCAAAAGCAAGTATTTCTTTTGCTTTATTAAGTTCAGCGCCCTGCCATTTTTCCATTTTTTCCATTTCTTCAAGAGGAAGAAATGTAAGCATTCTTATGCAATTTAATACATCATCATCCTCAACATTTCTCCAATACTGGTAAAAATCATATACGGACGTTTTGTTTTTATCCAGCCATACTGCACCTGAAGCCGTTTTACCCATTTTTTTGCCCTGTGAATTCATAAGGAGTGTTATAGTCATTGAATAAGCATTTCTGCCCGTTTTTTTCCTTATTAAATCCGCTCCCGCAAGCATATTTGACCATTGGTCATCTCCTCCGAACTGCAGATTACAGTCATAATGCGAATTTAAATAATAAAAGTCATAAGCCTGCATTATCATATAATTAAATTCCAAAAAACTTAACCCCTTTTCCATTCTTTGTTTATAACATTCCGCTCTAAGCATGTTATTTACGGAAAAACAAGCTCCGACATCTCTTAAAAGCCCGATATAGTTAAGTTTTAACAGCCAATCGGCATTGTTTACCATTATTGCCTTATTCTCGCCAAACTCAATAAAGTTTTCCATCTGCTTTTTAAAACATTCGCAATTATGGTTTATCGTTTCTTCAGACATCATTGAACGCATATCGCTTCTGCCTGAAGGGTCGCCTATATGTCCTGTTCCGCCGCCTATCAGCACTATAGGCTTATTGCCCGCAATCTGAAGTCTTTTCATAAAACAAAGCGCCAAAAAATGACCAACATGCAAAGAGTCGGCGGTTGGGTCAAAGCCTATATAAAATTTTGCATTACCGCTGTTTATGAGTTCTTTAACTTCCTGTTCATTAGTAATTTGTGCTATCAGCCGTCTTTGCTTTAATTCTTCAAATATCTTCATTTCCGCCTCGCAAAATATCAAACTATGTTCATTATACCGCAAAAAAGGAACTTATCTTTAAGTCCCTTTCTGCTTGATTTTTTATTATTTAACTAAAAAACTATAATTTTGATAAATATTCGTTTATTGCTTTTGCGGCACGTTTACCTGCCCCCATAGCATTAATTGCGGTAGATGACCCGACAGGCGCAACATCTCCTCCGGCATATACGCCGTCGACCGATGTTCTGCCTGTTTCTGCATCAATTATAATATAGCCTTTAGGATTAGTATCCAAATGCATGTTATCTTTTAACATAGACGTTTGTATTGTAGGATTTGGACCTGTTCCTAACGCCACCACTACCGTATCAACATCTAAATCAACAGTTTTACCCGTCGGAACAGGCTTTTTTCTGCCTGATTCATCAGGCTCGCCTAATTCCATTATTTCAAACCGCATGCCGTTTACATAACCGTCTTTATCATATATTTCTTTAGGAGCCTGCAGAAACTTAAAAATTACGCCTTCTTCTTTAGCATGACGGATTTCTTCAAGACGGGCAGGCAATTCCGCTTCCGTTCTTCTGTAAACTATGTAAACTTCTTTAAAACCGATTCTTACGGCAACTCTCGCCGCATCCATTGCAACATTTCCCCCGCCGATTACGGCAGCTTTTTCGCCGGCTCTTATAGGAGTTGCTGTTTCGCTTAAATTAGCCTGCATTAAGTTTACTCTGGTTAAAAACTCGTTTGCGGAATATACGCCGTTTAAATTTTCGCCTTTTATCCCCATCATTTTTGGCAATCCTGCACCTGAACCTATTACAAAGGCATCAAAGCCGTCTTCTTTCAGCTGTTTAATTGTAACAGACTTGCCTACAACAACATTTGTCCGGAATTTTACACCCATCTCTTTTAAGTTGGAAATTTCTTTATCAAGAAAAGTTCTGGGCAAGCGAAAAGGCGGAATACCGTATCTTAAAACACCGCCTAATTTATGAAGCGCTTCAAAAACAACCACTTCATGACCTGCTTTTCTTAAATCCGCAGCAGCCGAAATGCCGGCGCAGCCTGAACCGATAATTGCAACTTTTTTGCCGGTCGGAACTGTTCCGCCTGCTTTTAATGAGGTTGAATCGCCCACATAACGTTCTAATGCTCCGATTGCAACGGCTTCTGATTTAATACCCAAAACACATCTGCCTTCACACTGGCGTTCTTGAGGACACACACGCCCGCAAACGGAAGGTAATAAACTTGATTCTCTTATAATATCTCCCGCTTTTTCGATATTACCCTCTTTGACTTCGTGAATAAAAGCCGGAATATTAATATTTACAGGACAGCCCTGAACACATCTCGGATTTTTGCACCCCAAACAGCGGTCTGCCTCTAATTTTGCCTGTTCATCCGTCAAATTAGATTCTACAGCGTCAAAATTAGTTCGTCTTAACATCGGATCTTGTTCGTGTTGTCTTTGTCTTACTGCCATAATTCTATCCTTTTTATTAACTGTTATATCAATTTTACTATAATCGTCCTGTTATTTTGATTATATCATCTATATTTTGAAAAACTAATATTTAACAAATTTTTTTATTTTAGGCTATAATTATAATTTAAGGAGAGCTTATGAATATTAATCGGAATTATTTGAAACTCAAAGACAGTTATTTGTTTTCTGCAATTGCAAAAAAAGTTAAAGAATTCGGTGAAAAAAGTCCGGATGCAGACATCATAAGGCTTGGAATCGGCGATGTTACGCTTCCTTTAGCTCCTGCAGTTGTTGAAGCAATTAAAAATGCGGCAGATGAGATGAGCAGACGGGAAACTTTTAAAGGCTACGGTCCTGAGCAGGGCTATGCATTTTTAAGAGAAGCGATACAAAAATATTATTTACGCAGAAATATTAATCTTAGGGCTGATGAAATTTTTATATCCGACGGTGCAAAGAGCGATTTAGGAAACATTCTTGACATATTCGATCTTGATAATACGGTTTTGATTCCCGACCCTGTCTATCCCGTTTATGTTGATACAAATATAATGGCGGGAAGAAAAATCATTTTTGCCGATGCAAACATGCAAAACGGTTTTTTACCCCTGCCTGATGACAATATAAAATGTGATATTATATACATTTGTTCGCCCAATAATCCTACGGGCGCCGCTTATACAAAAGAGGGGCTGAAAAAATGGGTTGATTACGCATTAAAAAATGATGCAGTTATACTTTTTGATGCGGCTTATGAATGCTTTATAAGCTCAAATGAGCTTCCGGTCAGTATTTATGAAATAGAAGGCGCTGAAAACTGCTCGATAGAATTCTGTTCCTTATCCAAAACGGCAGGATTTACGGGTACAAGGTGCGGTTATACAATTGTTCCCGAACTGCTTGTCAAACAGGAAGTTTCATTAAATAAATTTTGGGTAAGACGCCAAACAACAAAATTTAACGGAGTGCCTTATATTGTGCAAAGGGCGGCTGAAGCCGTATTTTCAGATGAAGGACAGATTCAAATCAGGAAAAATATTGAATATTACAAACAAAATGCCAAAATTATTTCGGATACGATGGATAAAAAAAATATATGGTATACGGGCGGGAAGCATTCGCCTTATATATGGCTGAAATGTCCGGATAATATGTCGTCTTGGGCATTCTTTGATTATCTTTTAAATAATATTGCAGTTGTAGGAACTCCGGGAGCCGGTTTTGGAAAGAACGGCGAAGGATATTTCAGACTGACTTCCTTTGGTGATAGCAATAGAACACTTGAAGCTATGGAAAGGTTTTCCGGTCTGTTTTAAGCCTTGAAGTTTATGACAGAAGGAAATATGTAACGCTTTGTAAGTCTAAATTTCAATTTTCTTGCACTTTTGGCTTGTTTTTTATATTCTTGAAAAGAATTGAGTTTGATGAGAATATGTTGAAGTATGATAAAGCGAAATATAATATACGGTTTATTTCTGATGTTTTTTTATGTGCAGAGTGCTGAAGCAATAGGAATTGATGAAACAGTAGAAAAATACTTTGCTCCTTTTTCGGATAAATTTTCGGAAGTTATATTTGCGCCTATAGAAATATTTGATGCCCAGGTGCCTGTTTTGATATTCCTTATGATAGCAGCAAGTATATTCTGTACGTTTTATCTCAGATGTATAGGTATTTGGGGATTTAAACACGCATTATTTCAAATTTTTCATAAAAAAGATACATCGGGTCATGACGGCGAAGTTTCCTCTTTTGGTGCGCTTGCAACGGCATTATCAGGTACAATCGGGCTTGGCAATATAGCCGGAGTAGCAATAGCCATTTCTATAGGCGGACCAGGAGCTATGTTTTGGATGTGCTGCGGAGCATTGTTCGGCATGGCGCTTAAATTCTGCGAGGTTACTTTATCTTTAAAATACAGAAGATGCAATACGGACGGAACGGTATCAGGCGGTCCGATGTTCTATATAGAAAGAGGATTTGCTCAAAAAGGCTATCATAAACTCGGAAAAACTCTTGCTTATATTTTTGCGCTTGCCTGTATTCCGGGGACACTAGGCGGAGGCTGCATGCTTCAAACCAATCAGGCGGCGCAGCAGTTTATAGTTATAACCGGCGGAGAAAACAGCTTTTTTTACTCTCAAAGCTGGATTTTAGGCTTGATTATTGCCGTTATTGCAGGTCTTGTAGTTGTAGGCGGAATTAAAAGCATAGCAAACGTTACATCTAAAGTCGTTCCTATTATGTGTATTTTTTATATTTTTTCCTGTTTGATAATAATCCTTACTCATTTTACTTTAATTCCTCACGCAGTATATACGATATTTAAAGAGGCATTCTTTCCTAATGCAGTTACAGGCGGTATAATCGGCTCTGTTATTATAGGCTTAAGGCGTTCCATTCAATCAAATGAAGCCGGCATTGGGTCTTCACCGATTGCTTATGCCGCCGTTAAAACAAATGAACCTGTTTCTCAGGGCTTCGTATCTATGATAGAGCCTTTTCTTGATACCGTGGTAGTGTGTTCAATGACTGCTTTTGTAATTATATTAACAGGCGTTTACAAAAATTATACAGACGGAATTTCAGGTGTAGAACTCACTTCTGCCGCATTTCAAAGCGTTGTATCTTTTTTCCCTTACATTCTGGCGCTTGTAATTATTCTGTTTGCATTATCAACAATACTTTCTTGGGCTTATTACGGTCAAAAAGCCTGGACTTTTCTTGTAGGCGAGGGTAATAAAAGAGTAAAATTTTACCAGATTGTGTTTTGTTTATTTATAATAATAGGTTCATCTATGAATATTAAAAGTGTAATAGATTTCACCGATGCAACATATTTGGTAATGGCAGCGCCTAATCTTCTTGCCGTTTTCTTATTAATAAAGGACATAAAAACAGAACTGATTGATTACTGCAAAAGACACGATTTAATTTTCAAACTCAATAAAGCATGGTTTAAAGATGAGTAATGATTTAAAAAGGACATTAAATTTAAAAGATTCCATATCTGTTGTTGCCGGCTCAATGATTGGCTGCGGAATATTTATCGTATCTGCTGATATTTCAAGACAGGTGAAATCGCCTTTTTTGCTTCTGTTAGTGTGGATAATTGCGGGTATTTTTTCGCTTGCAGGGGCGGTAAGTTATGCCGAACCCGTCCTAAACATTAAAGAAAACGGCGGACAATATATTTTCCTGAAAAAAATGTTCAATGATTTAACTGCATTTTTATACGGCTGGTCGCTACTTCTTGTTATACAAACGGCTACTATAGGGGCTGTTTGTATTGCTGTCGGAAAATTCTCGGGTATTCTGCTTCCCCAGATAAGCTCTAACTTATTTTTGATTAATCTGCCGTATTTTCACCTTTCATCGCAGCAGCTTTGTGCGGTTTTAGTGTGTTTAATTCTTACGTACATTAACTCAAAAGGCATAAAATACGGAGTACTTACCCAAAATATTTTTACGGTAACAAAAATATTGTCAATTGCAGGTATTATTGTATTTGGTATATTTTTAGGCTGCAATATCGGAATAATTCAGGCTGATTTTTCAAATATGTCAAACATAAGCAGAATTTCGTATCCGCAGTTGGAAATCATTGCAAGTGCAACTGTCGGAGCAATCTTTGCAATGGTAACATGGAATAATATTACATTTATTTCGGCAGAAGTTAAAGAACCCGAAAAAAATATTCCGCTGGCTTTAATTTGGGGCGTTGCAATTGTTGTAATTTTATATCTTTTAATAAATTTGCTGTATGTATTTTCAATTCCTTTTGAACAAATACAGAATGCCCCTGAAGATATTGTTGCGGTTGTTCTTATGCAAAAAATTACGGGAAATGCGGGCAGAATAATAATTGCATTAATTATTATGATATCTGCCTGCGGCAGCGCAAACGGGCTTATTATGACAGGTGCAAGGGTTTATTATCAAATGGCAAAAGATAAACTGCTGTTTAGACGGCTTGCGCTGATTAACAGAAAAACGAAAGTTCCTGTTAATTCGCTCTGGCTGCAATGTGTATGGTCATGTATGTTTATTCTGTTCTGCGGAAACTATAGCAAACTATTGGATTACGTTATTTATGCCGCATTAATTTTTTATGTGCTTACGGTTATAGGGATTTTTGTATACAGAAACCGCTATAAAAACATAATTCAAAATAAAGTAAATAATATCTACGGCATATTTTTTATTATAACCGGCAGTTTTATAATTTATTCGCTGACAATTCATAAATCTGTAAATTCAATGAAAACACTCATCATAATTGCTTCCGGGATTCCCGTCTATTTAATATGGACAAAAATTAAAAATAAACAATCAAAGCGAAATCTTGTATAAATTAAAATAAAAATGTATAATATTCTTATTAATTAAAGAGAGTAAATATGATAATAGATGACTTATTAAAAGAAGTTATTGGATATAATGCAAGCGACCTGCATGTTTCGGCAGGCTTGCCCCCTGTTATAAGGGTTGACGGAAATTTGTTAAGAACAAAACATCCTCCGTTCACTGCCGAGCAGATTGAAGCCCTGCTTTTTCCAATGTTAAATAATGAACAGAGAAGGACATTAGAGCAGACCTGGGAGCTTGATATGTCATACGGGCTGGTAGACCTTGGACGCTTCAGGGTTAATGTATATAAAAACAGAGGTTCTTATGCCGCAGCATTCAGAACTATCACAAGTGAAATTCCAAGTTTTAATACGCTGGGCTTATCGCCTATCGTCAAAGCAATTACAAATAAACAAAGAGGATTAATTCTGGTAACAGGTCCTACGGGAAGCGGTAAAACTACAACTCTTGCTTCTATGATAGACCATATTAATGAAACAAGAAGCGAACATATAATAACAATCGAGGATCCTATCGAATTTATTCATAAAGCAAAGAAAAGCGTAATTCATCAAAGAGAATTAGGGCAGGATACGAGGTCTTTTGCCAATGCTTTAAAGTCATGTTTAAGAGAAGATCCTGACATCATAATGGTCGGCGAAATGCGTGATTTAGAAACAATAAGTCTTGCCATAACAGCAGCAGAAACAGGACACTTGGTATTCGGCACTCTTCATACATCATCAGCTTCACAGACTATAGATCGTATTATAGACGTATTCCCGGAAATGCAGCAGCAGCAAATAAGAATACAGTTAGGCGGTTGTCTTGAAGCAGTATTTGCACAGACATTGCTTCCGCGCATACGCCCTGACGGTACAAAAAAAGGCAGGGTAATGGCACAGGAAATTCTTATTAAAAATAATGCCATTTCTAATATGATTAGAGAAGGTAAATCCGCTCAAATATATTCTGTTATTCAAACAGGGATGGGAATCGGTATGCAAACGCTTGAATATGCTTTAAGCGAACTTTATAAACAAGGGATGGTTACGGCAGAAGATGCGCTTATTAAATCTCAAAGACCTGAAGAACTGAGGAGATTAGCCGGAATTAGCTAATTCGTTAAAAGTCCGAATTAAATAAAATAGTATATGCCGGTCAAAGTGCATTGTTTTTGTTTATAATTAAATCTTAAATTTTTTACAGTAAAAACTGCTTTATGTTTTAAATTTATATCAGATAATATTACTGTAAATAATAAAATATAAGGGTTAAAGTATGAGTTCAGTAAAAATTGAAGATTTACCGGCAGTATATAATGCAAAAGAAACGGAAGAAAGAATATATAAATTTTGGGAAGATAACGAA
Organism: uncultured Muribaculaceae bacterium; assembly: GCA_964491345.1. GTDB lineage: Bacteria > Cyanobacteriota > Vampirovibrionia > Gastranaerophilales > Gastranaerophilaceae > Avigastranaerophilus. Next base: position 47,121 of record CAZBFV010000003.1, read on the forward strand.
TGTTTCAAAGCAAATGCAAAATCCGAAAAAAAACCGTATTCAATAGTCATCCCGCCGCCTAATGTTACAGGGGTGCTGCACATGGGGCATGCTCTTGACGGAACGCTTCAGGATATTCTGATAAGATATCACAGAATGTCAGGCTGTGAAGCCTTATGGATGCCGGGTACTGACCATGCCGGAATTGCCACGCAAAATGTGATTGAAAAAAAATTAAGGCAGGAGGGCAAAACCCGTTTTGATTTAGGCAGGGAAAAATTTACCGGCTTGGCATGGGAATGGGCTGATGAGCATAAAAGTACAATATTAAACCAATTTAAAAGATTAGGCGCATCATTTGACCGTTCAAGAGAGCGTTTTACTTTAGATAAAGGCTGCAGTGAAGCGGTAAAAGAAGTTTTTGTCAAGTTATATGAAAAAAATTTGATATACAAAGGAGCATATATTGTAAACTGGTGTCCCCGCTGCCAAAGCGCCATATCTGACATTGAAACCGATTATGAAACCGAAAAAAGCAATTTATGGGAAATAAGCTACCCGCTTAAAGATGAACAGGGTGCAATTGTTGTTGCGACATCAAGACCCGAAACAATATACGGTGATGTTGCGATAGCAGTCCATCCGGCGGATTATAAATATAAAGATTTAATAGGCAGGACGGTTGTAATTCCTTTAACAGGGCGTGAAATCCCCATTATAGCAGATGAATTTGTTGATAAACATTTTGGTACGGGAGCCGTTAAAATAACTCCCGCACATGACCCTGACGATTATGAAGCAGGAAAAAGACATAATTTAAAACCGATTTGGGTGATTGATGAACAGGGAAAGATGAAACGCTGCCCTGAAGTTCACGTTGATGTGCAAGGTTTAACAAGGGAAGAAGCCCGCCAAAAAACTGTTGATTTATTAAAATACAACAACAGCCTGATTAGAATAAAACCTATTGAACATAATGTAGGCAAATGTCAAAGATGCAATACGACAATTGAACCTCTCTTATCTGAGCAATGGTTTGTAAGAATGGCTCCTTTGGCAAAAGCGGCAATAAGAGCTGTTGAAACAGGCGATATCAAATTTATTCCTGAAAGATGGACAAAAAATTATTTAGGCTGGATGACAAATATACGAGACTGGTGTATTTCACGCCAATTATGGTGGGGGCATCAAATTCCGGCTTATTACAATAATGAAACGGGCGAGATGATTGTTGCAAAAGAGAATCCTAATCCGGAAAAATATACGCAGGAATCCGACGTACTTGATACTTGGTTTTCCTCGGGATTATGGCCTTTTTCGACAATGGGCTGGCCGAATACCGATGCAGAAGATTATAAAAAGTTTTATCCTACAACAACTCTTGTAACAGGATTTGATATTATCTTTTTCTGGGTTGCAAGGATGATTGCCATGGGTGAAGAATTTACCAAACAGGCTCCGTTTTCTACCGTTTATATACACGGGCTGGTAAGAGATGAATCCGGGCAGAAGATGTCTAAATCAAAAGGCAATACTATTGACCCTGTAGATATTATTGATAAATACGGATGCGATGCACTAAGGTTTACGCTTACATCTTTATGCACATACGGCGGGCAGGATATAAAAATAAGCAATGAAAGGTTTGAATACGGGAGAAATTTTACGAATAAAATCTGGAATGCTTCAAGATTTGTACTTATAAACCTTGACGGGCTTGATAACAAAGATATAGATTTTTCCGGACTCACGCTTGCAGACAAATGGATATTAGATAAATTAAATCAAACTGCAAAAGAAACAAACGACAATATAAAAAGTTACAGAATAGGCGAAATGGCGCATACGCTTTATGATTTCTTCCGAAATTCGTATTGCGATTGGTATTTGGAAATAGCAAAAATTCAGCTTCAAGACAAAAAGTTAAAGCAGAATACCCAAAGAGTGCTGAAATATCTGCTTGATATGACATTAAGGCTGCTGCATCCTGTTATGCCTCATATTACTGAAGCTGTCTGGCAGCTGCTTCCTAAAAGTACGGATATTAAAGCAATTATGCTTTCAAAATTTCCGGTCTACGAAAATAAACTTTCGTTCAAAGATGAAAGTTTACAGATGGAGCTGGTGTTTGAAACAATAAAATCGTTAAGAAACGTCCGCCAAAGTTTTAATATTCCCGTTTCATCAAAAATCAATATTGAAATTCTTGCGGCGAAGGAAGATGAAAATATATTTAATAAAGTAGAATCGTATATTTACAGACTTGCAAAAGTTGAGAATATTAAATATATTGATGAATCGCATAAAACCATAAAACAAGCCGCTTCTTCCGTTGTAAGCAATTCTACAATTATTGTCCCCCTGAAAGGCTTAATTGATTTAAATGAAGAAATTAAACGGCAGAACAAAAAACTGGATAAATTGATAAACGAAAAAAATTCACTGCTTGCAAGAACAAACAATGAAAAATTTATGGCTAATGCAAAACCTGAACTGATAGAACAGACAAAATCCAGAATTGCTGAAATACTGGTTCAGGAAAATGCAGTAAACGAATTAATAAACTCTTTAAAGTAAAAAAATTTCAATCATCTTGTTGAAAAAATTTAAAAAATTTGTTACATTATTTAATATAAAATATATAAAAGGTGCAAAATGATTATATCTTATACGGAGGACTATTATGAGTGAGGCTTATACACTGTACACAAGATCAAATTTTGACGGTTTGGTATGTGCAGCTTTATTAAAAGAAATAGGCATAGTTGAAGAAATTATGTTTGTCCATCCTAAAGATGTTCAGGACGGAAAAATTCAATTATCCCAAAATGATATAACTGCAAGTCTGCCGTACGCTGAAGGCGTTTACATGGCATTTGACCATCATTCGAGTGAAACAATAAGAACACAAAATATAAAAGAAAATTATATTATTGAACCTACTGCCCCGTCATCTGCAAGAATAATATACGAATATTTCGGCGGTGAAAACAGGTTTTCATCAAATCTGCATGATTTAATGGATGCCGTAGATAAGGCTGATTGTACTAATTTTACGGAAGATGATATTTTAAACCCCAAAGGCTGGGTGCTTTTAAATTATTTAATGGATCCGAGAACTGGTTTAGGAAGGTTTAAAAACTTTAAAATATCAAATTATAATTTGATGTCAAGGCTGGTAGATATGTGTTCTCAAATGTCTATAGAGCAAATTCTCAACGATCCTGATATTCAGGAAAGAATTCATTTATATTTTGCGGAGCAGGATGAATTTAAAGAACAGATAAAAAAATGTACTAAAGTTACCGGTAATATAGGAGTACTCGATGTAAGAAATGAAGATATAATACATGTTGGCAACAGGTTTATGATTTATACTTTATTTCCGGAAGTAAATATTTCCATTAATATTTTAAATGGCAGGCAGAATCAAAATACGGTTTTTGCTGTTGGTAAATCCATTATAAATAATGTAAATAATATTGATATAGGTGCATTGATGTATGAATTCGGCGGAGGAGGACATTTGAATGCGGGTACCTGCCAGATTGAAAATGACAAGGCGGAAGATACAATAAGAAAATTAATTGACAGGATTAATGAACTTGAAAATCAAAAAAAATAATAAAAAGAGGAACAAAAGTTCCTCTTTTTTTAATAGAGGCTTCGTAGTGCTTTTTTACCGGTCCATTCCTGATGTTTATAATACGGGAAGTTTCAAAATTTTTCTTTCATCTAATTTTTTACAATCTTTTTCAATCCATATTTGATGGGTTTCATTGCACGGATGTTTAATAACTTCCTTTTTTAAGACTGTATAAGGAACATCAATAAAACTTATTTTATCAAGTTTTTGAATATAAAACTCTGCAGAGCCGCAGTTTAGACAATATTTAGAATCAGGTTTAATTTTTTTATATTCAATATGCGATTTTCTTTTGATATTACAACATCTGCATCTTAATAGATACCATACATTTCTAATCAGCTCCCCGCACTCGGGGCAGTATGCGTAATCGTTTTCAGCAGACACTTTTGTATGACGACACCGGGGTTTGAAAAATTCTATAACCATATTTTTTATTTAATGATTTTTTATAGCCGGTCAATAATAAATTAAAAATTTGGCAAAAAAATTCGATTGATGTAAAATTTAAAGATAAAAGAAGAAAGATAAAGCGGAACATATGAATATTGCTGATATTAATAAAACATTAAACAGTATAAAATCCCCCAGATTTATTGCGGATACATTATTAGTTATCATGTTTGCGGTAATTTTTATAAGTATTTTAGTATCAAAATATGTATTTTTTCAAACAATTATCAATTCTGATAATACAAGTAAAATAAAAGTTGTTGCGACAAAAGATATTGAAGTTATCGATCGCATAAAAACAGAAAAAAGAAAAAGAGAAGTAGCCCAAAAAATCAACCCGGTATATTCTCCTGCCGATGATACTTATATTAAAAATAATCTAAATGAGCTTTTTGAATCAATCAGGCAAATCAGATTAGCCGGAAATAACGATTCGTATAAACAGCGCAGTTTAGATATATTATTCGATATTTCAGAGCAGAACACAAAATCTTATGTATTTTCTTTCTTTATAAATGTTGACGATGAAACGCTTAATAAAATTTTCCAGATTTCGGAGCAGACTTTATCATCCGTTTTAAATGAGGGTATAACGGAAAAAGATTTTGAAGATAACACTTTAGCCAAAATTATAAGAAGAAATGTCGAAACAAACACTACAAGAAATCAGCTCCAGGTTATTACAGCGCTGCTTGAACAGGTGATTGTTCCTAATATGATTATTGATGAAGAAGCTACCGAACTTGCAAAAAAAAATGCAAGAGATATGGTTGCTCCGATTAAAGTTAAATTTAATAAAGGCGATACGATTGTCAATGTCGGAGAACCAATCACGCAGGTTAAAAAAGAAGCCTTGGGATTAGTCGGTTACAATATATTAAGAATAAATTATCTTGGTATTTTGGGAATATTATCGCTCGTCGGCATAGGTATTTTTGCGGTAATGTTTTATATGAAATCTTTTGAAAAAAACCTGTACGACAGGAAGCATCTGCTTATTGTCGCTTTTATGTCAATACTTATGGCTGCATTATCAGTAGCAATTCCTTCTAATTGGTCTGTATTTATACTGCCGTTCCCGTTTTATGCGATAATTTTGTCTATATTCTTAAATCCCCGCAGCGCATTTTATATTACGGTAATACTAATAACAATATTGACTTTATCACTGCAGTTTTTGGCACTTTCAATGTCTGTTATGATACTTTCTATAATTGTTTCCACAACAGGCATGACAACGGTTGCATATTCAAGGAGATTTGATTTAATAAAAGTAGGTTTTTATACGGCATTAGCAATGACAATTATTATTTCCTGCGTTTATTACAGTCTGGAAAAAGAAAAACTTATTCAGGATATTCTGGCAGGCGCAATAAACGGGTTGGGTTCAGGTGTATTGGCATTAGGCATGATACCTGTTTTTGAAAATATATTTAAGGTTATAACAATGTTTGGTCTTGCAGAACTTGGTGATTACAATCAGCCTCTGCTGAAAAAATTACAGGAAGTTGCCCCGGGAACTTACGAACACAGTTTAAGAGTATCAAACTTAACAGAGTCTGCAGCTGAAGCCATAGGCGCAAATCCTATATTGGCAAGGGTCGGCTCTCTATACCATGATATCGGTAAAATTGTACGGCCGCTTTTCTTTGTTGAAAATCAAACTTACAGCGGTATTGAAAATCCGCATGAAAAATTAACCCCCCGCTCGAGTAAAATGATTATTACCTCGCATACAAAAGACGGAATAATCAAGGCAAAAGAATACAATATTCCTCAGGAAATACAGAATTTCATTCTTCAGCACCACGGCGATTCGCTTGCAAGTTATTTTTATAACAAAGCTGTAGCTGAAGAAGGCATTGAAAATGTAGAAAAGGAACAATTCAGATATAACGGACCGAAACCAAATACTAAAGAAACCGCAATTTTAATGATTGCCGATGCGGTTGAATCAGCTTCAAGAACATTGAAAGACCAATCGCAGGAAGAAATTGACAAACTTATAAATAAAATAATAAAAGACAGATTAGATGATAATCAATTATCGGAAAGCCCTTTGACTCTTAAAGATATAAAAGTAATTGCCTCAACGCTTTCAAGAGTTTTACGCTCTGTTTATCATAAAAGAATTAAATACCAAGAATCCGTTGAAGAACTTCAAAACAAAAATGAAGATGAAGGAAAGCAATGAATGGCCGAATATAATATTTTTATAGAAAATACTTTTACTGACCATAAAATTGACGAAATAAAAATATACAATAATATAAAAAAAATAACCGATTATCTTATAAATTCATCAGAAATTATGGAAAATTCATGTTTAAATAATATTGAATTTAACACAATCTGCTTTGATATTGTTCTTACGGATAATAAAAAAATTCACAAAATAAATCTTGAATACAGACACAAAGATTCCCCGACAGATGTAATCACATTTGCCATATTTGCAGATTCTCCTTTTGAAGAAAGATTTATTTTTGACGGAGAAGTTAATCTGGGCGAGATTATTGTTTCAATTAATAAAATTGAAGAACAGGCAGAAGAAAATAAGGTATCATTTGAAAGTGAGTTGTATTATATTCTATCTCATGGTATACTGCACCTGTTGGGTTTTGACCACCGGAATGATTCAGACTACAATTTTATGGTAGAAGTTCAAAATAAAACAAAAGCTATGGTTTTATGACAAAATTCAAATCATCCGGCATAATGGAAAGTATAGCTAATGCAATTCTCGGCTTAAGACTCGCAATATTTTCTCAGCGAAATTTGTTATAGAAATATTTTTTTCAATTATAACATTTATATTAACTTTAATATTCCGCTTTTCAATAACAGATATATGTATAATAATCACAATAACCACATTTATTTTAATCTGTGAACTTCTGAATTCGGTTATTGAGCTTGCATTGGATGATTCTGCAGATAAAGATTATAACTCTAAACCTGCTGAAACGGTAAAAGATATGTCCGCAGGCATGATGTTAATTTCCATAGTTTCATATTTAATAATCGGAACACTGCTGTTTATTAAATATACAAAAACCCTTATCTTAAATTTTCCATAAAACCTTCTTCAAGCGCCAGTATATTACTGTCAAGCATAGAAGCCTTCTTGCCCGTCAGTTTATTCTTCATTGTTTCAATAATGGCATTTTTTGTTACAACCGGAAAAGCACTCAAAAAAGCACCTAAAGCCACTATATTAGCCATTTTTTCATGCCCGTTTCTATGAGCGATATCAGTCATTGGAACAAATTTATAAGTTATATCGTTTCTTTTCGGTTCTGCTTTAATCAAAGAAGAATTAACTATTATAATTCCTCCCGGCTTAATCATGCTTTCAAATTTTTTAAAAGAAGGTTCATTTAAAGTGATAGCATTATCAGGTTTATCCACATAAGCACATGCTACTTCATCATCAGACATACATACAGTACAATTAACGGTGCCTCCGCGCATTTCGGCGCCGTAAGCAGGCGACCATGTAACATTTAAGCCTTCAAGCATACAGGCATTTGCAAGCAGCTGCCCTATAAATAAAACACCCTGACCTCCAAAACCTGCAATTAAAACATTAGAATTCATTATTATACAGCCTCGCTAACTTTATCTTTAAAAATACCGGGTTTAAATACTTCAGACATTTCGCTGCGGACACGTATATGAGATTCCTGCGGAGTCATTTTCCAATTGGTAGGACAAGTAGAAAGAATTTCTACAAAGCCTGTCCCCAGTCCTTTTAACTGTGCTTCAAAAGCCTTTTTAATACAGTTTTTCGCATTCATAATTGCCTGCGGATTATCTAAAGTAACTCTGGAAACAAAAGCCGTGCCGTCAACTTCTTTTAATATTTCGGCAATTTTAAGCGGATAACCGGAAAGTTCAGCCCTGCGCCCTTTTGTGGTTGTTGTGGTTATCTGCCCGAGCAGAGTTGTAGGTCCTGCTTGCCCTCCTGTCATGCCGTATGTGGTATTATTAATACAAACAGCGGTAACTTTTTCACCTCTTGCCATTGCGTGAATTGTTTCTGCAAGACCAATTGAAGCTAAATCGCCATCCCCTTGATAAGTAAATACAACTTTATCCGGTCTTGTACGCTTAACGCCGGTAGCAACGGCCAGCGAGCGTCCATGCGCAGCTTCTACAATATCAAAATTGAAAAAATCATAAGAAAATACACTGCATCCTACGGAAGCAATACCAATTGTATTTTCACGGACTCCTAATTCGTCAATAACCTCCGCAATGAGCTTAACCGCAACACCATGGTCGCATCCGGAGCAGAATGTTATTCTGAAATCATCTCTTATTGCTTCGGGTTTTTTATATACAAGCTGTTCCATATTTATTTTCAACCAACTTTCTATATGCAGATTCAATCTGCTTATAAATTTCTTCAACTGTCATCATGACACCTGCCGGACGGCCGTAAAACACTATAGGAATAGTTGCAGCGCTTGCTATACTCGCTTTTATATCATTAAGCATCTGACCGCAGTTTAATTCAATATCAAGAATTCCGTCAACTTTTTGAGCTATTTCCGCAAGTATTTTTTCGGGGAACGGATTAAGCATTACTGGTCTGAATAAACCGACTTTTAAGCCGTTTTTTCTTGCTTTTTTTACGGCTGCCTTTGCAATTCTTGCTATAGATCCGAATGCTGTTACAACAAGTTTAGCGCCTTCCGTTTCATATTTTTCAAAAATATTTTCATTTTCCAAAATACGATTATATTTTTCAAAAATTTTTTCAACACGAGCTTTAAGTGTCTGCTGATCTCTTTCAATAGAAGCTATATGACGGGGGCTTCGTCCTTTTGCACCTGTTATAGCCCAATCGGACTGGTCTACTTCCGGATAAGGATAGCCGCCTATAACAGCCGGCTCCATCATCTGCCCGAGCATGCCGTCGGCTAAAAGACACACAGGCGTTCTGTATTTTTGAGAAACATAAAAAGATTTATAAGTTAAATCCACGCATTCCTGAACACTTGCAGGGGCATAAGTAACAAGTTTATAATCTCCGTTGCCTCCGCCTTTTGTTGCCTGATAATAATCCCCCTGCGACGAATATATATAACCCAGCCCCGGACCTGCTCTCATAACACTGACAAGCACGCAAGGTATCTCATCCCCGGCAATAAAAGATAAACCTTCCTGCATAAGAGCAACTGCGCAGGATGAAGATGATGTCATTGCCTTAGCGCCGGTTGAGCCTGCTCCAAGCACCATATTTATGGCGGCAACTTCACTTTCGGCAGCAACATAAGCCCGTCCTAATTCCGGCATTTTGGTACTTAAATATTCCCCTATCTCACTTTGGGGCGTAATAGGATATCCGAAATAGCTTTGGCATCCTGCTTCTACCGCAGCCTGCGCAATGGCATAATTACCCTTTAAAAGTTCTTTTTGTTTTTTCATCTGTACACCTTTTCAATTGCAATGTCAGGACAAACTCTTGCACAAACAGCACATCCTATACACTTTTTTCCGGCATTTACTTTTATAGGGTAATACCCGAGTGCATTAACTGTTTCATCCGGTTCTATAACTTTGTTCGGACAAGCATCAACACATAAGTAACATGCCTTGCATCTGTCTCTGTCTATAACTATTCTTCCCATATCAATAATCCATATTATCCTTTATAATATATGTTACTACTGATATATTAATTTTTCTACTACTTAATTGTATAATTTTAAATAATTTCTTATTTTTTGCTTGTCTTGAATGTTTATGTTATTATTATAATTGGACAGGGGGATTTTTGTGCCGAGAAAAAAGTGTATTGAAATCGTTTTGGATGTCGAAACAACCGGATTGGATTATACAAAAGAGCGTATGGTTGAATTCGCCGGAATAAGGCTTGAAAACGGCAAAATTACGGACAGATTTGAAACTTTAATCAATCCCGGACAGCATATTAGAAAATCAAGCATAGCTGTTCATGGCATTACGGAAGATGATGTTAAAGATGCTCCGGCGGAAGCTGAAATCATGCCTGAAATTCTTGATTTCATAGACGAATATCCTATTGTAGCCCATAATGTCATTTTTGATTACTCATTTATAAACGAAGCGAGTATAAGGCAGACCGGAAAACCTCTTACAAACCCCAGAATAGATTCGCAAATGATGTTTAAAGAGGTTTATCCGGAGATTGAATCTTGCGGGCTTGAAAGTCTTATGAACAAATTTAATGTTGAATATTCCACAAGACACAGGGCAATGGCAGATGCAGAGGGCTTAGCTCTTGCTTATCCCGCCTTAAAAAAACTTTATGAAAAAAAATATGCCTGGCAGATTCAGCAATTTGATAATATTGATTATCTTTTTGAAAGATATCTGCGTATCCAGCAGACTGTACAAATTATGCAGTCAGAGATGCAGGATTTAAAATCGGTTTTCAGGCTGTATTTTGAAAAAGGCGGACGGAGTATTCATTCTCAGAGCGGTGAAACTCTTATTTATCAGTCAAAACAATCATACGCTTATGATTTTGCGGAAATAAAAGATGTTCTGGATGAATTAGGAGTGCTTGCAAAAGCTGTAAAACTCAACAATAATTTTGTTGACAGGCTTATTGCATCAGGATTTGTATCTAAACAAAACAAAGAAAAACTTGCAGAGGCAAGACAAATGCTTACCGAAGCCCGCAATATCCATATAATCAGACCATGCGAAAATAAACAACAGATTGAACACGTTTAAGATATCCGGTTTCCGGTTTTTACAATATTTTTCAGATATAATTCGGTAAAATATTTTAAAACGGGTCTTTTCAATTCTAAGCCATTAAAACCCATGACATGCCCGTCTTTACATGCTATAAAAATGGAATTGCCGGTCTTTTTAACTATAACGGAAGGTTTTTTATCCGAAATTTCAGGATATATTTTATAATCTTTAAATGTAAAAAATTCATTTTCATAACAGATACAGCATTTCAGCCAGGGAGTCAATGCTCTGATTCTTCTGTCTAACTGATTTGATGTTTCTTTTTCGAAGTCAAGGATTGACTCTGATAAATTAATATGCGGATAATATGATGCCAAATGTTCATTTTGACGCTTAGGCGATTTGATTTTTATATCAAAATTATCAAGCAGAAATTTAAGTTCCTTTTGAGCAGTAATGCAGCAGCGTAATTTTAAATCTGCACCCGTATCATCAGGTAATATATCAACCTCTTTCTGGTGCAGTATAGCACCCGTATCATAATCGGCATCCATCAAATGAAATGTAACCCCCGTTAATGATTCGCCGTTTAATATTGTCATCATATAAGGGTTCGGACCTCTATATTCGGGCAGAAGCGAAGGATGAACATTAATACAGGCAATTTTCGGCGTATTTATTGTTTGGACTGAAAACTTTTCGCTCCAAGACCCTGTTATTACTACATCAACATTATTTGTCTTTAAAAAATTTCTAAATTCATCGGAATTAACGCTTTCAGCTTTTATATCCGCCAAGTTATTTCTTAAAATAAAGTTATAATCATTTGACGGACGGAATTTATCACGGAAGTACTTTATAAACGGATGGAACAAAACATTATCATGCCTTAAAACACCTGATAAATTATGTTTTGAAGCCAAAACCGCTTCTGCAAGCGCTTGAAACATGGCGCCGTAACCGACAATTACTATATTCATGCCCATAATTATATTTTATTCAGCGGAAAAAATCAAAAAATAAATTTTAAATAATGTAAATTATATATTAGTTTTTGTAAAAAAAAAAGATAGAATGTTATTATAAAACTTATTTTCAATTACAATATCATTAAAAGCAGAGGAATTGTTTTGAACGATAATTTTGATAACTTGGAAACAACAATGCGCAAGTCTTCGGTAATTCAGGAAAGAATGGGGCTTGTATCAGGGCATATGTATAAACAGTTTTTGGAGTATCAGCAGTCAAGCGCAAATACCCTTGTTCTTTTTGATAAAATGGTTGAAAATATGGCTTTGACGGCTGATTATTTAAAAAAATCATTCAGCATGCGGGGTATTCCTGCCGAAAATATTTATTATGAGCATGACAGACAAATGCATACTGCGCTTATTAACATTTTATGGCATTCAATAAGTTTTCTGTTTAATACAAAAGATAAACCAAAAGCGCTTCACAGAGAGAAAAACGACCCCTTATTTACAGGACGGATTATTGCAATAAAAGGCATGATACCCGAGCTGGAACAAGGCTATAATGAAGAAACAGAACAAAAACTTCTGGATTTGGAAGTGGCTTCTTTATATGTTCCCGCCGATAAAAACGGCAAAGCAATTATAAAAATAAGGCATCTTGGAAATCAGGAATTTTATATAAATCAGATGGAAGCCCCCCGTGAGTTTCTGTTAAGAGTTATAGAAACTGTATGCGGTGGAGGGAACTATCATAAGGAAGGCTCAAGAGTTACAATCAGTATTTAAGCCGGCTTTTATCCAAGCTCCCGCTTATTTATACCGCAGAAATCACGGACTTTTATATTGCGCTTCAATAAAAATTTTTTTAATCGATTATACAAGGAAAATATTTTGACCTTATTTTCCGCCGATTTTTCCATCTGCTTGAGGACGCCTGCCATGCACTAAAATTCCATATTAAAATTAAAGTTTTGTTTTTTATCTTTTTCTTCAAGCTCTTTTTTAGCCTGACGCCAGAGTCCATCCCATTCTTCAGGCGAAAGCAGGTTTAAATCTTTTTTTGCATTTGCTTCCATTATTTTAAAACGGTTCATGAATTTTTTATTAGCCTTTAATAAAGCCTGTTCCGCATCAATTTTATTCCATCTCGCAAGATTCACAACCGCAAACAGAATATCGCCAAATTCTTCTTCTTTTTCCTGCTGAGTTTCAGCTGATTTAAATTCTTGAAATTCGGAATTAATACACTCGTACAGAGAACTTTCATCAGACCATTCAAAGCCGGCTTTAACGGCTTTTTTACTGATTTTCTGAGCGCTCATAAGTGCGGATTGAGATTTTGAAACACCATCCATGACTGATTTTCGATGTTTTTTTTCTTCTTTTTTTATTTTATCCCAATTATTTAATATATCCTGCGTGGAATTTACTTTTGTATCGCCGAAAACATGAGGATGCCTTCGGATGAGTTTTTCTGAAATGCCTTTTGCGACATCTTCTATATCAAACACTTCAGCTTCTTTGGCTATTTGAGCATGAAGCACAACCTGAAGCAGAACATCGCCCAATTCTTCCTTAATATGCGGATAATCATTATCATCAATGGCATCAACTGCTTCATAGGCTTCTTCAATCATATTGCTTTTGAGCGAAGAATGGGTCTGCTCCCTGTCCCACGCACAGCCGTTTTCGCTTCTTAATATTTCAATTATTTCAATTAATCTTTCCAAATTAGGATAATTCATTATCTCACCATCTGATCTACAGTCATTATCAAAATACCCTGCCCGCCCAGTTTTTTCAATTTGTCTATACTGTCAAAAACTTTATCGGCATCAACAACAACATGCATTACCACATTTTTTTCATCGCCGGCAAGAGTCATTATTGTAGGCGATGATAACCCGGGCAAAAAACTTTTTATATCCTCCAATGCATTTTTCGGCACATGCGCCATCAAATATTTCTTTTGTCCTGCATCTGTTACGGATTTTACTGCTCTTAATACCGCCTGTATTTTTTCCTTTTTTCCGCTGTCTAAATTTTTATTTGATATTACAACCGCAGAAGATTCCAGTATTTTATCTATTATTCTTAATTTATTAGATTTTAAAGTCAGGCCCGACGAAGTTATATCAACAATAACATCAGAAAGCCCCAGCCTCGGAGTAATTTCCGTAGCACCTGAAACCTCTATTATTTTAGGAGTCTTACCCAATTTTTCAAAATATTCTCTTGCTATGTTAGGAAAAGATGTTGCTACTTTAAGATTTTTCGGCAAATCATCCGGTTTTCGATAACTGTCTTCTTCTTTAACCGCAACAACCATCTCGCAATAACCGAAATCCAAATCCATTATTTTATCAACATTTGATTTTAATTCGGCCAATATATCAAACCCGGTAAAACCTATATCTGCAATCCCGTTTTCAACAAACATCGGTATATCCTGAGTTCTTACAAAAATTACCGAATATCTGTTATCTTTTGAAGTAACCTGCAATGTCCTTTCATCTTTAGACGGAAATACCATGCCTGCAGAATTTAATAAATCATATATTTTTTCGGATAATCTTCCTTTATTCGGAACAGCAATTTTTAAAACTTCCATCTTATATTCCCTGTCAATAAATTTAATATTTAAATGTAATAAGATTATACAACAAAATTATTGTTGCAAAATTTATATTAAATTCTCGCTATTATTTAAGGTAATAACAATATCGCTTGAATCGCAGAAATTTCTCACGGGAGAATGGATATATTCAAAATCCGCAATTTGAGGTACTTTTTCCTGTATTGTCCTTATGGTATCCGATGATATTTGAGAATTATAACCTATAATCTGCGTATCGGTAATTTTATCCGAATGAACCGTGCAGTTTACATCATAACCTGCTTCTTTTAATTCTTCATGTATGATATTTGCTTCTATTTCTTTAGGTTTAGAATACAAAAGCCCCACGGTTATATCATTTTCTGCAGAAACATCTCTTTTTCTGTATATAAGCCTGTTTATAACCTGCTGTGTTTTGTCGGGATCTAAAATCCAATAGCTTATATTCCCTTTTTTGTTAGGCGCTCCCGGAAGAAGCATAAATTCTACTTTATTTAAGTCAAGCTCACGTGCAATTGAAGCATATTGCGATAATTGATATAAGTTTAAATCAGACCTTGTATAAAGACCAGCTATTTTCAAAGTTTCGGGAATTTTTTTCAAAGTTTCGGGTGATTTTAACTGCTCTAAAAGCGCTTTTATAAATTTTTGCTGTCTGTGTACACGTCCTATATCGCCATGCATATCTTTTCTGAACCTTAGATATTCTTCAGCCTGTTTGCCGTTTAGAACATAATCTCCTTTATCAAAATCAACATTCAATTTAGCAGTGCGATCGTGATAATGCATGCTTTGGTCAATATGAACGGGAACACCTCCTATAACATCAACAATTTTACGCACACCCTCCGCATTAACAACTATATAATTATGGATTTTAATCCCGAAAGTTTCCTCAATAGTTTTTTTTGTTAATTCAATACCGCCTAAAGCATAAGCCGCATTAATCTTATTAATGCCCTGAGCATCAGCTAAATATACCTTGCTGTCACGCGGAATTGAAACAGCATTAACATTTTTTCCGTATAAATCAACACTTAATACAATCATAGTATCGGAGCGTACGCCTGAAAACGGCAGTGTATCGGGTCCGTTTGAATCTACCCCCAGAAGCAGGATGTTTTGATATCTGCTCAGCATTCTAAAACTGAATTTAGAATGAGATAAATCAAGTTTGTCATCATGCCCCAATGCAAATTTTCCGCCGGTAAATTCATCGATTTTTAATAAAATACTGTCATAATTATTTATTACATGCATAGTTAAAAGCGTTAATAAAACCATAAATGCCGATAATAAAACCAGTTTAAAAAAGATTAGCACACTGCCTTTTTTATTATTATCTTTTTTATTATTATCATCAATATTATTTTTTTTATTTTTGGATTTTTTATATCTTAAAAAAATACTGTATTGTTCGTCTTTATTCTTTAACTCTGCCATTATCTTATCCTGCCGGTATTAACAATATTTTACGTCAAAATATATAAAAAAAAATCATATAAGAGGGTAATTTTATTAAAAATATTTCCGCCGGCAAAGCAAAAATATTAAAATAAAATATTTAATTTTAACCGATATCCCACCTTCCGCATGTACCGCCCCAGCGTGCAATAATCTTATCCGTTTTATTGTTCAGTTCATGGGCGGTTATTTCTCCTTCAACAATTGTAATAATTTCGCAGTTATTAGAACAGCCGCTGCACTGGTTAGTGTATGAATTAAACGACATCTCTCCCACTTCAAACCCTTTAAATTTGGTTTTTGTTTCATTAAACTGATAATTTTCCATTGCTAAAAGAGCGGCGCCTATTGCTCCCATTGTCTGATGATTATCAGGCACAACAACTTTAGTATTTAAAGCATCTTCAAAAGCCTTGACCATTCCGGAATTAGTGGCTACTCCGCCTTGAAATGCAACAATCGGCAATAAGTCTTTACCTAAAGCAAGATTACTTAAATAATTTCGTACAAGCGCCTGACACAGCCCGTATAATAAATCTTCCACCGGATAGCCCAACTGCTGTTTATGAATTAAATCACTTTCCGCAAAAACACCGCATCGTCCGGCAATTCTGGCAGGAGATGCCGATTTGAGAGCAATATCGCCGAACTTTTCTATAGGAACATTTAATCTTGAAGCCTGCTGGTCCAAAAAACTTCCCGTACCTGCCGCACATACCGTATTCATTGCAAAATCAGTAACAATACCATCCCGCAGAATAATAATTTTGCTGTCCTGACCGCCGATTTCAAGAATTGTCTGCACTCCCGGAACATAAGTGCTTGCTGCAACAGCATGCGCCGTTATTTCGTTTTTTATAATATCAGCGCCGATAAGCGCACCTGCGAGATTGCGCCCCGAGCCTGTTGTACCCGCACCTAATATATTATATTCCTGTTTTGACTGTTTCATAAGATTTTTTAATGAAGTTTGAACAGCTGCTACCGGTTTTCCTGATGTTCTTGTCATAAATCCGTCAATAAACCTGCCGTTTTCATCAACAACGGCGGCTTTTGTTGTAACAGACCCCACATCTATACCTAAAAATGAATTTAAAGACATTAAAAATCCCTCTTTCTAATCTATATTATTCTACTAAAAACATATCATATCTTACACAAGTTTTGTAAAATTATATAAATAAATGTATTTTTATTGTCAATTTTATATATCTTTTACTTTAAATTTAATGTAGGGGAGGGGGAGGAAGGCATTATATGTTCAATGAATAATATTTTTTCTTTCTATACATCATACAAAAATCATATAGATGACTATAATAAACTGACCAGTGAAAAAGAACTGAAAGTTAATCAAAAAAAGTGTGAAACTGTTCTTAAACATTCTGATGCAGATATTTTAAAACAAAAAGCCAAAGTCATAGCTGAACCTCTTTTAGTTGCAGATTACTATGAACATGAAAAAGCGGAAGATGCCGAAACATTTTATCAGACATTTAACATAGAGCTTTTATCTGCAGCTGCGGCATTATCATCTCTGCCTGTTGCAGTTACAAAATTGATTCCTTTTTTTAACAAGCATTCTTCAAATAACATTTTAAACGGTCCGGCAAAAAAACTTACATCATACAGTAATTATTCTGTGAGTATGTTCGGCAGAAAGATAAAATTATCCAAAATACTTACCGTTCCCGCTGTTATTTTAAGCGGAATAATCTATGCTTACGGAATAAAAAAATCTATGCAGTCCCAGCTTGGATTAATAAGAAAATCAAGTTTTGATGCTTCTCAAAATATCATTAACGACCCAAAAATATTTGCAATTCCTACAACGGAACAAGACGAGCAGATAAAAAAAGCGTCAGAAAATTCTTTTAAGCAGTCTTCGCTTGCGGATAAAATCAAAGATAAAACAAATATTAAATCTTCTTTTGATTCAGTTAAAGAGTATAATAAAAATTACAAACAATATATTGAACAGAAAAACGAATATTTAAAATCGCTTGAACAAAACGGCTCTAAAAAATACTTTGATACTCAAAATCAGGAAGCCAAAGAAAATCAACAGCTTTTTGAAAATATGCTTAAAAACGTTGAGTTCAATTCCTTAGAAAAATTAAGAAAAATAGAAACAATTTCAAATATTACGTATTCCTCGTTATTTACGGGCGGATTTCTGGAATATCTTATCACCGATAAATTGGTTGATGTTCTGCATATTAAAAATAAACCGCTTCAGATAATTGTTAAATTAGGCGCACCTCTAATAACTTATTTATTAATGAATAAAAATATATCGGATATTGAAAATAAGGCAATACTGGCTGCTAAATACAAAAATTTAAAAAACTTCATCGAAAATCCTTCTCAATATAATATTGTTGATGAAACATCAATCCAAACCCCGTTTGAATTTGTTAAATCAACTCTTAAAGATATGAAAGATTACGATAAATTTGCACAGACCGAACTTCCTGAAATAAGAACAAAACTTGAAGCTAAAAAATCACTCGAATATACTCCCGTTCAGATGAATAATGCAAAAACTATGCAAAAAAATACATCTATGGTTTTAAATGAGCATAGAGAAAATATTTATAACCAATCAGTCGGTATAAAATCTCTTTCCGAAACAATTTTAGGTCCTGTTGATATTATATCAACCGCACTGGGCGGTCTTTTAGGCTCAAAACTTGCAGGTATGCTTCTTAAAAATCCTGATAACAAATCCGCAGGTTTATTAAAGGGGCTCGGCGCTGTTGCAACTTTTATACCCGCTGCCATTCTAGAAGCTAAACTTACAAAACAGCAGAAACTCTCTGAAAAAATTGCAGCCGCCATGACTATTAATAATTTAAAAGATGAAAATAAATTTGCCGATGATTTTGATTTATTCTCAAATTTAAAGTTTAATAATAAAAATCATATTTTTAATGAATTTACCCTTCAAGGCTGATTGCAAGCAGGCATTTATAAAAGGTTTTTTCAGGATAACTGCCGGGAAAATTATTCCAGTATCTGTATACAGCAACATTTCTTTTTCCGCATTCGGAGGCAAACACTTGTGCAATATCTTCATTTTCTGCCAGATACGGGTATTTAAACGGAACGGAATTATCTTTTAAACAAAATTTAAGCCTGTTTCTACCTGATAATTTATTATGATAAAAATTAAAAGTTTCAATCCTTTTTTGTTTTTGTTCAGATAAGTCGAGGCTTAAAAAATAATTATAAGTATAATCAGACATATATTTTACATCCTCTTTATCAAGCATTTGCTCATTTCTGCATATTCCTTCAAACGTTAATTCTTTTTGTTCATAAAAATATCCGTCTTTTTGAATATCTGAATCAATACTTTTTAAAGTATATAAAAAAGCACCGTTTCTTAATTCCGGAAAAAATTTGCGCAAAGAATTAAAACACGCAATGCCTTTAGGCTTTGAATAAAATGCGTGCGAATTATCAACAATTAAATTTTTATACTTTTTTTCAAGCCCGCTGACTATATCGGTGCATACTCCAAAATAATCGGGATACAAAATATATGAATCAGCCGGAAATTCAATTAACGGTCTGAAGTTAATATCTATATGATAAAATTTAACTCTGCATCCTTCCTTTACCGCCGAATTTTTTATAACCGGACACAAATAATAAGGTATATATAACTCTTTTATTTGAAATGCTCTTATGATATATTTCAGGCAGTTTCTTGCAGTATTAAGTTTTATAAGTTCATATTCCATACAGCTTAAAGCTATTAAAACTCCAACAAAAAAGAGAGTCAACCGGCTCTCTTTTCTCTTACTTCTTTTTAGCCTTTTTATATGCTTTCTTCTGCGAATCGGAAAGTAAGGCTTCAAACTGCTTTTCATAACATTTACAAATTTCTTTTCTCTTTTTCTTTAAATCCCTTATTGTCCTGTTTACATTTCTTATTTCACGATTTTTAGCGCAGTTTTTCTTTAAAGAGGAAATTTTTTGTTCTTCACATTGTATTTTTTCATTTAAACTTAAAACTTCAATTTCATATTTATCTTGAATTTTCATCGCCGTACATAACTGGGTTTCGCTTAAGTTCATACATTTAAACAATTCATCCGTATTTTTGTTTGTACATAAAAAGCATTCAGAGCCGAAATTATTATTACAGCTTTTATCGCAAGGGTTATTGACGGATTTATTATTGTACCTGCCGTTGAACTGTTTATTACATTTAGAGCCTGTTTTGTTATTATCATAACCGTAATTTTGAACGGATTTGCCGGCAGAAGAAGCGCATGGCAATTTTTTCGGCATATTTGCTTCACTGTCGCATGGGCTGTCTGCATAACAGCTTAATGCACCCATGCAAATAAACGATAATAACAAAAGACAGAATTTATTCATTTTTTATCTCCATAACTACTTAGTACTAAATAAGTATTTAACATAAAACCATTTTTTTATATTACAGAACTGGCTGATTTATGGACAAAAAAAGAACTAAGCCTGAAGGACTCACATAAAAAAGGAGCTTATATTAAGCTCCTTTTTTTCAATAACCGAATAAAAAAACTATTTTATTTCAACTGTAGCACCTGCAGCTTCAAGTTGTTTCTTAATAGCTTCGGCTTCTTCTTTCTTAACACCTTCTTTTACTGCTTTAGGCGCACCGTCAACCAAATCTTTAGCCTCTTTTAAACCAAGACCCGTAATAGTTCTGACTTCTTTTAACACTGCTATTTTGTTAGCACCGGCAGAAGCTAAGATAACATTAACTTCGGAAACTTCTTCATGTACAGCTTCAGCAGGCGCAGCAGCCGCCGCAGCAGCTGCAACCGGCGCAGCAGCCGAAACACCGAATTTTTCTTCCATAGCTTTTACTAATTCAGATGCTTCAATTAATGTTAATTTTCCAATTTCTTCTAATATTGTTTCTACGCTCATTTTACTTCTCCTTTTATTTACTTTCTTCTACTTATCACTTTTAAGCTGATTTTTTCTTTGCAACTTGATCCACCGCACGAACTAAACTGCTCATTACGGCGCTGACAGCACCAACTATACCTGAAGCAGGCGAGTTTATGCTGCCCAGCATTTTTGCATAAAGTTCTTCTTTTGACGGAAGACTTGCAAGAACTTCTGTTTCTTTTGCGTTTAAAAATTTGCCGTCCAATGCGGCGCCTATTATTTCACCTTTTTTTGTATCTTTTATAAATTTAGCTACAATTTTCGCAGGCGCAACTTCGTCGTTAAATCCAAACGCAATAGCAACCGGTCCTTTTAAAACATCATCAAGTATTTCAAATTGAGTACCTTTTGAAGCCACTTTTGCTAAAGTATTCTTTGTTACCATATAGTCGCTGTTTTCCTTTTGAAGATTACGGCGCAGTTTTGTTATTTCTTCTACGCTCATTCCAATATATTCAGTAACTACAGCAACTTTAGCCTTAGCAAAATTTTCTTTCATAGTTTCAATTTTATCTTGTTTAAAGGCTTTTGTTGTCATTTTTAGCTCCTTTTTTTAATTATATCGACCTGTTTTTAACATAAAAAAACTTACGTTTAACCGTAAATTTTTTTTCAACAAATTATATACCAATCCTAAAATTGACTTATTTTTGTTTTCCTCGGTCGGGTTGCTTTATTAAGAAATCTGCATTTATATTATATTCTGCGGAAACTGCCCTGCACTGCGTTTTAATCTCACGCTCTGCCTGCTTGGACTCACATCCTTCTGCTGACTCCGCCCCTGCGCCTTAATCTCACGCTCTGCCTGCCTGGACTTATATCCTTCTGCTGACTCCGCCACTGCGTTTTAATCTCACGCCCTGCCTGCCTGGACTTATATCCTTCTGCTGACTCCGCCACTGCGTTTTAATCTCACGCCCTGCCTGCCTGGACTTATATCCTTCTGCTGACTCCGCACTGCGTTTTAATCTCACGCTCTGCCTGCCTGGACTTATATCCTTCTGCTGACTCCGCCACTG
>CAZBFV010000003.1:69024-86401 GCA_964491345.1 uncultured Muribaculaceae bacterium
ATCCTTCTGCTGACTCCGCCACTGCGTTTTAATCTCACGCTCTGCCTGCTTGGACTCACATCCTTCTGCTGACTCCGCCCCTGCGTTTTAATCTCACGCTCTGTCTGCTTGGACTTATATCCTTCTGCTGACTCCGCCACTGCTATGCTTGTTTTCAAAATGCGATTTCCCCGGCTGTCTACGGTTACATATCTATACTATATAAAACATAATCTAAAATCAATACTGTATATAAAAATATAATGTTAAGTTTTATTAATTTTTAAAATCTTTGCCATGCTCTTTGTTAAATAATACTATTTGCAAAGTTTTATAATGTCTGATACAATAAATTCGTTAGTATTAAAGGAGGATAGAACAATTAGTAAAGATAATAACCAGCTCAATTCATTATTAAACGAAAATATCAAAGCTAAAGAAGTAAGATTAATTGATGATGAGGGTCATAATCATGGTGTTGTTGCAACATCAAAAGCACTGTTAATGGCAGAAGACAGAGGGTTGGATTTAATTGTGGTTTCTCCTAATCAGGAGCCTCCTGTAGCAAAAATTTTAGATTATGGAAAATACAAGTATGAAATTGAAAAGCGGGCTAAAGAGTCCAAGAAAAAACAGCATACGGTTGATATAAAAGAAATTAAAGTCCGCTATAAAATTGATGTTCACGATTATAATGTTAAAGTTAATGCTATTAAAAGATTTATTTCAAGCGGGAATAAAGTTAAATTAGTTGTTATGCTCAGAGGGCGTGAAATTCAGCACAGCCGTTTGGCTTATGATTTAGCCGAAAGGTTTTTAAATGATTTAGCTAATGAAAAGATGACTATTGAAAAAAAGCCTTCTATGGATGGGCGCAGCGTTGTTACAATACTGGCTCCGTAAGTTTCAGGCTATAATAAATCAACATCGGAGGCTTCAAGCGGAATGCCCATTATTTTTTCAAGATTTGCAGCCGATACATGATAGTTTAAAAGCGTATTATAATAATTTAATTGTGAATTTCTATAGGTAGTTTCGGCATCTTTAAGCTCGATTGCTTCGCCTAAGCCTACTTTATATCTGCCTGATGCCTGTTCATATTGTTCTTTTGCCCTATCCATCGAGAGTTTAGCAACTCCTATGCTTTCCTGAGCGTTTACAAGGTTTATATATGCTTCTTTGACCTGATAATAAATATTCTGCTTTATATTTTCATAATCGGCTAAATCTCTTTTATAAGCTGCTTTAGCTTCATCAACCTGTTTTTTTAATAACATTAAGTTTACTGTTGAATAATTTAATTGAGCGCCAAACTGATACCCGTAATCAGTATCAACTTTTTTTCCGCCTCTTGTATATCCGGCAAATCCTGATATATCCGGTGTAAAAGCACGTTTTGACGAACGGACCAATAATTCTGAGGCATCAGCCTTTTTCTTAGCCGCCAACAGTTCGGGGCTTGTTTCAAATGCTGTTTTTACAGCCTGTTCTATATCTATATCATATACTTTATGAGTTAAGTTGTCTGTTACTTCATAATCTTTATATTCAGGCATTCCCATTGAGTTACTCAATTGAATATAAGCAGTTTTTAGCGTATTTTTTGCCTGTATTAAATTTAATTTTGCGTTGCCTAAATTGTATTCTGCCGTTAATACGTCAATTTTCGGCTTAGTTCCTATATTATAGTATGCTTTTGCCTGTTCTAAGTGAAGTTTATAATCATTTACCGTATCTTCATATACTTTAACCTGCTGCTGTGCAAATAATAAATTATAATATGACTGTTTTACGGAATATACAACATTATTTATGCTGTTTTGCAAACTGTATTTTGCCGCTTCATAACTCCGTTTTGCAATATCAGCCTGTGTTTTTGTTTTTCCAAAATCAAACAAAAGCAGATTTCCGGATGCATTCGGCACATAGAACATATCATATTCCTGAATAGGAAACACAAAATTAGACATCTGCATATTGTTTCTCGAATAGCTTATTCCTGCAGAAAATGTCGGAAAATAATTTGACCATGCCTGCGCTATTTTGCTTTTGTATATTTCAGCATTACTCATTGCGTAACGGATTAATGGATGGTTTTCAAGCGCAATTTTTACACAGTTGTTTACCTCTATAATCCTTGTTGTATCTACACTTCCCTTATATGCAATATCGGTTAATACGCTGTTATCAGTATTTTGACTATTAACGGCAGGAATTTCGCCGTAATTTTTTTGCGCTTCATCTACCATGTTATTGAGTTCTTTAATGTTCGACGAATTTTTAACATCGGACTGCTTACCTTTTCTCCGTTTTTTTGCCTGTTTTTTTGTTTTGTTTTGTACGGATTCGACTGTTTTTTCAGGTTCGGCAATCTCAATTTCCTTTGCTTTTTTTATCCTGCCATCAGAAGATTTATGAAAAACTTTTGGAAATTTTTTAGTTAATTTCGGCTTATTTGCTTGAACACTGTTATTTTGAACAGGTAATTGAGGAGGAAGTTCGTTTATAACTTCATCTCTAAATGGACTATCATCTGCAAAAGCAGGAAGCGTAACTAACATAAATAAAACTATAAGTAATTTTCCGTTCATTTTTTTCCACTCTATATTGTCTGTTATAATTTGATATTTTTCTCATTCTATATTAATTTATCTATTGTTTAGCCCGTTTTTTTGAGAAATTTTCTACTAAAGATTGAACAAGTACATAGAATACGGGTGTTAATATTGTACCTATTGTAGCCGCTGCCGTCATACCTCCGAAGACAGTAGAACCAACCGAAATTCTTGATTGAGCGCCCGCACCTGTTGCAAATACCATAGGCAATACACCGAATACAAACGCCAACGCAGTCATCATAATAGCTCTAAATCTTATTCTTGCGGCTTCGATTGCAGCTTCTTCAATGCCCAACCCTTTCCCTTCATGCAAATCTTTTGCAAACTCTACAATCAATATGGATTGTTTAGCAGCAACACCTATCAAAGTTATCATTCCGACCTGCGAATATAAGTCAAATGATTGACCTAGCATCATTTGAAATACCAATGCGCCTAATGCCGCAACAGGTGCAATTAAAAGTACTGCAACAGGTATTGACCAGCTTTCATAAAGTGCCACCAAGAACAGATATACAAAAATTAACGCCAATGCAACTACAACTGTTGTCTGCCCGGAAGATTCTCTTTCTTGCAAAGATGTTCCGGACCAGTCATAACCAACATCGGACGGCAATGTTTTTGAAGCGACTTCTTCCATTGCTTTCATCGCTTCGCCGGAACTTCTTCCGGCAGCAGGCTGACCTGAAAACTGTACCGAACGGTATTGGTTAAATCTTGTAATCGAAGCCGCACCGACAGTCTGTTCAATGTTAATCATAGTCATTAAAGGAACCATTTGTCCTTTCATATTTTTTACATAAATTTTTGAAAGATCGTCCGCTTTATTTCTGAAATCAGACTCTGCCTGCAATTGAACCTTGAATACACGGCCTAATTTATTAAAGTCATTTACGTAATATGAGCCTAAAGTTGAAGCCATTGTTGAATATAACTCCTGTATATCAACATTTTGCGCTAAAACTTTTGCATAATCAATATTCAAACGATACTGCGGCACATTTGCCTGATAGGTTGTATATACGCTTGATAACCTCGAATCGGCATTTGCGGCGGCGGTTAATTGCCCTGAATACTTTTCAATTTCCTGCAAGGAATGATCGCCTTTTGAAAGCATCTGAAATTCAAAACCGCCTAACATGCTCATACCGGAAATAGCAGGAGGCGAAAATACGGCAATTGAAGCCTCATTAATACCTGCCGCTCTTTGTCTTACTTCCTTTAATATTCCGTTATGAGATAAATCTACGGGTCTGCCTTGTATTTTTCTTATTATCCAATCCCAGGGATATATCTTTCTTTCATTCCATTCATTTAAAGGAATTACGCAAAATGCCTGATTAGTCGGCCCCATGCCTGCGAATACAACTATTCTTTCTTTAACAACGCCTTCTACATCCTCGATGGCTGCCGTATATTTTTCAAGAACTTCCTGTGTTTTATTTAGTGCAGACCCCGGAGGCAATACAATCTGCGACATCAAAACCGCCTGATCTTCATCTGGAATGAAGCCTGTAGGTATTACTTTAAATAAAAAGCCCATTATTAATATGAATGAAATATATAAAATAACCGTCAGTTTTTTATTATAAACGAATTTTTTAACTGCGTCCAAATAATACTGCGTTATTATATCAAACCTTTTATCAAATGAAACAAATACTTTTTTGATAAAAGCGGTAAAGAAATTACTCGGGATGCGGTTAGGATCTTCGGCTCTTAAAATTATCGAACACATAGCCGGCGACAATGATAATGCACATATAGCGGATAATGCTATAGATACCGCAATGCAGACGGCAAATTGTCTGTACATTACACCGGATAGACCTGCTACAAAAGATACCGGAACAAATACCGCCATAAGCACCATTGCCATTGCGACAAGTGCGCCGCCTACTTCCTGCATGGTAAGCTGGGTTGCCTCTACAGGAGTCTTCCCTTCCTCAAGATGCCGTTTTACGTTTTCTATTACAACAATAGCATCATCGACCACGACCGCAACCGCCAGCACCATCGCAAACAATGTCAGCAAGTTTATCGACATTCCGAAAACGGGCAGTGCGGCAAATGTACCTATCAGCGACACCGGTATTGTGATACAAGGTACAAGTGTTGCCCTCCAATCCCCTAAAAATACGAATATTACTATTATAACTATCAGGGATGTTAATAAAATCGTGAATAAAACTTCTTTCATCGACTCTCTGATAAATGTTGAATCATCATGCATCATTTTTATTTCTAAAGATGCAGGCAGTGTTTTATTTATTTCCTCATATTTTTTCTTAACCAAATTAACAATTTCAATCGTATTAGCTCCGGGCAGAGGTATAACCTGAATTATAGCAGCCGGTTTGCCGTCTACCAGACCCAATTTATCGTATGAATATGCACCCAGTTCGACTCTTGCAATATCCTTAATCTTGATATTTGAACCATCCGTATTTGACCTTACAATAATATCTTCAAATTCTTCCGGTTCAAGAAGCCTTCCTTTTGTCATCAGCGTCATTCTTAAAGTTTGACCGGCATCACTCGGCAAAGCACCTAATGCGCCCGATGAAACCTGAACATTTTGAGTGCTTACCGCCGCTTTTACTTCCGAAACCGATACATTTAAATTAGCCATTTTCTGCGGGTCAAGCCAAATTCTCATACTGTAATCGCCTGAACCGAATACATTTACTTCGCCTACACCTTTTAAACGTTTAATTTCATCTCTTATGTAAACGGTACCGTAGTTCGTTAAATCAAGCTGGCTCCAAGAAGCATCATTTGATACCAGATTTAAAATACAAGCACCTGCACCTGCAACTCTGTTTGTTGCAGTTACCCCCAGACGTTTTACATCTTCGGGAAGCAATGCCTGCACCTGCTGAAGTCTGTTTTGAACATTTACGAGGTTAATATCCTTATTTGTTCCTACTTTAAAGTATATATTCAGCTGGTATGATTCATCATAGCAGGTAGATGACATATATAACATATTTTCTACACCGTTTACCTGCGACTCAATAATTGAAGCAACAGACGATTCAATAACAGAAGCACTTGCACCCGGATAAGAAGCCGATACTGTAACCTGCGGAGGGGTAATGTTCGGATATTTTTCAAGCTGCAATCCAAACATAGATACAAAGCCCAATAGAGTTATAAATATCGATATAACCATTGCAAAACGGGGTTTTGTTATAAAGAAATATAAGTTATTTTTCTTTTTATTATCTTCCATTTTTTCTGCCATTTCCTAATAAAATTATTTTTTTTCGGTTGTTTTATTTTCTTTTTCTAAAGGCTGCGGATTGACCTTTTGACCAGCCATAATAATACTTTGCGTTCCTTTCGATACATAAATGTCATTTTCATTAAGCCCTTCTTCTACAATCCATTTTTTATCAATTTCTTCAGATACCTTAATGTCTTTTCTTACCGCTTTATTATCGGAATCTAATGACCATACATAATAACCGTTAGCATCATCCAGTGCGGCGGATTGAGGAACTAACAGAACTTTTCTCGGAGTTTTTGAGGTTACAATAACCTTTACAAAATCTCCCGGAATTAATAATTCGTCGGCATTTTCAAATGTAGCTCTCAGGCTTATTGTACCCGTTGTTTTATCTACTTCATTATCTACAAATTCAATTCTGCCGTTTTCTAAATAAGTACTGCCGTCCGCAAGCCGGATTTCCACATTCATATTACTGAAATCCGCCGAAGAATCCGCTTTTCTAAACTTTAAAAATTCGCTGCTTTTCAGATTAAAATAAACATATATAGGTTTTACGCTTACTATTTTTGCTAAAGCGCCAGACTGGGTATTTACTAAATTTCCCTCTGTTATTATAATTTTACCTATTTTGCCGTCAATCGGAGAAGTGATTTTTGTATAGCTTAAATTCAATTTAGCATCTGCTAAAGAGGCTTTTGCGGCATCCAATGCTGCTTTTGTTCTATCTCTTGTTGCTAATGCTTCATCAAAATATGATTTGCTTACATAATCCTTTTTAACAAGTTCTTTTGCTCTTGCAAGCTCCTGCTCCGCATTAATATAAGAAGCCTGATTTTGTCTTACGCTTGCTGATGCATTTTTAACGGCAATCCGGTATTGATCCGGCTCAATCAAAAATAATGTCTGGCCTTTTTTTATCTTAGCCCCTTCATCAAAATACCTTTTTTGCAGCCATCCGTTAATTCTTGCAACAACATCTACGGAATATTTTGCCTCTATTCTTCCTGCCGATTCCGATTTTGAATATATTTCACGCACTTCGGGGCTTGATGTCTGGACTGTTTTTGGTATTAACCTTGCCTTTGCCTGCATATCCGAAGCTATCTTTGCACTAATCTGCTGATATGCAATAGGAACCGTTATTAATATAATTAAAAAAGCTATCCATCTTCCTTTTTTGCTTTTCAAATCACTCATTTATCTTCCTCTTTTTCTATTTATCATTATTTTCAATTTTCAAATTTTCTTTATACAGTTTTATTATTCTTATTAATGCTTCCCTGTTTTCTTCGCCTATTTTGTCTAATGCCCTGTACTCAGCCTTTGAAGCACCCTGTATAACTTTTTGTGCATATTCCCTGCCCCTTTTTGTAAAAGCTAGAACTTTATTTCTTTTATCAACCTCCGATTCTATAAGCGGAGCTATTATTCCTTTATCTTTAAAACTCTTTATTATTGCATTAACTGTTTGCTTTGGTAAATAGGTTATATTGGCTATTGTTTTCTGAGTACAATCTTCTTCTTTCAAAATTACCTGCAGAACAGACAGCGATGCCAGCGTAAACCCTGCCGATTTTGCATATTCGTTATAAAATCCGTTTATTTCCCTATGATATTGAAATAATGTTTCTGCCTGTTTTTTTAGCTCCGGTGAATACATCTATATTAAATAGTCCGATTTAGTACTGTCCCATAACAGACTATTATATTCATTAAAATTTATAAGTCAATAGTGTATTATTTCATATTTTTAAGCATTCTGTTCCTAAAATTTAAATAGCTATTCAGTTCTTTTTTCATAATATCCAAATCCTGTATATCTGCCATATTGAGCGAAAAAGAATGTTCTAATTTTTTATCCGTTAAAAATAATTCAGGAAAACTCATAATATTAAATTCTTTAATCATATCGGCATTTTCGGGATAATCACAGTTTATGACCGCAAAAGTATATTCATCTGAAAATTTTTTGGCTATTTTACCGAATTCAGGCATAAATCTTCTGCAATAACCGCACCAATCAACATAAAACAGTATAACTACGGGTTTTTCAAAATCCGTAATCTCGTTATATTTAACTATTCCTTCTGCAGGAATTTCAATAGCAGCCTGTATATTCTGCTGCGCCGCATCATCGCTGTTTTTTAATTCATAATGCGCAAACACAAACAAACCTACCGCTGCAGCTATAAACAGTCCTAAAAAAAATTTCTTTTTCATAATTTTGCCCCCTTTGGAACTACAGTAACACCGCCTGTTGAAATTACAAATCCTCTTGCCAAATCCTCTTTTCTGTCTATTCCTATTTTCGTATTTGAAGGAATATCTACATTTTTATCTATTATGGCTTTTCTTATTTCCGAATTTCTTCCGACATTAACATTTTCCATTAATATAGAATCACTAATCGTAGAAAAACTGTTTATCCTGACATTTGGAGATAATACACACCTTGAAAGGCTTCCGCCCGAAATTATACATCCTTCCGATACCATTGAATTAGTTGCCATGCCGGTACGCTCAACTTCTTCCCACAAAAATTTTGCAGGCGGGAAGTTATAATTATAGGTTCTTAAAGGCCAATCTGCAGAATATAAATTCAATTCCGGTTCAAAATCCAACAGGTCCATATTAGCCTGCCAATAGCTGTCTATACTTCCTACATCCCGCCAGTAGCCCCGTTCGGATTCTGTCATGCCCGTATATTCATTCTGTGAAAAGTCATAAACATATATAATTTTACCCTCCGAAAGCATCTTAGGTATAATATCTTTGCCGAAATCATGTTTGGAATCGGGGTTTATTGCATCATTTTGCACTTCTTCAACAAGATTTTTTGTTTCGAAAATATAGTTTCCCATTGAAGCAAGACACATACCGGGTCTGTTTGGAATTGATTTCGGAGCTGTTTTCGGTTTTTCCCGAAAACTGATTAAACGCCAGTCATCATCAACTTCTATAATGCCAAATTCGCCTGCCTGCTCAAGAGGTATCGGAACAGCTGAAATCGTCAGCTCCGCATTTTTCTTTTTATGATATCTCATCATCTGCGAAACATCCATTCGATAAATGTGATCGCCGCCGAACACGCAGACATGCTTTGGTCTTTCATCGTTAATATGTGTAAGATTTTGAAAAACGGCATCGGCAGTACCCTGATACCAGCGTCCGTCCGTCCTCATTTGCGCAGGAACCAAATCAATATACTGCCCCAGTATTGAAGAAACCGGCCAGCTTCTTGCTATATGCTGATTTAAAGAGTCTGATTTATACTGGGTAAGTATTTTAAGTTTATAAAAACCGGAATTAATAAAATTATTAATAACAAAATCAATAATTCTATACCTCCCGCCGAACGGCACTGCAGGTTTAGCTCTGTCACGAGTAAGAGGATAGAGTCTTTTTCCTTCTCCGCCCGCTAAAATCATAACAAGTGCCGTATCAAGTGCCAACTTAAACCTCCTTACTCGCCCTCTAATGTTAAAACAGCCATAAATGCTTCCTGAGGAACTTCCACTCTGCCGACCGCTTTCATACGCTTTTTACCCCGTTTCTGTTTTTCAAGCAGCTTGCGTTTACGTGAAATATCTCCGCCGTAGCATTTATCCAAAACGCTTTTTCTTAATGCTTTTATATTTGTCCTTGCAATAATTCTGCCGCCGATTGCAGCCTGAATTGCAACTTCAAACAACTGTTTAGGTATTATTTCCTTCAGTTTTGACGTAAGTTTTTGACCGACATAAAACGCATTATCCTTATGCACTATCGCACTTAAGGCATCCACAACTTCATCGGCAAGCAAAATGTCCAGCTTTACAAGCTCCGAGCGCTTATAGCCGCTAAACTCATAATCTAAGCTCGCATACCCTTTCGAACAGGATTTTAATCTGTCATAAAAGTCGGTTATTACTTCGCTTAAAGGCATTTCATAATGCAGTGACACCCTTATTTTATCTAAATATGTCATATTCCGGAAAATACCCCGTTTAGACTGCGCCAGTTCCATTAACAGGCCGACATATTCTTTCGGGGTTATAACCGATGCATCTACGTAGGGTTCTTCAATATAATCACGATATTGGGCATCGGGAAGATTAGCGGGGTTATCAATTTCCACAACCTCGCCGTTTGTTTTGTGAACTTTATATACAACACTTGGAGCAGTGGTTACAAGTGTTAAATTATACTCTCTTTCCAAACGCTCCTGCGCTATTTCCATGTGAAGCATACCCAAAAAACCGCATCTGAAACCAAAACCTAAAGCGGATGAAGTTTCCGGTTCAAATGTTATACTCGAATCATTAAGTTTTAACTTCTCTAATGCCTCTTTTAAATCATGATACTGGTCGTTATCAACCGGATATATACCTGAAAATACCATCGGAAGCGCTTCTTTATATCCTTCAAGCGGTACATCCGCACCGTTTTCCGTGTGGGTTATCGTATCACCCACAAACCTTGCAACCTCTTTAATAGAACAGCCCATATACCCGACATCGCCCGTCTTTAGTTCTTTAACCGGAACCCTGTTCGGATTAAGGTAGCCCAGTTCTGTAACTTCATACTCCCTGCCCGATGCCATAAATTTAATCTTATCACCGAGCTTTATATTCCCGTCCGCAACCTTAAAAAAGCAAAGAGTGCCTAAATATTGGTCATAAGCGCTGTCAAAAACAAGCGCTCTTAAAGGCTTATCCGAGGTATCGGCAGGCGGAGGAATAAAATTCACTATGGCTTCAAGCACATCTTCTATATTTGTACCGTCTTTTGCACTTACGGGTATCGCTATTGAAGCATCTATACCGAGTGATTCTTCTATTTCGGCTTTCACTCTTTCAACATCGGCAGAGGGCAAATCTATCTTGTTAATTACGGGAATTATTTCCAAATTTTGCTCTGCAGCTAAATAAACATTTGAAAGTGTCTGAGCTTCCACACCCTGCGATGCATCCACAATTAATAAAGCGCCCTCGCAGGCGGCAAGAGAACGGGACACCTCGTAGCAGAAGTCAACATGACCCGGGGTATCAATAAGATTGAGTTCGTATTCTCTGCCGTTTTTTGCCTTGTAGTTCATTCTTGCGGCATTAAGTTTAATTGTAATACCCCGCTCGCGTTCTATATCCATTGTATCAAGCAGTTGATTCTGCATATCCCGCCCTGCTATAGTGCCTGTTTTTTCAAGCAGTCTGTCGGCAATGGTAGATTTGCCATGGTCAATGTGTGCAATGATACAAAAATTTCTTACATTTTCTATATATTTCATGATTTTAGTCTATTACAGAAATAATTCTTTGCCAATATTTTATTTTGTTTATTTTGTTTGCAGCTCGATTTTTTTATACCGCCAAAATCTGCTTGCCCGCTTTCGGCTTAACGATTTTTCCGTAAATAATACAGAAAAAATTACGGATATCGTGCAGGTCTTTTTCCCTGCTTCTCAAAATCTTTTAATTTCGGAATAAATTACAATTTCATAAATAAAACTCAAAGAGCAATATTTTACAAAAAATTAATGTATGCTCCGGATTCCCTTGTTTATTCCGCCAGTTTTTCTTGTTTCCGAGCTTTTTATATAAGATTTTTTACTGCCAGATATATTAAAAGCAATGCTCCGGATATTTCGAAATATTCGGACGGAAATTTTTTAAAGAAACATGGCAAATAAAATCCGGCAAAAGAAAGAATAAATGTAATTATTCCTATAATAACCGCAGGAAATAATATCTGAGTATCCAGACACTTAATCGAAATCCCTGCTCCAAAAGCATCAATGCTTGTTGCTATGCCGAGGCACATCAGGCAGATGAAAGATATATTGCAAATATTGGTTTCTTTTTTGTTTGCAAATGCTTCTTTAAAAAATTTTATACCGAGCAGCATAAATATAATAAATACAATCCATTTAGAATAATTTTTTATAAAGATGTATATGAACTCCGTAAAATACCATCCCGATATCGGCATTAAAAACTGAAAAAAACAAAAAGTAAAAGCAAGTCTGCAGGCATTATAAAATCTTTTTTTGTTGAAAATTAATCCGTAGGAAAAACTGACAATAAGAACATCCAAAGCAAGTGCGAAAGCTAAAATAAATAACTCGGAAAATTTCATAATTCAAATCTCCTGCAAAAAAAACCGCTTTTTTGAAGCGGTAAATAAGTGTTCTCTTTCCCTGTAAAAACCTTTAAGTTTTAGGCTTCGCTGCCTGAATTTTCAGCATCTTTCTGCAACTGAAGCTTAGCCTGTGCTTTTTTCGACAGTTTAACAGTTTCCTTTTTTCTGTAATTTAAAGAACCGTCTTCATTACAGTTATTAATTAAAAATCGGACAGTTCCGGTAGGCTGCGCCCCTTTTTTAATCCAGTCTAATGCAGACTGCTTATCCAACTTCATTTCTTTTGTTTTGGGATTATAAAAACCTAAATGCTGGATAGGCGGAGCTTCCCTTTTTGTTGTAGAATTCAAGACTACTATTCTGTAAGAAGGATTCTTTTTATAACCAAATCTTTTAAGCCTGATTTTAACCATTTTTAAATTCTCCGTAATAAATGCAATTCTGCCGTATCTACAGCTGTCTGCAGCCGCCGAATATGAAGCCTGATATGAGGACGGCTACAATATTCACAATTATCAAACCATAAGAATAATAAATAATCAAGTAATTTATTTTTATTTTTGTAACTTAACTTAAAGAACTAAAAAATGTAAATGTGGTATAATTAGCTGGACGGTTAAATAAAACGGGAATGTATGAAGAGGTGCTTATAGAATATTTATGTCGGATGAAGAAAAAATAAAATTAGTGGTAAGTGATTTTGACGGAATATTTACGGATAGAAAACTTACGGTATATTCGGACGGGAAAACCTCGAAAACAATAGATTATATGGATATTATGGCAATAGCGGTAATAATTAAAGAAGGTATAAATTTTGCCGTAATTTCAGGTGAAAAATCAGCCGCTATAGATGTTATTGCCTCAAAATTTCCAATGATTAAGACTTATCAGGATGTAAGAAATAAATTTAAAATTCTTAAAGAACTCATTTGCGAATATAATATTACAAGTAGAAATGTTCTATATATCGGCGATGATATTAATGATTTGGAATGTTTAAAATATGTACTATATCCCTGCACGGTGGCTGATGCGCATAAAACGGTAAAAGAACTTCCTAACATATACATAACGAAAAACAACGGAGGATGCTGTGCATTTCGGGAAATTGCGGATTTAATTTATGAAAAATTTTTTCAGGCAGATATATAATAAAATAATTAAATTTGATAAATATACCAATGAATATTTAAAGGTTTCAAATAATACGGAAATACCTTTCTTGGCATATACAAACTGGGGAATACATTTTGCTCATTTAAAAGATTTTGACAGCGCAATAGAAAAACTTGAAACAGCGGTATTAATGTTTAATCAAAACCCTAAACCCTGTATAAGCCTTGGTATTATATATTCAAAACTGAAAGAATATAAAAAAGCAGAGCAGGTATTGCTTGAAGCAATAAGACGGGATGCGCAGATAGCATACGCATATTCCGTGTTGAGCAGTGTTTATGCATCGGAAGATAAATTTGACCTTGCGGAAGATGCGCTAAAAAAGGCTTTGAATATTGAACCGAAAGATGCAGAAATATATTTAAACTACGGCATATTGTATGCAAAGATGAAAAAAAAGCATAAAGCTATAGAAATGCTGAAAAAGTCCAAGATGTTAAATCCTTCTAATACTCATGTTTATTTTCTTTTGGGAGTAATGCTGTTTGAAGTTGGCAATATTCCCGAGGCTTTTAAGGAATTTAAAAAATTGGAAGAAATCAATCCTAAATATAAAGATTTAAACTATTATATGGCGCTTTGCCATAAAAAAGAAAAAAACTATAATGCCGTTTTAAAGTACGCTCAAAGAGCATTGAATGATGATAGCAGAAATTCCGTTATATATATACTGCTTGCACAAAATTATATGATGATGAACAGGACGGATAAGGCTATAGGCATATATGAACAAGGCTTAGCGCAGAATATTACGGATACCGAATTTTATATCGGATATGCATCGGCATTGTATAATGCAAAAAAATATAACGAAGCAAAGGAAAAACTGAATTTTGTTTTGCAGAAAGAACCTGAAAACGGAAATGCCCTTCATAAGCTGGGACTCTGTTATTACAGCGAAAATAACATGGAAGAAGCAAAGAATATGTATATGAAAGCATTGGATAAAATGCCGGAAGATACGCTTTTGACGGCTGATATAGGCATGATGTATTATGACTGCAAAGAATACAATGAAGCAATTAATTATTTTCTGCGGGCAATAAAAAAATCAATTGATAAATCATATTTGTATTTTTATATAGCGAATTGTTATTACAAAATGCAAAGATATAAAAAAAGTTTAGAATATTATGAAAAGACAGTTGAATATTATCCTAATCATACGGAAGCGCTGGTAAATTATGCCGTTTGCCTTTTGGAAACGGATAATTCAAAAGAAGCGCTGAAAAAAATAAGAAATGCGTATCAAATAAACAGAAGCTCCGAAAAAGTTCTTCTGGTGTATGCCTTATGCGATTTAAAAGCAGGAATATACAGTGATGCAATAGAAAAAGCGAATCTTTTGCTTGAGAAAAATCCGGAACATAAAACAGTAAAAATAATAAAAGCACAGGCGTTAATAAACTTATCAAGAGCAAAAGATGCAATAATATTATTAAACTCCCAGAATGAAGAAACAAAAAATACTCAAATTTATACATATTTATTTTATTCGGCATATAAAATACTTGTAGAACAGGAATACTCGAATTATAATGATTGTATGTTGAAATTTTATTCCGAAAAGGCAGGCAGGTATAATTCAGCCGGTAATGACAGGAATAAAATCGGAATATATTTAAACTGGTAAAAAGGATAACAAAGTGGGAATAATAGTACAGAAATTCGGCGGTACTTCTGTTGCAGATCCTCAAAAAATCCACAATGCAGCTAAAGCGGTAATAAAAGAGAAAGAAAACGGAAACGATATAGTAGTCGTTGTATCGGCGATGGGGCATACTACCGATTATTTAATCAAACTGGCAAATGAAGTTACAACAAATCCCGATTCAAGAGAGATGGATATGCTTCTTTCTACAGGCGAACAAGTATCAATAGCGCTGCTGGCAATGGCAATCCAGTCAAAAGGGTATAAAGCCGTAAGTATGAACGGACAGCAGGTAGGCATAATAACCGAAAATATCCATTCAAAGGCAAGAATATTGGATATAAAAACAGATAAACTCAAAAGACATCTTAAAAACGGCAATATAATAGTAGTTGCAGGATTTCAAGGCGTAACAGCCGGCGGAGAAATAACAACGTTAGGCAGAGGAGGTTCTGATACATCAGCTGTAGCGATAGCAGCGGCATTAAATGCAGACAGGTGCGATATATATACTGATGTTGAAGGCGTATATGCAACAGATCCGAGAACAGTTCCTAATGTGAAAAAAACTGATGTAATATCTTATGAAGAAATGCTTGAACTTGCAAGAGTGGGTGCAAATGTACTGCATCCCCGCTCGGTTGAAACGGCGAAACAGTTTAATGTTCCTTTAAGAGTCAGAAGTTCATTTAAATTAGATAATTTTGGTACTTTAATAGTAGGAGTTGAAAATATGGAAATATATAAACCGGTTGCCGGAATAGCCGCCGATACATCGCAAGTGAGAATTTTACTTTCTAATTTGCCTGATATCCCGGGTACTGCAGCAGAATTGTTCGGCGCATTAGCAAAAAATAATATAAGTGTAGATATGATTATTCAGTCCCTTGCAAGCAACGGCAGAAATTCAATTGCGTTTACTATTAATGCCGATGATTTAGCCGTAACGCTGAAAATTTTAGATGATGAAAAATGTGTAATTAAAGCGGATGAAGTCTTAACGGATAAAGATATTGCAAAAGTTTCAATAGTCGGAGCGGGCATGGTGGACAGACCCGGAATTGCCGCTGATATGTTTAGAGCTTTAGCTGAAAAGAACATAAATATAAAAATGATATCAACAAGTGAAATAAAAATCAGTTGTCTGGTGGATAAATCTGATGCAAAAGAGGCAATAAAAGCTCTTTGCAGAGAATTTGATTTGGAATCTCAGGAAACAGCAGTTGTAAAGGGTGATCTGCCCAATATGTAGAATTACAAAATAATGATTATAAAAAAGGAAGTTTTTGAAAAAAAACTTCCTTTTTTTAATATAATAAGTCTAAAATTCAATAATAGCGCTATAATTTTATAAAATTGTAAATTTTTGTAAATACGAAAATATGTTTGTCAATATTTTTCGTAAAAAGCTATAATTAGAATATATAGACAAAAAGAAAGATGGTGTTTATGTTATTTTTTTTAGTATTGTTATTAATAGATATTGCGGGAAATGTAATATTCTATATAAAAACGAATGAATTTGATACATCTGTTTTTTTCTTTTCCATAGGGCTGATTATTGCCTTTATTCCTTTGATTATAAAAGAAAATCTGTTTATTGAGTCAGGAAAATTTGTAAGCAGGCTGTATAAAACTTTGATTGTTTTGGCGTTATCTTCTTCTATTTTTGTTTTCGGGGTGTTTTTCTTGCCAAAGTTCTCTGCAAATACTAATATTAACAGCTATCCCCATGGTTCACAGCCTTTAAAAAGCTATTCAGCATCGCTTTCAATGCTTGTATATCCTCAATATTTGTACAGAATCATACACTTCCCGCCCAAAATTCCCGAAGGCTCAAAAAATTATTATTTCTATATTGATAACAGTTTTCATGGATATAACATTCATTATTTAAGTTTTCAAATTTATGATGAATATTTGGATGAAATAATTAAAAAGAATGAATCTAATATATATTTAAAAATAAATTATTCTGAAATTCATAAATATTACAAATATCTTTCAAATCGTTTTGATATTTTTGATACTTCTAAATATGATATTTATATTTTACAAAATTATAACGAAGATAGCGACTATACTTCAGGTTTCTTAATATCAAAATATTATCATCATATTATATATTTCTATGCAAATTTTGACTGCAGAAATATATAATATTGAATAATCGGATACATGTAAAATTTGCCGTCATTGTCAGGTTCGATGATTTATTTTATGTTTAAGCAATAAAAAATCAGGATGATATAATTTTGCATAATTACGCAGGTTTCGTAAAAAGTTTCCAGCTTAACCGATATCCGGGGAATAGAAAAATTAACCGGCTGAAAAGCCTCCGGCACTGATTGAAGCTTCAGAAATCAAAAACTGCAGACACATCGTAAATCGTTCTGAAAACAGCATTTTTTGTGTGCTGGGAGGGGGGGGGAGAGAGAAGAGAGGGGGGGAGAGAGAAGAGAGGGGGGGGGGAGAGAGAAGAGAGAGAAAGAAAGAAAGAAAGAAAGAAAGAAAGGGAAAAAAAGAGATGGGCGGGGGGGGGGAAAAAAAAATCTTCCCGCCACAGGGCGCAGATGATAACAGCAGGACGCATGAAAG
>CAZBFV010000004.1:0-80229 GCA_964491345.1 uncultured Muribaculaceae bacterium
TTGGATAAAAAGTAATCCAATCAAGCATTTTAGGAGCGGTAATGTATAAACACAGAGCAATTTTAACACCAAGACGAAGCGTAATATTATTACTTATTGCAAAAGGGTATAACAATAGGCAGATTGCAAGAAAAATGGGAATGACTTTATGTAATACAAAACTTCAAAAATGGCGGTTGTATTGTTATCTCGGTGAAATACATACCGCTATTGATGCTGTTTATATGGGATTACAAATGGGATTGATACAAGAAAGTGATTTGGCAGAACAAATCAGAGAGGATTTATATGGAATTACTAACTAACAAACAACACAAATTTTCTATTACCCTGAAAGAAAACGACTCCAATTCATGCACATATAGAATTGACAGGAAGTTGTTAGACACCCTGAAAAAATATTTAGAACCGTTTCGTACCTTTCAAGCACAGGCTAAAAAAATAAAATGCGTAGAAACTGGAAAAATATTCAATTCTGCTCGAGAAGCTTGTCATTGGGTAGAATTTATACGAAAAACCGATTATTGTGATATGAACTTAATAAAACAAGCCTGCAAAGGCAGACAAAAAACCTCTTACGGATACCATTGGGAATTTGTAAACGAGGACTTAGATAAATTTAAGGCTCAGCTTAATGAAAGGATAAATAATGAAAGACTACCTTAAAGAATACAGAAACAAATACAACACAAAAACAGCTATCTTACCTTTTGAAACAATGACAAAAGCGGTTGAGATAGACAGAAAACCCCTTCTTGACTATGAAGAAGAAAACATCATAACCTCTGAAAGAATTAAAAACAACAGAAGATGTTACAGTCTTGAAGATTTAGAAAAGCAAGATTAACAAGAGCTTTAACCAAAGATAAAACAATGAGTTATAAGGGAGTAAAAATTCTTATTTCCGTTTTAGAAGAAAATAAAATTGAGGAATATACCGATTATATTGAAAATATTAGAAATAAAAAGAATTAATAGTGTTCTATTGTCATGTTGGAAGGTAAAAGGTTATGTTCTGAATCATTAGAACATAACTTTTAAAAAAACTTTGACAGAAAAGGTATGAACGGCTGTATTAATGTCATATGATTTGCACATACTGCAATAAATTCAGCATATTTTTCCGAAAAGGTTTTCTTATTATTTACAGATTCTTTTAACTCTGATAGTTTTTGCAATATTTTCTCGCTATTTTCTATATTGCAACTGATTTCTATTTTTCTTTTTATATCATCAAAAACTGATAAATCTTGATTTATACTAATATTACTATTGGGCGAGTTGTTATTTATAACTAAAATGCTATTATCACTATTATTAATATTAATTGTTTTATTTTCTTGATTTTTATCTAATTTTTTTATACTTATTTGATAATGTGCCTCATTGATTAGCGTTTGAGGATAATAGCCAGGTTCAACTACTATAAATTCCATTACAGTTTTATTTTTATATTCAGCTTTAATTATATCATCAAATTCTATATTATAAGGTTGAACTTCTGAATCTAAAACATAAAACTTGCTATTATTTGTATATCCCATTTCTACATTAAAACTTGTACCATCTTTTTTTATTATAGTGCATTTGGCTTTTGGCAACATGTTAAAACAATTATTCATCATTTTACTCATCCCTCAAATAAGTAATTTCAAATTTCTTGCAGGGTCTGTATTTTTGTATTCTTGTTGTGAATTGAAGTACATCCTTGCGTTCGCAATTTTGGAAAATGTCTAAGCCGCAGTCTAAAAGAATTTTCCAGCCGTTATCAGTTGTAATACTTCTTGCGTGGACTGTCGAATCGTATTTATATGAAAATTCAATACCCATTTGAAAACAGGATTTTTTGATGGTTTCAAGATTTTCGTTTTGAGCCTCAATATTATAATCGTCGTTTCCCGTTATCAAATTTACTTCAACTGCATCTGTATCAGGTTTTGTTTTTTCAATTACTTCCATTAATTCCATTAGGTTTATAATCTGGAAATAATTGCGGACATAAGGATCAATAATTTCAATATGTTTTGCTCCTTTAAAAATCGGTGCAAAAAGTTTTTCATAAGAAACTCCTG
The DNA here is from genome assembly GCA_964491345.1 of uncultured Muribaculaceae bacterium. Taxonomy (GTDB): domain Bacteria; phylum Cyanobacteriota; class Vampirovibrionia; order Gastranaerophilales; family Gastranaerophilaceae; genus Avigastranaerophilus. The sequence goes on from CAZBFV010000004.1 coordinate 2,073, forward strand.
TTTGACCTTCTTCAAAAGTATAATGTTTTTCTCTAAATTCTTCTGCTTTTACTTCTTCTTTTGATTTTGTCTTTGTTTCTTCCGCTTGAACTAATGGTTTTTGAATATTGTTTTCTTCTTCGTTGCCGGATACAGTATTTGAATATATATTTGAATACTGCAATTCTTCAAGAATTTTTACTTTGACCGTATCGCCTGATTTTTTAGTATATGAAAAATCAACAGGTGGCAGAGTTGAGTCTATTCTTAAAATTTGATCTTTTACTCTTTTTCTGCCCTCCATTGCAAATTTTAAGATTTCTTCGATTTCTTCTTGTGTTGCATTTTTATCAGGATAAATTATTTTCATCAATCCTGAAAATGTTTTTCTGATACCGTCTTGATCTCTTGTTGAAATATCTTTTGATATTTCAAAATATTCTTTATATTCGTTTGAATAATCAAAATCCCTCATTGTTTTTAGTGCTTCCGCATAATAATCGACAACAAAACCGTAACCGTTTGTAAATAATTCATTTCTGATTACATCAACTTCCCAGCCGGGGATATAAAAATGGAGTCTGTCTAAAAATGCGGAATCTAAATATTGCGGCGGCAATTCTTCAAATAAGTTTGAATGTTTGAGCATATAAGGGACATTGTGTTTTGTATTTCCTATAAAAGTCATTGATGCTTCAGCATTAAGTGTTTCAACACCTCTTGAAAATGATTTATTAGCCATATAGCCTTTCATAATATCAACAAGAGCTTTATCAGCCTTCTTTGAACTTCCTGCAAATTCATCAAATGCAATATTATCCCAGTATCCGACAAGTCCGATGTCGTGTTTCTTAGAGTTATTTACAAATAATTTTGCCACAGAAACTTCGCCGCCTGAAATCAATGTTCCATGAGGTGAAAACTCTGTATAAATATGAGATTTACCCGTTCCTTTCGGGCCTAATTCAACCAAATTGTAATTGCGTTCACAAAATGGAATTAATCTCACCAACTGCAAGAATTTATTTCTGTGACTTAGCATTTCAGGATTAAATCCTATTGATTGGAGTATCAAATCAATCCATTCATCTGTTGTGAACTCTTTTCTTTTTGATAAATAATCATCATAATCAAACTGTGCCAGCTGTATAGGCTTAATTGAATTTAAAATCCAAGGTACGGCTTTTACATCTTCGCAGTATTGATATTCAATATCAGCCAAGCACCAAACACCTGAAACTAAAAGGCGAGGGTATTTTTTATTAACTGTTTCAGAATCAATCAAAACTTTACTTATACCAAGATTAGCAAATGTTGCCCGGTAGCAGTCGTTCTTTTCGTCTAACTCTGCATAAACTTTATCAATTATACGATAATGTCCTTTTTCTCTAATATTTGATTTTACAAGTTCGGATTCGTTTCGGTGGACATAATGTTCAGCGAGAATGTTTTTTACGGATTCTATGCCTGCCGTAATCGTATCTTCATCATTTGATGCGCAATATTGACCTAATAAATATTCCAGCACATAGGAAGGAACGATAGCATTTCCCTTAACCTCTTTTACTAAGTCTTTTCGAACAACACAGCCTTCAAAAATTCTATTAATTTTGTTGTCTAATTCGCTCATAAATACCTGCCTTTTTAATTTAAAAATCGCTGGCAAATACCAAATTTATTGTGAATGGTATTTTTGCGTAAGGTTCGCCTATTTCGCCCGCTTCTTTGATTATCAAATAATAATCTTTGTTTTTATCGGATTTAAAACTTTTAAGCTCTAAAGTTTTTTTGAAAATCCTGTCTTCCATTCTGGCTGATTCAATATTTGCATTAATATGAATTTCATTTGATATTTGAATATTGTTTTCTATATCCCACATAGAGATAATAAACTCTTGCGGTTTTATATTTTCGCCGATACTTTCTTTTTGCATAAAGGACAATGTAAATTTATTATTCGTAATTTTGCGGGAGACATTTTCAAGTACAATATCGGCTTTTTTAATTTCTTGTTTTCTGTTTTGTTTAATTTTTAGAACAGGGATAACAATCTCCTGCAAACTTGCTCCGCCGTGAACATAGTTTATCCCCGATCCAGCCGTTTTAAAACGATTTATATTATAAGGTATTGAGGCAATTAAATCAGAATTTTTTAAGATATAATTCATATTAAAGTTCATTACACCTTGAGCATTCAAGCCGGTTTTATCTAAAATAAAGCGTTTTTTAACTTCAAGAGCGTTAATTGTTCCGACAGTAATTTTCTGATGCTCCTGTATATCGCTGTATTGATATAAAAATCCGTGGTCGCTTGTAACAATTACATTTCCGGCAAGCGAATTATTAAAAATAAACTTTATCTTTTCGTTTAATTCATCTATCGCCTGTTGAACCGCTAAAAAGACATCTTTTTCGTTGTGTTCTCCCGTTGTATCAATTTTATCCTGATAGACATAGGCGACTTCGGCACCTGCAAACATACTTCTTAATTCTTCTCTCGATAAATTATCAAAATCAGAGATATTTAAAACAACGGAATTTTCGCAGTTTGATTTTAAAATTTTGCGGCGATTTTCAATTCCTGTTGTTGAAATTCCGTCGGCTGATATTTCCCCTTTATCGTTCATTTTTAATTCATTGTGAGGAAGAAGTGCCGCCATTGCTAATTTTGTATATGAAGGAACAGAACCGAGCATAAATTCTAAATTCGTGTCTGCTTTTATTGAATAATTGGATATAATTGTTTGTTCTAATTCTTCAGCCGTTTCATAACGCATGGCATCAGAAATAATAACTACCGTTTTTGTCTTGTTAGATTTGATTTCTCTATAATAGAAATCTTTTTGCATCGGGATATTTTCAATATACCAGGCAGGAGCAAGCCCGCTTATTTGTTTTGAAAATTTAGAGCTTAAATTATCTAAATAATTATTAACGTATGCTTTTTCAACAAAATCTCTGATACTGTCAAGCCCTCTATTATTTGATTTTAAAAAGAAATAGTAAAATTTGCGATATGCTTTATCAATTTTATAATAAGAGATTGCATATTTTTTTATAAAATCTTTAGGTAATTGATCGGGGATAGTTTGATTTTTAATTAAGTTATTTAATTCAATCGCCCAGTAAACTGCCTCGTAAGACATTTTATATTTATCATAGAACAGAGTATTTTTGCGTTTTTCAAGAATTTTTTTATCTTCGCACTTCAGGGTTTCAAAAGAATTTATTAAATAATTGATTAAATATTTGTCAAAAATTTCAAGAGTAGTGAAATCAGGTTCATTTTCAATAATATCCGACCAATCCGTGATGTTTTCTTCAATTTTAAAATCATTTTCAATTATTGCCGCAGCCTCTTTGTAATACGGCATTAGCTCTGAATCTCTAAACCAATTTTCGAGGAATATATTACATTCAACCTCGGCAGTATCGGCGCAGGTATATTTTTTGTAATTTTCAGGGAATTTTGCTCCGCTTAATTGTTGTTTTAATTTTCTGAAAATTATGCCTGCAAGGAGCAGTTTTGGCTCACGTTCCCCATTGTAGCCGAATGTCTTATCAATAAGCTCCCAAAACTTATCTTCCAGCCCGTAACCTGCAAAGATTTTATTTATATCTTCATTATGGATTAATGTTTTAATCAGGTATCTTTGAATAATTTTATTTATATCGGGCAATTTGCTGCCTAAAATAGCGGCAAACATGGCGGCATAAATATCTGACGATGTTTTATTACTTGTCAGAAGTTTTGCAAACTTTTTAACTCTTTCTTGGCTGTTAAAGAATTTTAAATGTTTTCTAAAGATTTCTTTTGATTCAGTATCATAGATGTTAAATTCCGCACAAAGGTTTGCAACTTCATCAACCGAGAATTCTTTTGAATAAAATTCCGTATCTAAAAACCAATTATTCTGCGGTTTTGGTCTTTCAAATTTTGAATAAATTAAAAAATCAGAAGTTAAGTCATCGTGTTCTAAAAGTTTTTTTGTTAAAAGGTTATTTCTGCCTGTAAGTTTATGGACTTTTATATTATCAAAATTTAAACAGTCCAGCTCGGATTCGTTTTCGCCGCCGTTATCGTACCAAAATACAATCTGCCTGCGAGTTTTATTTTCAAATGTTTTTAATATGTGTTCTTTTAATTTTTCTTTATCCATTTATCCTATTCCGATTACTTATCTTTCCCTGCTATATCTTTCTCGGCTTCCAGCAGCCCTTTGAATTTGCCGTAATTAACTTTTACCCCGTCATCCAAATCTAATTCCATCTGTTCATCTGCTAAATCTTTTATTTTAGTATCAAACTCAAGCAATTCTTTTTGATATTTTGCATACAATGATGACAATTTTACATTGCCTTCATCTTGTGCTTGTTCAAATGCTCTGTCTAATTTTGCTTGATATTCGTGCAAATAATCTTTCCTGATTCTTGAAAGAGTTGTTTTGTCGTATCTGTGAAGATATATCAGGCAGTTAAACGCTTTTTCCCTGCCTGAAGTAAACAGCCAATAAATCGGCCGTTTTTTATAAACCTGCAGATGGTCTTTGTAAAAGTCTTTTAAGAAATAGTTTCTTATAACGCTTTCAGAACTGTCCGTGCTGTTTGGTTTTAAAACTTTTGCAATATATTTAAGGTTTTCCGTCAAATATACCCCGCCGAATGCAGTACTCAAAAACCTTTTCAACTCTTCAATAATATCATCTTCAAACCAAGTATCGGCAAGAACAGGAATAATACCGTCTTCATCAGCTTCAAGTTTATTGTATTTGAAACGGTCAAATGTTCCGCCTGCAAAAGCAAGACCTTCTTCATCAAGAGAATATCTGCCGAACATACAGCCGACAGCATAAGATAATAATGACTTGATTTCTCTTTTTTCATCAGCCAAAGCAATGGTTATATCTTTATCTTCCACAACGGGCGTCATTTCATCCTGAAGCCCGTAAATTTCAATAAACAAGCGGTTTAATTCTTCTTCGTTTGCTTTTAATTTATTGAATTGTTCTTGTTTGTAATTTTTCCACCTGTTAAAGCAGTCTTCAATTTTATCGCCCATAGTTACAGGTTCGGCAATATTTACATTTTCATAATTCGCAAGACCATTGTTTCTGTCAGAAAATCTCAAAAACGGATGTTCTTTAAAACCCCACGAAGTTTCAAAACTGTCCCAGTCGTCTTTGGATATTTGTATGTTTTGATTGACTAATTCCTCAATTTTATTTTTTACTGTATATTTATCTGCTAAAATTACAGGCAGTGAAGCAATCTGTCCGACTTCATAATTTAGTGTCGGAGATATGCTTTTTATAATACTGTTTACAATTTTTGAATTTGTAAAACCTAACATATATTTTAATATGGATGTATCTTTATTGAACATAGAACAACCTGCAACATCAAATATAAATCCATAATCATAAAATCTCATAGATAAATCGGAGCTTGATATTTTAGACCAGCTTATATTTTTGTTGAAATAAGTATTTGGATTTCTAATTACAGAACCATTATAATTTTTAATTTCCTCCCCATCATTTTCCCAATTAACAACAAATTCTTGATTGCCGTACCATTTGCGAAAAGCTCCGCCTTTGTTGTACGGAAACCATTTTAACTTACTTTCTTTTGCTTTTTCGCAACTTTCAAAACAAAATCCAATTTTAGAAAAATTAACCTCATACCAAAGTCTTATAAATCGGCCGTTGTCGGCAGTTTGTAAGCCAACACAAGGGTTGGCTACTGCCGACAACGGCCGATTTATAGCAAATATTTCCCTAACCTTACCGCTTGCCCAATATGCAATAGGCGAGCCGGGTATGGAATGAAATCCGTTTTGCTCAGTTTCAAAATATATTTTTAAATTTATATTGTCAATATTATGTTCATCGTTAGAAATTACAATATCTTCTTGATTAGCTTTGTATGTTGAAAAATTAAATTCAAAATTGTGGTCTTTTTTTGCAGTTAAATATAGTTTTTCTATGTCTTCAGGGTTTATATATTGAAATGTTCTTTGATGTAATCTAAAATATGAACCTTTATAGTCTTTTATATTTGTTTTTCTGAACGTAAATGCGCAAGAACCAAAATCAATACCAAAAATACCTCTCCCCATATGTAGTATAGACATTATATTTTGATTATCTAATATTTGTTTTCTCAATTCTTCAAAACTGCTTAAAAACAACCAAGAAGGCTGGGTTATCATAGAAGTATAACCATTATTTGAAGTATAATAATAGTTCTTTTCCATAAAAATTGAAAAGAAATCTGTTTTTGAGTTTTTATAGTTTTTCTTAACATAATCAGATAATTTTGAACTCATACCTCTATTACCCATATATGGAGGATTAGAAATTACACACTCGTATGTTTGCTGCATAATTTCAGCCTGTTTAACTAATTGCGGAAGTTTTCTTTGTAATTCAGCAACAACATCCGTATATAGCAATCCCATATTTAAAGTTTTTATTGCATTTAATCTTTCACTCCAAAAATTAAAGTCAAAATCTTTAACATCAAGAATAGAACCATATTCTTTTGCATCTCTAAAAGTTGTTTCCAATAACTGAATTTGATTTTGTGCTAAGAGTTTGTTTTCAACTCCGTTCATTAGGCATTCTTTTACTCTTGAATCAAACCAATTCGTATCTTGAATTGATGTTATATTCAACTCTGTAACTTTATCAGAGATATTTTTATCATACTCTCTTGCTTTCATCATAACAGCAAGCTGTGCTAATTGAGAAGCTCTGTCGCATATATCAAGACCATACAAATTATTCTTCAAAATCATTTCAGGAATTTCGTTTTCCTGCCACCCTTGCGATTTATATATTTCAAATAAAACTTCAAATGCCGTAACTAAAATATGCCCCGAACCGCAGGCAGGGTCTAAAATTTTAATATCTTCAGGCTTAATACTTTTATTTATGCTTTTTTCAATCTCGGCTTTTACATTTGTTTCCTGCTCGGCTGATTCTAAATAATATTGAAATTTTGATTGTAAATTTCTGTCAGGATGTGCTTCCAGCCATAACTTCCCTGCAGAATTTTCAACCATGTATTTTACAATCCACTTAGGAGTAAATATTTGAGTTGCAGCAGGCACATTTTCTTTTGAAATTTTTTTACCTTTTTTCAAATTCGCAAAAACTTCATCTTTCTTTTCTGCAATATAGTATTGATAAAGCCACCCTATAATTTCTACCTCTTGCCGGTTTGATTTATCTAAGGCAAGCATATCTCTTATTACGGAATCTTTATTCAGCATGCCTGGCGGAAATAAAAGCTCCGTATAGTCTGCTATCTTTTCAAATAAAAAAGGAAGTTTTGAGTTTAATTCATTGCATTGAGCAATTATTAATTTCTTATATACTTCATTGCTGTTATTAGCTTGAATATCTTTGAATAATTCTTCCCTGTTTAAATTTTTAAAATAATTAAGTGATTTTACTGCGGTTTTGTTTAAGTCATCAATGGAGGAAATTATATTTAAACCGTTTTCAATACAGCCGTGCATTTCCATATAATATAGTGCGATAAAGCGGTTAAACCAAGTGTAAGCAGTTTCATCAACAACTGTTTCAAAACCTTTTCTTGAAATTTCCTGTTTTAAGATATTAATTTGTGTTTTATTGTAAAATTCGTTATTGATTTTAATTTGTTTATCGTCTTCAAATTCATATTGAACAGGCCGGTTATCTGCAAAAAAGCCCATTTTATTTGCCTGTAATTCCGCTTTTTCTTTTAGTTTTCTTCTTGCATTAACGGCAAATTCTCTTACTGCCGGTTTATCAAGCATTGATTCCGTTTTTTCTAATGTTGCATTTTCACTCATCTGTAACCCTTTCCAGGCTTGTCCGCATTTGCGGGTGCTTCCGCCTTTTTTTCCTCTGCCCGCAAGATGCTATTGCAATTTAACTTTTTTATTTGCTCTGATTTTTGATTTTAATTCTTCTGAAAGTTTATTGATATAATCATCAACATCTTGTTCTGTTTCTAAGATTTGTTTATCGCCAATATCTGCCGGCTTGACAAAATCAAGCTCACGAACAACTTGCTGAACCTCTGTTTGAACATCATCCGAACTCCCTGTTTGTGCAGTTTGTTTTGCAAGAGCGTCTGCGTTTATCTGCTTTAAAATTTCATCAAAGTATCTAACAGACATTTCTCTTACTGCACTTAACTTGCTAAAATCTTTCACGGCTTCATAAACTGTTGTTACGTTGATTTTAAACTTATTAGAATACGGTTCACTATCAAGCCCTGCTTTTGTCGCTTCCTCTGCAATATCATTTGCATGACTACTTATAATTTTGCCGACAGCATCTTTATAATCTTTTAATAATTCTTGGTAGATTGATTTTATTTCATTTGTTAAAGGCGGAAGTTCCTTAATTAGCGAATATGGTTTATCCGCATTTAAAATTCCGGATATTTTCTCAACCTTTGAATTTAATTCGTTTGATTTCGGACATTCAATTATCTTTAAATAAATCTGATTTTCATCAATTGTTTTTTTAATATTCAAAGCCTCATCAAATATCGGTTTTTGTGAATTGAAAAATGATTTAACAAGTTTATAATTACTCTGCCATTCCCTTAACTGTCCGGCTTTTGAAATATAACTGTCAAAAAACAGGGTTGAATCAGGCTCTTTTTTTAATTCCTTAAAATCCTTAATTCCGCTTTCAACAACATCTTTATCAGGATATACAGATTTAGAATCATATTTAGATACCAGATTGTTTAATTCTTCTATTCTTGAACCGATAAGTTCTTTTATTTGAACTGCAAGTTTTTCGCCGTCTTCTTCAAGATTTGTTGTTTCAAATAAATCTTTTGTTAATTGAACTGCCTGCTCGATTTTTTCTTTATTGATTTGAGTTTTGATTTTAATTATTGTGTTTTGTATTTCTCTATCATTGGTTAAATAACGAATTATATTGCTGTCTTTGCATCCGACAGCTTCTCCGTTGTAATTGACGGTTATAAGATTATCATATGCCAGTTCCGCAATTAAGCCCGCAATATCAAGCATAGACCAGCCGTAAGGTCTTTTTGTATAGTAACTTTTTATAGATTGCATTGAAACAGTACAGTTTATATTATTTTGCATATTCAAATAAGCCAAAATATCATTCAGTGCTTTTTCATTCGGATTTTTCATGTTTTTTTGAGATATTGTATATTTTGTGTAAATTTCTGTTTCCGAATTAATATGTTCAACAACTAAGCCATAGTTTCTGTATGTATTATCAACTACAAATTTAAGGTTATTTTCAATCTTTGCGGCGGCGCTTGCTCCACAGATATTCAAAACATTACATCCGCTATAAAAGGACGATTCTATAATTGCCTGTTCCAATAATGTTTTGACCCTTTCTTTTCTTTCAAGAATTTCCGAACCCTTTTGCTTTAATATTATGTCTTGTGCGGTTGTTTGTTTTGTTCCGGTTTTTTGTTTTATATATTTATCCGTTTTAATGACAGTTTCTAATTCCTGCAAATATCCGTTATCTTTTAACTTAATAAACAAAATATTTTCGTTTTGAAATTTAATTCTTAATTCATTTTCACTCAATTTATAGTCCGGATTCATTGATGTCAGGAATTTTATTTCTATATCTTCGGCTTGATTTCCTCTTACCATATTATCAACCCGCCTTGTAAAATAATATGTGTGATTAGGGTATGGAGTGATTGATTTTTTTGTATATATTTCTTCATAAATTACTCTATATAACTCATTTAAAATTTCGCTTGAATCAATCGTTGTATTTCTAATACCCCTGTTGACGTCTTGCTCTTCGTTTGTCAAAAAGTCATAAATATCGCCGTTTTGCTGAATAAGCATCGCTTTTTTCAGTCTGGTTAATGCCGATTCAATTTTTGATTTTAAAACATTTTTGCTATCGTTAATATTTGAAACCATTAGCGTTGCAAGGTTTTCAACATCACATGGAACTTCTTTAATATATTTGATTAAAAATAATACGGTCAGAACCTCAATATCAAATTCTTCAATATCATCATTGCCTTCACGAGCCTGTTCAATAATTCTCACAATTTCCGTATCAATAAAAGTCTTAATTGTAGAATAGAAAACATTAAAAGGTACAAGTTCCGCTGTTTCCCTGCCTCCATATTCCTTTAGTGCCGTATGAAAAGCATTTAACATTGACCTTTCATTTTCGGATAAATGCGCCCCTGCGTGAGAAAAATTTCTTAAAGATGCAAATACATTTTGAAGCAGTTTAAATTGATAAGGAATAAACGGATAGCAATCAATAAAATCTTCTTCATTTCTATAAACCGTCATACCTGCCGTTTGACTTGAAAATGTGATTAAGTTTGCTAATATTTTTTCCTGTTCTTTATAATGTTGAGCTAAAACTTGTTTTGCAGTCGTTGTCTTTGCAAGTAACCTTTTTTTGATAACTTCATCCGTATTTGCACCCGAAAGGCTCAATTTAGTATCAAATCTGCCTTGAATTTTAGAAAAATCCTGATCTCTAAATCTTTCTTTTGTAATTGTGTCGATTGCTTCCTGAGAAGTTACAACAACCCAGGCTCTGCCGTTACATATACTTCCTAAATTTTCAACAATTGTTTGAAGATTTAACATCAAACTTGTATTATCGCTTATGTATTGCCCGATTTCATCAACAAGAAATATAATACGGCTTTTGCTTCCTTTTGAATCTAAGTATTCCTTTACTAATCTTGCAAAACTTTCGGGAGTTATTGAATAATCCGACTTTGATTCTTTAAATAAATCTCTTGCCGAATCCTCCGTAATATCTTTTACTTTCATTAGTGCCTGAACAAATTCATCTTTTCTGTATTTGTGTTCAATTCTAACGTCAGTCCATCTGCAGCCTGATATTTTTTCAAATTCTTCTTTAAATCCGTCATAAATACCGTCTTTATCAAATGTTCTTTCAATCTCTGCAAGCCAGGCAACCTCAGGGCAGTATCCCATTTTTGCATTGAAAACTTTTAAGAAAATCTCGGTTATTCCGTCTTTTCTGTCTTTTTGATTGTTTGCACTTTGACTGTCGATGTTAAATAATATTGTTTCTGCCGGAACACTTGCCGCTCTTTTTATATCAGCATAAGTTATTGAATCCAGGTTTTTATTTGCAAAAAAATCAACTGCAGATTTCCCTTTTACTTCCTTATTCTCAAGTAAGTAAGAAAGCATTTTTAAAAAATGAGATTTACCTGAGCCAAAAAAGCCTGATATCCAAACACCTGCTTTATCTGTCCTTGCTTCAAGAGATTCATTGTAATTATGATAAAATGTTGAAAAATGCTTTGAAAGCTCTTTTGTTACGACAAATTCATCCAATTCCTGATAAAGAATGTCGTTATTATCTGTTTGGTCAACCTTTACAACACCGTTAATGTTTCTATCAATATCTTTTTCAAACAATTCTCTTAATTTCATGGCTTTTTCCTTTTAATTTTCCGCAAGTTTAAATGCACGATAGTAATTATCGTCCTTTAAACCTTCAAACGAGCTTCCTTTAAACAGTTTTAAATCTTTCCGGTCGTATCTTCCGGGATAAAACATAATGACGGGAATTTTATCTAAAACAGAGTGCAGGTTATTTAATATAACATGCGAGCGGACAAGCGGATATGCTTTGCCGACGCCCGTTAATAAAACAAGATTATGTCCTTTTAGCCGCTCCTTTATAATTGCAATAAATGCGCTTGCAGATAATATCGGGTTTAAAGAATCTGATAATTCTTCAACACCGTCATCTTCTTCAACTAAAAAAGACATATTTAAAATATTGTCATTGCCGACTTTTTTGTTTTCTAATATCTCAAGTATTAATTCAAATAAATCAAATTCAACCGGCTTTATTTTTGAATTTGTATATGAATATGATTTTAAAAAATTTTTTACATAATCTCTGATTAAAAGTTCGTCTTTAGGGTCGTAATCAAAAATATGAAAATTGAGTTCCCCGCCTAAGGACTGCTGATTATAAAAAGAATCAGACTCAACAATATATTTGATTTTATCTAACCGCTCTTTTAATTCCATTAATACTTTCCTAACATCGTTTTTGCGTATCGTTTTTCGTTAATGCTTTCTAAATAATCCGCAATTTGATAAACTGCAGCAGAAATGCTTAATTCCATTTTGCCGTTGATTTTTTTAAGGTATCCTGCACCTTGCAAAACTTCGATATAACTTAGCCTTAATCTCTTTAAAGTAACCTCTTTAAAAGCTGCAATAATTTCACTCTGCTCTGCTTTTATTGCAAAAAAATCGGAAATATCTGCTCTTGTGAGTTCTAATTGATTTGTGCAAAACTTTTCACAAACAACTTGCTCCATAAATTCAAAAAGCAATAAATCATATTTTAAAACTGCATATAAATTTACTATTCTTCCCGTTTCGTTTGTTTGTTTTAAAACTATATTTCTTAAATATTCGTCTAAATAATTAGCTCTTTCCCATACGGCAGAAATATGCTTGCTGACTGATTTTAACGACCTGTATTCAAACAGATTTTCATTTTTAATTTTTTCTTCTGCTTCCTTTTTATTCAGCCCTGAATTAATCAGCCCGCATACAACTTTAAATTCATTGTATAAAAATTGATTTCCTGTTAATCTTGCACTATATGTTTGATTTTGCAGTTTGTTTTCTTTGACCCGCAACATAATTCTATTGTGTTGTATTTTTGGCTCAAACATAGAAATAACAGGAAAAACAAAAAGTAAATAATTTTATAAATCCGGCGGTTATTAATTTTTTAGAAAGATGTGAAATTCAGACTTAAATTAATATTTTTGTGATATGATTACTAATAAGGAAACACAATAGAATTATGTTGTATTTTTTATAGATAAAAGTTTTTATAACTTTCGTCTATTGTTTCCTGTTCTAGTCCTATATACCTTAATGTTATGGCAGAAGATGAATGATTTAATATTTTTTGCAAAAGCGCTAAATCATCAAACTTCTTATAATGATGATAGCCAAAAGTTTTTCTCAAAGTATGAGTTCCGGCATGAATATTTAATCCCGCTGATTTTACAGCTTTATTTAATATTTTATATGCCTGCACTCTATCCAGACGGTTGAATTTTTGTGTTAAGAATAAAGGAGCATCAATATTTTTATTTTCAACAAACTGATTGATTTCATTTTGTATATTCTTATTTAATAAAAATCTTTTGTATTTTCCGGTTTTCTTTTCTCTAATTTCAATAAATTCTTTATTTTTAACATCACATACATTTAAAGCCAATATATCGGATATTCTTAATCCGCTGTTTATTCCTAAATCAAACAGCAGTAAGTTTCTTTTATTTTTTGATAAAATCTTTTTGATTTTTTGAATATCCGCTTTTGACTTAATCGGTTCAACAATATTCATAATTTTCCTTCTTCCTGTTTTATACCGGAGTACATTACCTTTGAAGCATAAGAACATCAAGAATATGAACAAAATTTTTATTTTATTGTTATAATAAGTGTAAGGAGCATTTATGAAAAAAATTTTATCAGCTTTATGTTTTTTACTTTTAACTGCAAGTTCCGCTGTATGTTCAACAAATTCTTACGACCAATACGGGCAGAAGACGGGGGCATATCAAAAAAGCGGTTCAACTATATATCAATATGACAGATACGGAGCAAAAACGGGTAGTTACAGGCAAACTTCAAGCGGTTATAACAGCTATGACAGATATGGCTCTAAAACAGGCAGTTACAGAACTAACGGAAATACCACAACGCAATATGACAAGTACGGAGCGAAAGTCGGCACTTATAGAACCGATTCAAACGGTACAACAACAAAATATGATAAATACGGGCAAAAAACAGGAACATTCAGAAAAGACCCATCAGGCAGAATTACAGAATATGATAAATACGGAAGAAAAATCGGAAGCTATAAATAAATTCTATTCTAAATTATTATAAAATTTTTAAAGATTTTTACCCGAAATAATCAAATCATCTGACCTGAATAATTAGCTTTTTGCAAGAATACCCGTGCAAATACAATAAAAAGTGTTTTGGCAATATTTGAACAAACAAAACAAACAAAACAAACGCATACCGTTTCTAAAAAGCATTTGCTAAGTTATGCAAATGAGGCAGTTTAGAGCTTTGAAGGCAAATATGAAAATGTCAAGAAACTATTTATTGATATTTTCTATGCGGTAAAAGATAACTGTAACTCCAATGAAGATTTTAAGAAAAGATATGCAGAATATTTTAATGAAGAAGCAAGAGATTTCAGTAAAAAAATTGCAGAAAACAGAGATGATTCCTTATCTGATTTTGCAAAACTTATTATGAAAGTTTATAATAATTCTAAGTCCAAAAACAGTAATTATTAAGGATTATCACGGTTTTCAGCCTGTTTAGCTGATTTGCCATATAAATCCCAAATATCTTGACTTTTAATTACGCTCTTAATAATATATAATAGTTGGTGTTATTGGGACGTCGCCAAGCGGTAAGGCACCTGGTTTTGGTCCAGGCATTCCGGAGGTTCGAATCCTTCCGTCCCAGCCAATTAAACTTTTGATAACTCTCGAGAGTTTTTCGTTTCTAACGTCAGCAGTATTAATGCAAACTAAAAGAAATATGAAAATAAATTTGCTCCGGAAGTTAAAAAAGAGAGACAGCCGTGGGGTCTTATGAGTATGATTTACTTGTAAGTTTAAATGAGAACAAATATCCGAAATATTAAAAAAAGATATTTAAGATAATAACGGGTAAAAACTAAACTTTTTTTCCCCCCCCCACACACTTCTGCTAGAACTTTAAACAAAAAAATACAACGGTAAAAATTATTTGATAAAAAACAGCAAAAAAGCAAACTGACAAATTATTAGTGATATCTCATATTATAAATATGTCTGAAATTGATAAAAATCAATGAATATTAATAAGAAATAACTTATTATTTCATTAGTATTTTTTAATTTAAAAAAGGCTGTTGAATATGTTTGAAAATTTATTTAACTTTAATAATAAAAATTTACCTGAGGATAAGTTTGATTTAGATATAATACAAAGTGATGATGGTTTTGTTGATACTATAGTTGCTCAATCTTATTATTGTAATCAGGGCTGGCCCGAAATGCATCCATCGTGCAAATAAAGGTATAAATGAAATATTTATTTATAAATCCCCCGACCTATATAAATAACTGGGCGCCTATAGTTGGCGTTCCTACGTTAATCGGTATTTTAGAAAAAGCCGGTGTAGAAACAGAATTCATAGATTTAAATTTAGACTATTGCAGCAAACTTATTTCAAAAGAAGGAATTAATGAATTAATATGTTATTTTAATAATATAATTTCTTGTGATAATTTCGCTTTTGATTTTTTTAAAATAGAAAAAGAAAAGTTTAAAAAAATTATTAATAATCTTGAACATGTAAAAAATAAAATAGATTTTTGCCGTAATGCAGCGCATAAAAATAATTTATTTTCTGATTTCTTAATAGCTTTATATATAACAAGAAACTTCACACTCATTATTGAAAATAGCAATTTAATATTAAAAGATGCATTAAATCATTTTATGCCTGATATTATTAATTTTAGAAGCGGTGTTAATGAGCCTGAGTTTGAAGTAAAAATTGATGAATTATTATCTTTTTTAAATAGCGATTATATTCCTTTTAAGAATTTTTGCGATGAGGAAATTGAAAAAATAATCAATAAGAAACCCAATATTATAGGGATATCTATCAATCATCAAATTTCTATTTTTTCAGGATTATATATAGCATACAAATTAAAACAAAAAACTAACATTCATATAAACATTGGCGGAAGCTATTTTAATTATTTTTATAAATTGCATAATAATTTAGATAAATTTTTTGGAATATTTTTTGATTCAATTTCTATAGGCAATAATACTCGGACAGTTACTGATATTATTAAATATCTGGAAAATAAAATACCTATTGATGAAGTTCCAAATATAATATATTTAAGAGAAAAAGAGCTGAAAGTAAATATTTCGGAAAAAGTTATACCTATTAATGAACTGCCGTTTGAATCATTTACCGGTTATAACTTCAATAAATACCTGTATCCTGAAACTTGTTTACCTGTGGTAGCGTCAAACTCTTGTTATTGGCATAAATGTAATTTTTGTGAATGCTGCGGAAAAAAATATAATGTAAAATCTCCAAAAAGAATAGTAGAAGAATTAGAACATTTATCAAAAAAATATAATGTAAAATACTTTTACTTCTGGGACAATGCCATTCATCCGAAAATATTGGATGAAATGTCTGATTTAATTATTCAAAAAAAGTTAAACATTAAATATTCGATATATGCCAGATTTGAAAAAGAATTCACTGCTAAATCTTTAAAAAAATTAAAGAAATCGGGGTGTTTATATATTAATTTTGGTCTTGATACAGCATCAGAAAATATGTTAAATTTTATAAATAAAGGAATAAATTTAGAAACTGTTAAAATTATACTCAAAAATTGCTATAAAGCAGGAATTGGGACTAACGCTTATTTGATATTAGGCCATCCTAATGAAACAAAAGAGGATATTCATAATAATATTAAATTTATTAAAAAAAATATAAAATATATAGATGTACTTGAAGTTATATCAAAAGTTTTATTTATTGATGGCTCTAAAATCAATAATGAGCGGGATAAATACAGAGCGCTTATCAAAACTTCGCAAAAAGAAAGAGATAAATACGCAGAATATATGAAGAAGTTATGTAAATCGCAAATTGAATTATTCAATTTTTCATTGTTTATAGTTTTATATATAAGCAACAAAGGTATTCTGCGATATAGATTAGAGAAAAAAATATTCTATTTTTTTCGGAACCATCCTAAAATTATACATATATATATTATGTTTTATAAGTTATTTTATTTTAATCGTAAACATATATAATCATTTATAGATATATATCAATGACTTTGATTATCAAATATTAAATAATAAAATATTGTAAATTATCCGGACAAAATTTTACGGACCCGCAGTGAAATCGGCATGGTAAAATTTTGAGATCGGCTTATTGAAAAGCAGATTGAAAGCTGAGAGCAAGGGCGGAGCAGATGCGGTTCCGGCCGGGAGCCGGACAGGCAGGCATAAAGTAATTTCAAGATATAATATGACAAGCGCAGTATCAGATTAGATATAAAAAGAGATTAATACATGAAACTATTGTATGATAAATTTTATCAAAAAACGAGAGGATTTTATCCTTTTTTTAAATACTGTCCAAGAAAATATTGGGAAAATTATATAAAAAAAAGAGCATTTGATGCATTAGGATATGAATATGATTATAATTCGCCAAAAACGTTAAATGAAAAAATAAGGTGGTTATTATATAATGAAAAACCGGAATTAAAAACCAGATTAAGCGATAAAATTTTGGTTAAAAGTTTTGCAGCCGAAAAACTGGGTCCAAATCATACTGCTGAATTATACGGCGTATGGGACAACTTTAAAGATATACCGTTTAATGCATTGCCAAATTCTTTTGCTTTAAAAGCAAATCATGGTTGGCGGATGAATATAATAGTTAAGAATAAAGCATTTATATATAAGCATTATAAAGATTTGAATTCGCTGACTAAAAAATGGCTGAAAATTAATTACGAAGAATATAGTGC
Organism: uncultured Muribaculaceae bacterium; assembly: GCA_964491345.1. GTDB lineage: Bacteria > Cyanobacteriota > Vampirovibrionia > Gastranaerophilales > Gastranaerophilaceae > Avigastranaerophilus. Next base: position 19,728 of record CAZBFV010000004.1, read on the forward strand.
AGAGCCTCAATATAGGAATATAAAACGAAAACTTTTTGCAGAATATCTGCGTTTGAACACATTTTTGACAAGAGAAGCGCCCGGGGGGGGGAGAAACAGTTATTATAGAAGTGATTTCAAAGTACATTGTTTTAATGAAGAGCCTAAATTTATAGAAATTGCGTTATTCTTAAGTAATAATATTAATAAAACACCGCCGAATCTGTTATATCATGATTTTCAATTTTATAATTGCAAATGGGAATTGCAACCTTTTTCTTGTATCAAACCTTTAGTTGAAATACCCCAAGAAAAACCTGCTTTTTTAGAAGAAATGCTTGAATATTCAAAAATTCTTTCTAAGGGTTTTTCTTATGTAAGAATTGATTTTGCACCAAGCCCGCCAAATTTACATGTAGTCGAGATGACATTTTCTCCGCATAGTACTTTTATGCCGATAATTCCAGTTGATTATGATCGAATACTTGGAGATATGCTTCAGCTTCCCGAATTAGATAAAAAAACATAAATAATCACCCGGATTAGGAATAATTCAGAATGGAATATAAAGATTTAGGATATTATATACGCAACAAAAGAAATGAAATAGGCTTATCATTAAATACTTTTGCTTTAAATAATAATATTGAGCCGGCAAGTTTAAGTAAATTTGAAACAGGTAAAAGCGGAGTTACGTTTGAAACTATAATTAAAATTGCTAACGGTTTTAATAAAACTGTGGGCGAATTATTATCGGAATATGAACAATCTGGTTAAAAATTAAATTTTATTATTATATTAATAATTCCCAATAATAATAAATGAATGGGATAGAAAAAATAAAATATATATTTACATAATAATGAATCAGCTTTTTTCTCGGGATTATAAAATAAAATTAATAAAATCGAAAAACAAGCAAATATCATCCATTTAAAATTTTGATATACAAAACCATATTCAATAATTATAAATAATAAAATAGTAAAGCATTGATAAAGCCGTTTTCCTTTGAAAAAATGTAAAAAAACAATCAGAAATATTCCCTCTGCACCATAATCCAAATTTTTATTATATAGAAATAATAAGAATAATATGCTAAAGATGGAAATTATCTTATTATAAAATTTTAGTAATTTAAAATTATCAATTAAACATAAAACAGAAAAAGCAAAAAGAAAAGAATAAAGAACATTTAATCTTTTGTCTGACGATAAACAGATATTGTAAATATTTAGATTAATTGAAGGAAGCATCCAGGTTAAAAATAACAAGAGTATTGATTTCCCCTTGTTTTTATCTGTTATTAATAACCAATATAAAAAACAAATAATAATAGAAGCAAAAAACATAATAAAATTTATTTTAAATAAAAAAGGATTTTCGTAAGTATTATTACTTTGTATTAAGTTTAAAGGGTAAAAAGCCAGGCAAAACGGAATTTGAGAGAATAAAGCACATATCATAATTCTGGTAAAATATTTTATTTTATTACCGGAATATATCCAGCCGTAAGCAAGACAAAATGCAAAGATGGGAAAAGATATTCTGCCTATGCAGCCGCAAAATGTAAATATATTTATAGCGTCATTTAATATATTTTTGTTAAAATTTATAACATAATTCAAATGCTCTATAAACATAGCTGTTAATGCAAATAATTTTAAAATAAAATTTGACATTCCATTGTTCCAAATTTCTAATGTTAATTATTTATTATACGATGAACGCATATGAATTAGTAAAAAATATCAGATTTTGGAGCAATGCCTGCGCCATTTAGCAGACCTGATTTTATATCTGTGGCGCCGAAATCAGTATGCCGGTTCTGTTGCCAGGATTTTAGATAATTTCAGGTTATATGAGCTTTTGCTGTTTCACTTTATATCCTGCAACATCAATTTTGCTCAAGTTAAATTTGGAATATACGTTTATATAGCAGAAAGCAAAGAAAGAAAATATCAAAACAAAAATGAGCTTAACTCTGCCGTGGTAAAGATGATGTAAAGGAAATATCGCCTGTCGGTGCGGATGCGGCCATATATATTTTTTTTTTCCCCCCCCCCCGCTTATTCAGGTGATATTGCACCTGCGATGATATATACAGAATCGCTGTATATTGCCATTGCCATTTATTTTTCTTTACTTAAAATTGAAAAAGATTAAAAACAAGATATAATGCTGATAACAAGCTCTTCTTTATCCATTGGGGCGCAACCCTTACTAATATACATTATCCGGATTATTTCGGACTATCATTTTCGAATATGCCGCATGATAACTTTCAAGCCTATATCGGATTTCCGGATAAGCGGGTATAATTCCTATATTTTTTCTTTTTTAGCGCCTAATCCTGCTACATCAAATATAAAAGTTCTGACCGCATCAAGCAGTAAAACAATGCCTGCAATTTTACCCGCTTTTTTGAATGCCAATGCTGCGCCTGCCAAAAGGAGCTTAGGTGCATTTGAAACAGCCGTGGAGACAAATTCGCCCGTATATCCTGCGGTTTTATTGATGAAATGGAACCCGAGGGTATTTTGCTGCATATCATACCAATATCTTTTTAATTTTGCGAGTGTTGCGCTTTTTTTATTTGAAGTTATATATCGTTTGTAGTCATTGTGCATTTTATCTGCCGTTTTAACGGAATCATAAGTATCGGCTTTTTCCGCAGCGTTTACATGCGCATCATAAACGACAGAAGCAATGGCGGCGGCGCCCATTACCTTTGAGGCAATGCCTAAAGGCTTGCCCGATATTTTTTTTACCGCTCCCGGCACTTTTTTTAATACATCTGAGATTGAAACTGCCATCTCTGCACCTGTTCTATCTACTGGCTTTCATCATTTTTTTGTTCATCGCTTTCGGCTTTTTCTACGGAATCATCAGGAGCTTCCGTTTTGTTTTGCGAGGATTTAAGCAGTGCTTCAGCCGCCATTTCAGCTTCCTGACCGTATAACTTATCTGATTTTGTTAAATTCTGCAACAGTGCAACGGTATTTTCATCGCCATGCGCAGAAGCTGCAGCTATCGGAGAAATAGCAAGCAGTCTGTTTGCCGGATCGGAATCTTGAAGTGCAATATTCAATAATGCGGTTAAAGCAGGGTCGTCATATCTTGATTTATCTTCTTCAAATCTGTTTATCAAATCCCGGATTCCCATTTTTCTTACAGACTTATCATTACTTCTTAAGTAACTTTCAAGTGTTTTTATATAATCATCCGTCAATTCTACAACATTTTTTGTTTTTTGGGGCTTATTTGCTCCCGCATCGTTCGATATATCCGCAGCGCCAATCGGCTGTTCGGGCATAGCGCAGGCCTTATCGCATGAATTCTCTATTGATGATGAATTAGGACCGCCTATTCCTGACGGATTATATATATAAATATTAACGCCCGATGCCGTATTTTTTTTGCTATTTTTATTATCTTTGTTATCCGGCGGGTTTTTGTCCTGAGGGGAGTATATGGAAGATGACGGGGCATATAACGATGTCTGCGGGTATTGGTATATCGGATTTTGAACTCCGCTTTGAATTGTCGCATTAGGCGAGGATATATTTACCGTTTGGCCTTCCGGAGTTTGGAAAGAATTATTATAACCATGGCTGTATAACGGCGTTTCCGCCTTATTCCGCTTTATTCGGCTATTTGTATTTATTTCGGGCATAATACAACAACTTTCTTCCTATTTATATAAACACATAACCAAAAAAAACATGCTATCAAAAAATTGATATTTGAATTTTTGTAACAAAAAGTTAAATTATTTTTTTAATGTTAAAATGTGAAAAAAGGATTAAAAATGTCTGATAAAAAAATTATAATCGGCTCAGACCATGCAGGGTTTAATTTAAAACAAAAAATTAAGGATTATTTAACAAACAGCGGTTATATTGTTGTTGATGCAGGCGCAGATTCCGTTGAGCAGACCGATTATCCTTTAATCGCAAAGTCTGTTGCCTGCAGTGTTTCAAATTCGGAATATCAAAGAGGGATATTAATATGCGGAACGGGCATCGGCATGAGTATCTGCGCAAATAAAGTTAAAGGCATAAGGGCTGTTGTATGCTCGGATACTACTTCTGCAAGATTTTCGAGAGAACATAACAATACAAATATTTTATGTTTAGGCGAAAGAATTATCGGGGAATATTTAGCTAAAGATATTTGTGATATATGGCTGAATACGGAATTTAAAGGAAACAGGCATTTAAAACGTTTAAAGATGATAGAGGAATGAAAGCCCGGTTTGGAATGCAGAATTCTATAAAGTTCTGAAATTAAGAATTACCGGAATTATTCTCATTATCATCTATCATTTTAATTGCTTCTTCAAATGAAGGAGCAACAGGGACTACGCCTTCAAGATATGCAAAAGAAAGCGCTTCTTTAATGTCGTTGGAAGGATTAACGATAATAAATTTACCGCCGTTTTCAGCACAAATTTTATAAATTTCGGCAAATATATATACGTTTTCAGAATCAAAAGAAGTTATTTCCCTGAGGTCAAACAATACGTTTTTTATACCCGTAATAACCGATGAATTAATATTTTTAATTATGGCATTAAATACTTTTTCATCGTTAAACTTTTTAAGAATGAAAGATGTTATTTTATTATCAATGACATATCTTGAATATGAAAGACTCTTTTCCGATTGAAAAATATTCCCCATATATTTTAATAATTTGGAGTGCCAGTCTTTATCTTTCTGAATAAAAAAGTCAATGCCTAAACCGTAGCATTGTTCAACCAGACTGTTATCATCGGTGCCTGATATAACAATAATTTTTGTATCTTTTCCATGCTCTTTTTTCTTAAGCATTGCTTCTTTTATCAGGTCTATGCCGTCTGAGCTGTCGGGTAAAAATAAATCAATAATTACACAGTCATAGCAGACTTTTTGAAGCTCCGAGACTGCTTCATCCTTATGTCTTGCAATGCAGGGAACAATACCGATTTTCTTTAAAACCGTGGATAACTGATAAATAGACAGTTCTAAATCATCCGCAATAAGAATTTTTTTATCTTCAAACGATGCAATTTTCACACCCGATGTAAAAGCATACAATTTACTTTCTATTTCAATCAAAGCCTCGGTGATATCGGTCGATGTTATATCATTTTTTGATATTTTATCTTCCATAGAAGCCAATTCAAATATTTTATTTAATTGTTCATCAGTTAAATTCATAGCCGGAACCGTTTTCATAATAGATAATAACAAAATTTTTTTTTATTTTCAATATACACAGGATATTATAATATAAATATACCGCAAAAGTAATTAAGTATTGTATCAGTTTAATTTTTTTATATGAGAAAATATGACAAAAAATATATTTTGATGGTTTAATATAGTATGATATAAAGTGTACTGAAAAATAGAAAGTTTCTATTGGAAGCAGATATAAAATGAAAAAATCTTTTATTATTAAACCTGTTATAAGTGTTTTGATTTTATTAATTATTACTATGCAGGCTTCTGCGGAAGGTATTGCAAATAAATTATCCGGAATTATAATAACAAAAGCGGATGATTATACCTACAGCCTTAATCTGGTATTTAATGACGACTTTAAAGACAAGGCTTTTATGCAGGCATCGGGAAACGGACGCTACACTATTTTTATTCCCGATACAGCCAAAGCTGAAAAAAAAATAAAAATAAAAAATAAATTCAAAAAAATGCCTGCAATCAAAGTTTCTGTTGATGAAAAGCCTTATGTAAAGAATGATAAGGAAACTTCTTATTTAAAACTTAATATAAATACCGAGCCTGATTATTCGGTAAAACTTGTTTCGGTTAAAGAAAAACCTTCTGCTCCTTTAGCTTCTGTTTTCAGATTTATATTTAATTCATTAATGGTTTGTTCTCTTTTAACCGCAGTTATTGCATCATTTCTTTTTATGAAAAGAAAAAAAAGCAGTACGCATACTGTCTTTCCGGCTCAGTTCGGTTATAATGACAAGAATGGCAATGCCGGCGTAAATGATAAAAAATATAAAGATGATGAAGCATCTGTATCTTTTCTTCCTAAGAAAACCATATCAGCAGGTGATAAAAACAGTTTCAGCTGTTTTGATTTACAAAAAAATGCCTCAATTCCGACCGGACAGAATTATCAAATGCAAAGCTCCATTAAAAAGACTTCGGTTATTACAAATAATCCGGCAAATCAGACTAATCCCATAAGACGCAATATTACTGAAGATTTATCGGAATTCAACATGCCTTTTGTCAATGAAATTGATAAAAATGGAAATAATAATATTGAAAACCGGAAACAGGATGTACTTTCGGTATTAAACATCACGCCGTCAAAAGGGTTTTTCTTAAAAGAAGAAAACGGCGGATTCTGCTTATACGGGTTTATCAGCGAAAAATCATTTCTTTTGAAAAGATTTGCCGATTTACATCGTATAAATCTTCAGGCAAGATTTTATGACCAGGACAGCAGGTATGATATTTATATAATTAAGCTTGATTCTTATAAAGCTATGATTGAAATATCCGAAGCAGGCATGAAAGAGCTGGCTGTTCTGTAAAAAATGAAGAAAATTATTATATTTTTATCAGTTTTATTATTGGCGGGGCTGATTTATGTTTATAAGCCGAAAGAAGCTCAAGACAGCCGGATTGTATTGAGTTTTTCTTTCTGGGGTTCTCAAAGCGAAACAGCTGTTTTGAATCAGGTTATACAAAATTACGAATTAAACAATCCGGATATCAAAATCAACTGTATTCATGTTCCCAAAAATTATTTTCAAAAACTGCAGTTATTGTTTGCTTCAGGTCTGGAACCCGACATAATCTTTATCAACAGCAGTAATATAAAAATGTATATTAATGCGGGGCTGATTGAAGATTTAACTCCTTTCTTTGATAAATCCGATTTTTTCCCCCAGGCATTAAATTGTTTTTCCAAAAACGGGAAAATATATGCAGTTCCCCGCGATATATCCAATCTTGTTATTTACTATAATAAAGATTTATTGAACAACATTAATTTAACTTCAATTAATGATATTTTAGCTGTAGGAAAAAAGCTCAGAGAAAAAAATATATTTGCGGTAAATTCCGAGGATAATCCTGTTTTTTGGCTGTATTATCTGTCATCCGCAGGCGGAGGCGCTCTCAGCGATGATTTAGCCGAAATAATAATAAATTCCGATGCCAGTTTAAAATCGCTCAAGTTTTGTTCGGATTTAATCAATAAATATCATTATGCGCCGGATAAGTCCGAAATAGGGAGCATGACGACCGCTCAAATGTTTATAAACGGTAAAATCGCCATGTATTTAGGCGGAAGATGGATGGTGCCTAAATTTAGGGAAACAGTTAAGTTTAACTGGGATGTTGCCGGTTTTCCCGTATCAAATCCAAACAAAGTTTATATAGATGCATCAGGCTTTGCTGTATCTAAAAATTCAAAGCATAAAAAAGAAGCAGTAGATTTTGTCAAATATCTTTCATCTAAAGAGTGCATCGAAAAATTTACCCAAGACGGGCTGATTGTTCCGGCACGAAAATCAGCGTCGGATAAAATGCTGAAAATTGACAAAATAAAAAAGCCTTATAATTCCGAAATTTTTATTAATATGTTAAATAATGCAAAGCCGACTCCCGTTAATGAAAATTACGGTACAATCAATGATATATTGACCGAAAAAGCTCAAATTATATTTTATTCAAATAAACCGCCGGAAGATGCATTTGATTCAAAGACAATAAAAAAACTTGAAAGTTTATTATAATGGATATTTTTAAACTGAAGGGAAATAATACTACTTTTAAAACGGAAATAACAGCGGGATTAACTACGTTTTTTACAATGTCGTATATTTTTGTATTAAGCCCTAAATTACTTGAAAATGCAGGTCTTAATTTTTCTTCATCTGTTACTGTTACGGCAGTTGTTACTTTTATATCCTGCATTATAATTGCGCTTATTGCAAATAAACCTTATGCAGTTGCTCCTCTGCTCGGCGAAACCGCATTTATATCTTATACGGTATGCAATAATCTCGGATTTTCAATAGAAACAGCTCTTGCATCTGTTTTTATATGCGGTATTCTGCTTCTTTTTATGACTTTAACAAATTTAAGGGAATACATTATAAATCAAATTCCCGAGAATATTAAATTATCGTATTGCATAGGTTTAGGTTTGTTTTTTATCTTTATAGCATTAAAAGATATAGGAATTGTCAGTTTTACAAAAAAAAGCATTCCGCTTGAAGCGGGTGATATTTTTTTATTTCCCGTAATTATGGGAATTTTTTGTTTTTTATTGATTGTTATTTTATCATACAAAAAAGTTAAATCTTCTGTTTTGATTGCAATCATAATAACAACTCTAACGGGAATTATATTTAAAGATATAGATTTGCCGTCTAAAATAATATCTATGCCGGTTCTGCCTCAATCATCATTTATGCGGTTTGATTTCAGCGGAATTTTTGCAAAAAACTTTATTCCCGTATTCTTTGTGATTTTTATGCTTGTAAATATTGATACGGCAGGTGCGCTTTTAGCTCTGGGATATACAAACAATGAAAAAAAAATTGATAAAAAGTCCATGATTTCTGACTCGATAGCCGTTATTTCGGCATCTGTACTCGGCACAACCACTACAGGCGCATATATAGACTCATTGACAGGCGTAAATGCAGGCGGAAAAACAGGCTTGACTTCAATTACCGTTGGAATTTTATTTCTCGGTGCATTATTATTTACGCCTATAATAGAGATAATACCTGCTTATGCTTATGCCCCCGCTTTATTATATGCAGGCATATTAATTACATCGGCGCTGAAAAAGGTTAATTTTGATGATATTTCAGAATCTGCACCCGTTATTTTAACTGTTTCCGTCATGGTCTTTACTTGCAATATCGGTCTGGGAATAATTCTCTCATTTATAATCTATCCGTTAATAAAAGCATTTACCGGAAAAATTGCCGATATAAATATTGTTATGCGCATTTTATTTGTTATTTCAGTCATCTTTTTTGCAATTTATCCTTATTGATAAAAGAAATATCTGTATCTAAAACCTTTTCATCATAATAAGCCGGATTAGGCTCCGGATATAAATATTGTTCACTAACTTTATCTTGCGGTACAAATACTCCTGCAATATTATTTTCAAAAACAAGCGACCAATTTTTATCGTTCAGGATTTTATTATATACAGGATATTTTTTTTCTAATATCATTACATCTGTTTTAAAATCCTTAATAATTTTATTCCAGTCATTTTTTACAAGATGAAAATCTTTTATCATTAACAGCAAATCAGGATTATAAACTTCTTCATAGCGTCCGTCCATTGCAATAAGGTTATTTGGATATAATTTGTATGATGCATAGCTTCCCCAGTCAAAATTCATAAATAAATTGCCTTTCAAATTGTTTATTTTTACAAATTCAACCGCATATACAGGACAGTTTGTCCCGGATAATTTAAGAATTTTTTTATTTCCGGATATGGGAATAAAAATTAAAAGTATAACCGAATATGCAATAACTTCTTTTAAACGGCTTGAATTAAGACAGGCAGTCAGTTTAAATCTTGAAACAACGGAATTATACATTTGATAGAATTCATCATATAGCAGTGTTCCGGCGGTTAAAATAAAGAAATTTATATGTCTGATATGTACTGCGGATAAAAATGCCGTTAAAATAACAATGAGGAATTTTGTTTTATCGAGTTTTTTATATGTTATTTTATTTCTTATAATATACGCAGTCTGAACAATAAACATTAAAATAAGATAGAACTTATATTTAAGGTATAAAAATTTAAACATGTGATGAAAAGGGCTTAACCATTCAAAAATATATGTCCTCTGCATAAAAGAGGCATAAAATAGAAATTTTACATATTTAAATCCGTAAGGATTAATAAACAGCATTAACAAACAAATAATAAAAGCATAGATGTATTCAGCCCATTTTCTGCCGTTTAAAAATTCGCCGAGTGCATAAATCAGAAGTATTCCAAGCCCGCTTATGCATCCTCCATGAATATTTCCCCAGAAAATCATAATCAGAGGCAGAAATATCAGACTCTTATTTCTGCCGAGCCTTGCCCGTTCCAATATGTAAATAAAAACGGCAAAAAATAAACATGTAAATAATAAACATCTTATTGTATGGCCTATGGTATTCATCACGCAAAAGCACATAAATAAATAATATAAAATATTGTATGCCCCCGCTGATTTATTTCTTAACTTTACGGTTAAATGGCAAAACAAAAGCGTAAGAGCTGTTAAAACACCTTTTAATATAATAAGCCCCGGTTGATTGAAATATTTGAAAACATTATAAAAAATTACACTTGCGCCCCATTCATGGTCTAACCATTCGTGAGTCGGAGTATAGGATAAAAAATCATGTTTTAAAACAGCGTGAAACTCCGTAAAATAACCGCCCGCAATAATTCTTGCCCATAAATCATTATCCGGAAGATTTTTTATACAGCAAAACCCTGTTGAAAAAACAAAAATTGTTATGAAAAATAAAATTTTTTTTAAATTAATATTTTTTTCCATATCATTTTATATTTTGATTAATCCATTCCAGCATCGGAATAAGTGCTTTTGCCCTGTGGGATATAGAATTTTTAATATCATCGGATAATTCTGCAACAGTCTTTGAATATTCCGGAATAAAAAATACAGGGTCATATCCGAAGCCGTTTGAACCTTTTGGTTCTTCGGATATATATCCGTCAAGCCGGCCTTCGGTTGCATGCAGAATATTGCCGCTGCTGTCCGCAAGCACCATAGAGCAAATAAAATGCGCAGTCCTGTCCTTTTTTTTAACTCCGTTTAATTCGTTCAAAATTTTTTCTATTTTTTCCTGCTGTGTATCTGCATATCTGGAGGAGTATATTCCGGGGCGTCCGTCTAAAAAATCAACGCATAAACCGGAATCATCGGCTAAACAGAAGGATTTTGTCATTTTCCCCGCTGTTTTGGCTTTTATTACCGCATTTTCAATAAAAGCCCCCCCTGTTTCGGCAGGGTTAAATTTATCTTTAACAGTGTCGAATATTATGCCGGAATATTTATTAACAGCTTGAATTTCAGCTGATTTATGCTTATTTGAGGTTGCTAAAATTATTTTTATCATACTTATTATTTTCCAAATCTTCTGTTTCTTTTTTGAAATTCTATAATAGAATCAATAAGGGAATTTTTATCAAAATCAGGCCAAAATGTATTTATAACATATATTTCAGAGTATGCCGACTGCCATAAGAGATAATTGCTTATTCTCTTTTCTCCGCCTGTTCTTATCAGCAGATCAGGATTGGGAATTCCGGCTGTATATAAGTTTTTTGATATTAAATCCTCGTTAATTTCATCAACAGATACTTCATCTGCAAGAACTTTTCTGCAGATTGCTTTTACTGCATTCGTAATTTCAAGTCTTGAGCCGTAATTAAAAGCAATCTGCAAATTTAAAGCCTTATGGCTTAAAGTTTCTTTCTCGCAGTTATATAATATGGATTTTAAATTACCGTTTAATGATTCTATATCGCCGATAAACCGGACTTTTACACTATTTCTCTTAAATTCCGGAATTTCTTCGGATATAGTCTTTGCAAGCAGGGACATTAAAAAATCAACTTCTTCTTTTTCCCTGTTCCAGTTTTCGGTCGAAAACGCATATACGGTTAAGTATTTTATACCGAAATTAATACATTCCTTAATAGCAGTTCTAAGAGCGTCCACCCCTTTTTTATGCCCTGCTCCGGACGGTAAAAACTTACTCTCCGCCCATCTTCTGTTGCCGTCCATTATAATTGCTATATGCTGAAGATGAGAGTCCGAAACTATCTTTTTTATATTATCAGTATCACAAACTGTCTGAACCATGATTAAATTATAAAACAAAAACGGCTGTATTAACAGTAGCAATATTAAAAGAGAGAATTAACCGCCTTTAATAAAAACATTACTCGTCAATTTCGTCTTCAATTTCTTCTATATAGCGGGCAACTCTGTTAAATTCATCATCATCTTCAATCTGTTCAAAAGAATAATCTTCTCCATCTCTTTTTATGCGCATTACAAGAACTTCTTCCTCACGGCCGGAACTGCATTCTCCGCTATTTTCATGTCCTTTATCGAATTTTGGAAGCAAAAGCGCATATTCCTTATCATCCATTGCTATAATATCCAGCAGTCCGAATATAACTTTATTACCGTCCTCATCAACTGTTTCAATTAATTGTTCTTCCTCTTTGTCCGTCATCTTATCTCACTTTCTGTCTAAGTATTGCTGTAAAATTAAACAGGCGCTTTTTAAATCTACAAGCTGTTTATTTTTTGTGTATTTTCTGCCCGTCATGGAAAGAATACGCTCCGCCTGTCTGCTTGTAAGACGTTCATCTTCATATATTATTTCAAATTCATCTTTTAAATTTTCGCAAAATTCAATGCAATATTCTGCCTGCTCCCCGATTGTATTATTCATATTTTTTGGAAGTCCGGCTACTATAACTTTTACTCCGTTATCTCGGCATATCTTTTTAATTTTTTCAACCGGCTTTCCGTCCGGCCCGCCGTCTATCGTTTCTAAAGGATGAGCAATTAACCCCATCTCATCGCTTATTGAAATGCCTATTCTTTTTCTTCCTATATCAAGCCCCAATATTTTATTCATCTATCCATTTTCCTTTTAAAAAATCAATTAATTCTTCCAGTTTCTTTAAATCATATCCGCTTTCTTCATTATTGCGTCTTTTAAATATATTTGCGGAATGCCCCGCATTCTTTTTGTTTTCATAAACTTTGACCGCATAATTGAATATGCTTCTCTGCATTATTATTGTTTTAAACAGATAGAAAAATTCATCATTTTCCAATATTGCATAATATTTTTCCGCTTCGCTTCTTTCATCAGGCGTATTTAACAAATAAATCAAGTTATATAATTTATTCCGCCATAAAAGCTCGGTTTCTTTATCAAAAATATTATCTATATTGTTCTTTAAATCCGTATTTAATAATTCTATATTATACGGCGCAGAATTATAAAATTTGTCAAATATTGATTTTATAATTCTATTATCATTTTCCGAAATAAACCATCTGAATGTATGCTCTTTAGTAAGAAGCGTACAAATTTCATCTTTTTTACAGCTGTTTAATTTTAAATTATTCTTTATGTAACCGGCAAGACTGTACTCTAACGGCTTTATATCCGATAAAAGAGGCTTCCAGCATATAAATTCATAAGGAAACTTTCTTTTTTTATTAATCGTAACATTTACAGCTTCATTAATGCGTGTCTTTGCGTATGACGGCGGAATACTATATCGTCCTTCCGACTGATAAAATTTTGCAATAATTTTTAACATTTCATCGGATGAAATATTATAAAAGCCGAACGTATCAACAATTCCGATATTATCATTAATAACCGATGCCATTAATAAATATCTGCCTTCGTTTGTTTTTCTCGAAATTAAAATTGCCTGATTAGAAGCACCGTCGGGAATTGTTGCATAAAATCCGGCGGGGGCGGACCCGCTTACCGTTTTACGGAAGTATTCGCCGGCTTTTTCTTCAGAAGCGCCCGCCAGCTTTAATTTTTTAAGTCCTGTTTTGCAGGCCTTTATTATATTTGGATTTTTAGAAGTTTCAATCAGATAATTAAACGGAGCTACTGCCAAAGACGATTTTGAATCCGATAATATCTCCACCGCTGATAATATAAATCCGTCGTCAAAGTCGGAATACAATACAGGATAGATTATATTTGCAAGCATATCCCCCTGATAATCGCCTGCTAATGATTTTAATAATATATTCCTGTCTTTCGCCGAAACCGCCGATACAAAATCCAAAAAATCAAGCATTGATTCCGGATTAAAGGTTGCTTTCTCAAGCAGTTTTTTTGTTTCTAAATCAATTACGGCTTCAGGCTCCTTGAAATAATCGGGAAGCTCGTTAAAATCACATGAAATGCCTGCGAGTCTTAATAACTGGACAAGTTTATACTTTGATTCATCCGAAAGCAGTTTTGATTTCATCTGCTCAAGCGTATATCCGGAAATTATATCAGCCGGTATGATTTCTTTTAAAAGACAGGCGCAGAATGTATATTCCTTTTCTTCAAGTTTTATATACTCTTTTAAAAAAATTGAAAATAAAGTGCTTTTATCCTCAATACAATTTAATCCGCCTGCATATTTATTTAATAAACCGGAGCTGTATTCCTGCAAAGACTTGATTTCAGATATAACAGGCATGACTTTAGCCCTGATTTGGAGCTTAGACAGTTCAGCCATTATTTTACTTTGCTCCAGAAAATATCAAGAATTTTTTGGGCTTCGCCTGACGGAAGTTTATCTTCCAATATCAGGTATTGAACAGCAATCATCGTGCATTCCGAGCATATATTTACCCCGGGGCCCTGCACCATTTTTGCAACCTGAGTATTCGGCCTGTGGCAGAAACTGCAATAGACAGGCTCCGGCTTTGCACCAGTATCATCTGCATTTGACTTTACGTTTTTTCTGGCATTTTTTAATGAAACTATTTTATCCGATTCACTCATGATAATCTCTTTTATTAAAACTATACTCCAAATATTGTATCTTATTTTTAAAATATTGCCAATTATTCGTTTTAAGTTTATATTATATATAAAAGGTGATTTATGAAAAAAATACTTCTACTGCTGACGGTTTTGGCTGTGTCTGTAATGACAAGCGCCTGCATAAATAATCTTGCCATTCAGGAGCTTAATAATAAAGCCCAGTCTTATATGAATAAGGGTGATGCACAGACTGCTATCTGCCGTTTGAAATCCAGTCTTGATTTGGATAATGAAGTATACCAGACTCATTATAATCTTGCTGTTGCATATTCGAGCATAGGTGATTATGATAAATCCGTCGAAGAACTTGAAAAAGTCAAAGAGTTAAAGCCTGATTTTGCAGACGCTTATTATACGCTTGCTGTTGCAAAAGAAGCCGTCGCATACAGAAGCATTGAAAAATCGCCTGATGAGAATGGAAACACTCCGGAGCCTTCAATGGAAGAAATTGAAGATTTCATAAATAGAGCATCCGATGTTATAGAAACTTATAATGAGTATCTGGCTAAAAAATCCAATGCACCCGAAGCAATGCAGGTTAATGATAAAATTTCGGAATTAAATCAGAAAATAAAAGAATATACCGAAATCTATGAAGCAGGCCAGACCTCAGGCAATGAGCAGAATCAGGATGAATCAGCTCCGGACAATGCTCCATCCGATGAAATTGAGGAATAGATGTTTAAATCTCCGGGGAGTATTGCTTTTTCGATTAACGGCTTTGATGTCCATTATTACGGTTTTACATTGGCATTAGCCATGTTTGCCGGCATTATGGTCATATTATTTATAAAAAATAAATATTTTAAAGATATTTCCGTTGATAGAATCTGCGATATTTCTTTTATGGTGATTATTACGGGTATATTTTCATCAAGGCTGTATTATGTAATCGCAGACTACGGCTATTTTCTCAGGCATCCTTTTGAAATACCCGCAGTTTGGAACGGAGGTCTTTCAATACAGGGCGGTATTATCGGCGGAGTCATTATGGGGCTTGTTTATGCCAAAAGAACCAAAATAAACTTTTTAAGATATGCCGATTTGTTTGCTTTTGGAATTGTTACAGGGCAGGCAGTCGGAAGATGGGGCAATTTCTTTAATTCCGAGGCTTTCGGGCTTCCTACGAATCTGCCTTGGAAATTATTTATCCCGTTTGCTTCAAGACCTCTTGAATACAGAAACTATGAGTTTTTTCATCCTGCGTTTTTATATGAGTCGCTGTTAAATCTTTTTATCTTTTTAATTCTATTTTTAGTCTTAAGAAATTATAAAAACAGGAAAGACGGTTTTATCTTCTTTCTTTATATAATTTTATATTCAATCGCAAGGATTTTAGTTGAAACTATCAGGATAGACAGTGTTTTAAATATAGGCATTTTCCATATTGCGCATATTACGGCGGGCATATTCATTGCTTCAGCCCTGACAGGCATATTTTTAATAAATAAGAAGAATACTACAGTTTAATATCTTTATAAATATCGGGAAGCCTGTTAGAAAATGCTGTTTTATCTCCTCTATGCAGATGATTGTACCTGAACTGCGTCAGAAAACGTGTTACAGCAGATAATGCAAACCCCATAAAAACAAGACTGAAAATATAAGGAACAGCGGATACAACTGCTTTTTCCCTTGTCAGTCTTTCAAGCTCTTTAATCTGGTTTGTATTCCGTTCTATAGCTATTTTCTCTGCATATTCGGGAAGCTCTTTTCTGCTTGGAGCGGTAATTCTTCCTTCATTATTTTTTGTTAATAAATCAGGAAATATATTTTTTTTATTTAACAGTATTCCAAAAGCCTTTTCAAATAATTCGCTTCCAAAAATAGTATAAAATACAACAAGCGGAACTCTTGTCCAAACTTCTAATACATCTAATTTCCCTCTGTCTTTTGCCGCATTTGAGTAGCCGAACAGTCCTAAAATTGCCGTTAAGCCTAATTGTCCTCTGCTTAAAGCCAGTTTTCCGCTTTCGTTTTTGAAATCCAAACTTATTCCTTTTACCGCATTTGTTATTTTATTTGATTTTATTCCATTTTTGGCTAATAAATCCGTAAAAGCCCTGCCCGGATTCAGTATTGCTTCGGATAATTTTTGCAGTTTATTCGATTTATGACCGTTGACGGCAAGCAAAGCTCCTGAAATGACTCCGGCTAAAGAAATTATTCCGGCTTTCTTAAGCTGATTTACGGCATGGTTTTCCACCTTATTTTGCTGTTCTTTGTTTTCTTTTGTTCCATTTTTATCTAAATCAGCTATATTATTAAAATTGCTTTTTTTAAATGTTTTTAAAGTAAACAGATTTTTTGCGAAACTTAAAGTATATTCTGCAGCGGGAATTGCACAGCAGGCAAGTACTATGCCGGCTTTTTGGGCTATTGTTCTTTTTTTTATTTCTTCGGGTAAAATTGAATTTTTTATTTGCTCCGCTGTCTTTGGTATATTTTCATTAACCTGTTTTTTTAAATTATCCGGAACAAAATTTTTAAACACTTTATTTCTGAATATTTTTTCACCCAGCAAAGGCGATGCAAAATAAAATATTCCGGATTCTATAAACTCTAAAAAACTCATTTCGGAAAAATCGGCAATGCTTCTTGAAAATATTGCTTTCGGCACCCAATTTGTTATTGTATCTTGTATAAATCGTGTTGATGATAAATTTTCCTGCGATTTTATAAATAAATCGGCAGCTTTTGTAATTCCCTTAAAATCGCCTTTAAATGATATATCTTTATTACCGTTTTGAACGGACTTATTATAATTATTTTGTCTGATTAATGCTGTCATAATTACTCCCTAAACAAATATGAATTATCAAAAAACTGCCCTGTAAAGGCAGTTTTTAAATTTTATAACGAGTAATTTTTACATTCGCACAAAACAATGACTGCCGGATACAGAACCCTGCATTTCCATCATATTCATTATTTGCACGCTGTCAGATAACATTATTAACCTCTGCTTTTTTCTCAGGTTATCTCAATATAAAAATATTGTCAAGATTTTTATATCTATATATCTTTGTATGAATTTACAAACTCATTTGAAAATTCTGTATGAAGCAGATGATGAGCTTCATCGCTTCCGAATTTACCGCCTAAACATTCGGTATAAAGTTTTAAGATATCAGGATTTTGATGAGATTTTCTAAACGGCAGACTCTCATCTTCTTTATATAATCCTGCGGCTCGTTTAGCTTTTATTAAAGGATTAAGACAGCTTACCGGCTGTCCGCCCCCGTTTACACAGCCTCCGGGGCATGCCATGACTTCAAGCATGCTGAAGTCGGCTTTGCCTTCTTTTAATTCTTTTATTGATTTTTCCGCTTCTTTTAATGTTGAAACAACTCTGACTTTTATTTTAGTTCCTTTAATATCTATAACGGTATCTTTTGTTCTTGAATCGGCGCTGACTCCTCTTAATTCCGAAATATTAACCTCCGGCAATTCCTCACCCGTAATAATATTGTATGCAGTCCTGACGGCTGCCTCGGCGACACCGCCGGATGCGCCGAATATAGCTCCTGCTCCGGTATATTGACCAAACGGCGAATCGGCATTTTCATCCTTCAGCTTATTAAAGTCTATTCCTGCATTTTTTATCATTCTGGCAAATTCCTGAGTTGTTAATACAAAATCAGTTTCGCCGGCTATTTGTTTTCTTGTTATCTCATACTTTTTTGCAGTGCATGGCATAACAGATACAATAACCGTATTTTCTTTGGTATATTCAGGATAATATTTTCCCAAAAACTCTCTTAATACGGCAGACATCATTCCCTGAGGCGATTTACAGCTTGAAAGATAATTTATTAATTCAGGATGCTGGGTTTCTATATATCTTACCCACGCCGGACAGCACGATGTAAATAAAGGAAGATTTTTTTTATTTGTAAATCTTTGTACAAATTCTGCAGCTTCTTCTGTTATTGTTAAATCGGCGGAAAAGTTTGTATCAAAAACAAGGTCAAACCCCAGCCTTCTTGCTGATGCGTATATCCTGCCTATTGTATTTTCGCCTGCCTCCAGATTAAATTCTTCTCCTAATGCCACTCTTACAGACGGCGCTATCTGGACGACAACTTTTTTATCGGGATTATTTATTTCATTCCATACAGAGTTTATATCCGATTTTACCGAAATTGCGCCGGTAGGACATACCGCCCGGCATTGCCCGCAGTATACGCAGTCTACTTCACTTAATTTCCTGCCGTTCATAGGCTTTACTTTAGTATTTGAGCCTCTGCCTGCAAATCCTAATACGCTATGCCCTTGGAACTCGCTGCACGCTCTCACGCATGCACCGCACAGTATGCACTTTGAAGAATCCCTCGTTAAGGACGGGCTGGAATCATCTGTTTGTAAATAGTCCTTTTCTTCCAGCTTAGGAAACCTTATATCGTTAATCTCATATTCCGCACAATACTTTTGAAGCTCGCAGTTTCCTGACTTAATGCAGGTTAAGCATTCTCTTTTATGATTTGCAAGGAGTAATTCCAATATTGTTTTTCTGATTTTTCTTACTTTTTTTGAATTCAGATGTATTCTTATTCCCGCTCTCGGCAGCATTGTACAGGATGCTTGAATGCCTCTGCCTTCCTGTTCTACAATACACATCCTGCAGGCTCCGAACTGGGTTAAATCAGGACGGTCGCAAAATGTAGGCACATTAAATCCGTTTTTTCTGATTACTTCCAATACGGTTTTTTCATTCGTAAATTCTACTTCAAAATTATCTATAAATAACGTTTTTTTATCGCTCATTGACTTTATCCTTATTCTGACTATTTTATTATTATTGCTTTAAACGGGCAGTTTTCCATGCAGGCTCCGCATTTTATGCATTTATCCTGAATAATTTTATGAGGTTCTTTTATTTTTCCTTCTATTGCATCTGCGGGGCAGTTTCTTGCGCACTTAGTACAGCCCCTGCATTTATCAGGCTGTATTTCATAATGTTTTAATGCCGTGCATACCCCCGCAGGACACTTCTTATCCCTTATATGCGCAATATATTCATCTCTAAAATATCTTAATGTTGATAACACCGGATTCGGCGCTGATTTGCCCAGACCGCATAATGAACCTTCTTTTATTACTTGTCCTAATTCTTCAAGCATATCAAGGTCTTCCATTTTACCCTGACCTTTTACTATTCTTTCAAGTATTGCAAGCATTTGTTTTGTACCTTCTCGGCAGGGAGTGCATTTACCGCAGCTTTCATGCTGCGTAAAATTCATAAAAAATCTTGCGACTTCAACAATACAAGTATCTTCATTCATCACAACCAATCCGCCTGAGCCGACCATTGCACCGACTTTTGTTAATTGATCATAATCCATCGGCATATCTAAATGCTCGCTTGTTAAACATCCTCCCGAAGGTCCGCCTATCTGCACGGCTTTAAACTTCTTTCCGTTTCTTATTCCTCCGCCCAAATCGTAAACAATCTCTCTCAATGTGGTATTCATAGGAACTTCAATTAACCCCGTATTGTTTACCTCTCCTGTCAGTGCAAAAGTTTTTGTTCCTTTTGAAGTTTCCGTTCCCATTTTATTAAACCAATCTGCGCCGTTTATTATAATTAACGGCACATTTGCGAATGTTTCAACGTTGTTTAAAAGCGTAGGCCGTTTAAATAACCCTTTTTCAGCCATGTGGATATTTTTCGGACGGGGCATTCCTCTTTCGCCCTCGATAGAAGCGATTAAAGCTGATGACTCGCCGCATACAAATGCGCCTGCACCTTCTTTTATGTGTATATTAAAACTGAATCCGCTTCCCATAATATTCCCGCCGAGCAAGTTTCTTTCTTCCGCTGCTTTTATTGCCGTTTTTAGACGCTTAATTGCAAGAGGATATTCCGCCCTGACATAAATATAGCCTTCGTCAGCTCCAACGGCAAATGCCGCTATTGCCATACCTTCAAGAAGTTTATGGGGGTCATCTTCCATAACGCTTCTGTCCATAAATGCTCCGGGGTCGCCTTCATCACCGTTACATATTACATAAGACTTACCCCCTCTGTGCATATATACGCTTCTCCATTTTTTGCCTGTTGCAAAACCGCCTCCGCCTCTGCCTCTCAGACCGGAATCTTCTATTTCTTTTATTACGGCTTCAGGATTATTTTCTTCAAGAACTTTTGATAATGCGCTGTATGCACCGGATGCTACCGCTTCATCAAGACTTTCGGGGTTTATATGCCCGCAGTTTTTTAATGCCGTTCTGGTTTGTTTAGCATAAAAGTTCATTTCTTCATTATTTACTATTTTTTTGTTTAATGCAGGGTCAACGTACAATAACCGTTCAACAACAGTATCATTTCTCAAGGATTTATATATTTCTTCAACATCTGCTTCGGTTACATGAACATAAGTCAATTTTCTGTCGGGAATTACAACGAGAACACCCTGCTCGCAAAAGCCTATACAGCCTGTCGGTATAACGCTCATTTTTTCTGATTTATCCAGCATAGATACATCTGCGCCCAGCTTTTTAAATTTTTCGATTATTTCTAATGCACCGTTCGCTATACAGCCCGTACTCGCACACACTAGTATTCTTCTTCCCTGAAGTTTAATTTTTTCCTGCGCTTTTTTTTGTTCTTCCTTTATATCAACGTTTAATTTTATCATTTCCATATTATTCATTCTCTTTCAATAAAACATCAATTATCATACTTACGGCATCTTCCGTCATTTTCGGGTATATTTTGCCGTTTATCACCATTGCGGGCGCTAAACTGCAAGCCCCAAGACAGCTTACCGTTTCTAACGAAAAAAGTCCGTCTTCGGTTGTCATTTTACCGTCTTTTAAATTTATTTTCTTTTTTACCGCTTTTAATACCGGCATAGAACCTCTGACATGGCATGCAGTGCCGTCGCATACCTTGATTTCATACCTGCCTTTCGGCTCTAATGAAAATTGTGCATAAAATGTCGCTACACCGAATACTGTAGCAGGCGACAGCCCTTCCACCTTTGCACCTATATATGTAATAGCTTCTTCGGGTAAATATTTGTATATTTGCTGTACACTCTGAAGCATTGCTATCAGATTCGATTTTTTATAACCGTAATCCGTCATTATTTTGTCAAGTTTTGCTTTATCAATGCCTGAACTTACCAAATTCATTTATATCTCCTTCTGTCTTATTTCTTAAATATTTGTTTATTGTTTCTTCCGCTTTATCATTTTTTCCGTTCTGCCTGTATGCGGATATTAACATTCTTATATATATCTCATCTATATCCGGATTTAATTCAAGAGCTTCTTCTATATGTTTTTCAACCATTTCGGAGGCTAAATTTTTATCATCCGTTTCCCAATACTCCGCAGCCAGTTTGCAATGTGCAAGTGCTTTGTCATCACTGTATTCAACATATTTCTCAAAATATTTCTCGGCTTCTTTTTTATCGCCTAACAAATACCTTATAACTCCCGTTCCTTTATACAGTTTTGGTGCAAACGGCGCTGCTTTGAATGCTTCTCTCAATTTTTCGCTCATTAAAAATAAATATTCCCTGTTATCGGTCTTTATATATTTTTCGCAGTATGCGCCTGCTATCCCTAAATATATATACGCATTCATCCTGTTAATTTGAACGGCTTCATTAAAGTATTTCATTGATAATTCATCGTTTACGCCGATATATCTGTATCCAAGCTCCAGATTAATCTCGGAATTGTACGGAAAATAATCATACAGCCTCTTAAGCTCGTCTATAGTCATGTCCGTAACCGATAATTTATCGCTTTCCTCCTCTATAAACGGGAACTTTTCATTCTCATCAGCTGCTTTATTTGAATATTCCATATACTTATCTTTGTTTTTTCTGTCCTTTTTATAGCATTTTGCCAAATTCCAGTAGATAGATGCGGTTAATAAATGATTTTGATACTCATTTAAATTATCCGTTATTTTTAATGCTTCTTCTAATTTTTTGATTATTTCATTTCTATCTCCGCCGTTTTTTAATTCCTGCTCTGCCGTATCATTCAGGATGGAGGCTTTTATTATGGAAAATTGTTCATCTTCCTTGATAAGCTCCAATGCTTTTTCTCTGTATTTTAATGCCAAACCGGTTTCATTTGTATCAAAATATGCTTTTGACATATTCCTGTATAATTCCGCAAGCTCATGCTTATCTGTTTTGTTTATGTTTCGGCTCTTTAAATCTTCCGATTGTTTATAATAGTCTATGGCTATGTCATTATTTCTGTATGCAGACCGGTATATATCCCCGAGCGATGACAGTATGTACGATTTAATTTCGCTGTCCGCAGTCTTATTTTTATCAACAATATCCAGTGCTTTTATACAATACTCTTTTGCTTTTTTATTGTCATTTAATTCATGCAGAACCCTGCACATATTCAGATTATTTTTTGCGCTGGAATCATTGATTAATGCATTATTATAAAATACATACGCCTTTTGCATATCCCCCTTAAGCATAATATTGTCATCCTGCGCATAGGCAAAAGACCCTGCCAAAAAGAAAAATATAATATAATATTTTAAATAACTCACTCTCTGATACATATATTGCCCCGCCTGTACATAAATATTCTAGCTTTTTTTTGTAATTCTTGCAATTTTTCCACGATTATTATAATTTGCTCATACAGCAATTTTTATATTTTTTTCCGCTTCCGCATGGACATTTGTCATTCCTGCCCGTATTTGAGTAATCTATATTTTGGTTTTTGGATTTATTCTCTTTATCATTTACAATATTCATCATCTTTTCAAATATTTTTGAAGCATATAAAACACTTGCCGATGAATATATTTTTTTATTGACTGAATCCGGCTTATAAAAATTTAATAAAGATTCAAGATTATAATCCGTCTGTAATATTTCATTGGTTCTTGAAACAAAGTTATCATATTTTGAAGCAACTCTTTTTATTATGCCCGCAGGTATTTTATCATTTTCAAGGAAACTTTTTATGCAGTCTTTATATCCCTGAATTGTTTTATAATCTTCGGCTTCATATATTTTGCAGAATGTCTGGTAAAACGGAAGTACAAATAATCCAAGCTCCATATCGTAGACTATGCCTATATCATAATTTGAAGAATGCGAAGAAAATCCTTCCAATGATTTTTCCATAAAATCGGAATATGAATTTTTAAAATCGGCAACGGTAAAATATCTGTTATGTTCCACCTGCTTTATATTTTGCTCTATCATTTCCTGTTCAGGCATTATATTTTCATCACAATACGCATTAAACATATTTATAAGATTATCTGCATAAATATTTGCGGTTATTACTTCATCGGTTTTAAAACATTCCATAAAATTATTTCCGAATTTTGCCACAAGATTTTCTATCTGCTCTCTTTTCTTTTCATTATCTTCATAAGCTCCTTCCGGTTTTTCTATTATTTTAGCTATCGCATATTTATATACCTCATCTCTTTTTATACTCGGTATTGCCTCTGCTATCTCAAGAAGATAATGCTCCCCGTGCATGGGAAATATTCTGCATATCATAAACTGCCCCGGAGTAATATGCCTGAAATTATTCATTTTCACAAGCGATAATATTTTATAAAGTTTTTCATTTACAAGATTATATAACTCAAATCCGTTGCTTAATACTCTTTTTACCTCAAATACGGATGAAAATGAATATGCCAATGAATCAAGTATTTCTTTTTCCTCAGGCGCCAAATCTGTATTTTTTTCCTCAAACAGCTTAATTACCGGCTTTTTCTCCGGTGTTAATCTTCTTTCAAATATATATGGAATAATAAGCGCCTGAAGCTTCGATTGAGAAACCCCCTGCGCAGATACCGTTCTTATATATTCATCAAAATCAGGCTTTACAAGTTCATCGCATATAACAAAATTCATTAATTTTGTTATTGTATCAGATATTATTGCAAGTTTTTCTATTACAGACATATCTTCTCCTCTTTTATTTTTACTACAGCAGAATGTCTTGCTGTTATATCTTTTTTTCTATATGAAAAAAATATACCAGACATGCAGCATGTGCAATAGCCGCAGACATCTGTATTTTTAACGCCCGCTTCTGCCAGCCGGTTAAGATTAAATAATTTTAAGTCTATATAATATTTATTCAGCTTCTTTTTATAAATTCTTTCATCTTTATCAATTTTTATAAATTCGTTATATATTTCTTCTCCCGTTTCAAAACAACACTGCCCTATTGCCGGACCTATCAGCGCCGTTAGATTCTCCGGATTAACATTCTTTTCTTTCCGCATCTTCTCTACAGTTTTTTCTGCTATCTGTTTTACACTGCCTCTCCAGCCTGCATGGATTACGGCGCCTGTATTATCTTTTCTGCTGTATAGGATAATCGGCACACAATCAGCAAAATATAACGCTATCAAACTGTTCGGAATATCCGATATCAGCGCATCCGTATCTTCATAATAATTTTTCCGGCTTCTTATTATTTCAATATTATCGCCATGAACCTGCTTTGCACTTGTTATTTTTGAGTTTAATTTCTTTTCAAGAAATCCTCTGTTTTGCTCCGCCTCTTCTTTTTTCCAATCGTCATCACTGCTTAAATTCATCAGGGGAAAATCTCTTGTTGTAAAGAAACAATCATAATCTTTCAGCAATGTGGATTTTAGTATTTTTTTTCCGTAAAAATCATCAAAATAAAACATTAATTTTCTGCCGTATTAAATATCCTGTCCCCTGCATCGCCCAGTCCCGGGCATATATAGCCCGCATTATTTAAGCATTTATCAACGCCTGCCGTAATAATATCAACATCAGGATATCTTCCGTGTACATTTTTCAGCCCCTCGGGCGCACTTATTAAACTTACAAATTTAATATTTTCTTGAGGAATCTTTTTATTTACAAATAATTTTATCGATTCGACGGCAGAATTTCCGGTTGCAAGCATCGGGTCTAAAATAAATATTATTTTATTTTCGGGGCTGTCAAATTCAACAGGAATCTTGTTATAATACCATACAGGCTGCAAAGTCCTTTCATCCCTGTACATTCCTATATGCCTTACGGTTGCAAACGGCATGATTTCGTTTGCTGTATCCGAAAATATCAAGCCTGCC
This sequence comes from uncultured Muribaculaceae bacterium, assembly GCA_964491345.1. Taxonomy (GTDB): domain Bacteria; phylum Cyanobacteriota; class Vampirovibrionia; order Gastranaerophilales; family Gastranaerophilaceae; genus Avigastranaerophilus. The sequence goes on from CAZBFV010000004.1 coordinate 45,426, forward strand.
CTTAAAATAGGCGCTATAATAACTTCTTTTTTTCTGCCGATTACTTTTCCCCTGCATTTTTCTACGGGGGTTTCAATTTCTATATCTTCCAGCTCCAAATTTTCCGCAGCTTTGTATAATAAAAGGCGGGCAATTCTTTTAACCGAAGCTCTGAATACTTCAGCCGTTGTGTTTTTATCTCTTGCTATGCTTAAATTATGACAGCATAACGGATGCTCGACAATATAAACATTTTCACTCATTATCTTCCGCCGTTTCCAGTTCTTTTATTGTATCTTTTGTAAATTTATTTATAAATACCGTCTGTGCTTTATTAAAACTTTTTGTCTGCTCTGATATATGCTTTATTAATTTGCTCTGATATACATAAGGTGTATATTTCACAATATCTTCATTGGTAAATTTACGGCCGAAACTTCCGTATATATCTATCAATGTCTGCGAATCCAAAGCCGAGCCATCCCAATAATCCTGAATTCTGTACGATTTGGAAGGTATTATTTCAGAGCCGTAATTTTTGCAAAAAGAATTATAAGCAGGACTGAGTTCTAAGGATGTAGAACCGCCTAAACCGTAAAACTCTATTGTTGCAATGGCGCATTCCGGAATATTTATATCCTTTTTAGTTATCTTAAATGCTACAAATACTTTATTATCAAATATCTTTACAATATCAACATAACCGGCATTTATTCCCATTAATCTGATAGGCGAGCCTTTAACCAAGCCCTCGACATCGTCAAAAAAAACATAGTATGTGTTTTTTTCACTGTCTTTTATTTGTGTTTTATACATAAACAGTAAAAAAAACACTGAAAAAATCAACATCCATATTGCTGTTTCAAATAGCCAAATTCGTTTTCTTATCATATAATCATTATAGAACAAAATATATTGCAATAAAAGTATTGATAATGTTATACTTCCTTTATGGAAAATGTCGTATTAGATGTGATATCTCAAATACAAACAGCTTGTATAATAGGTTTGGATGTTTATAAAGTTACGGTTGAAGTAGATGTGAATAATTCTCTGCCGTCCGTTTCAATTGTAGGATTGCCTGATATATCCGTATCAGAAGCAAGGGAACGTGTCCGTTCTGCAATAAAAAATTCCGGATATGAGTTTCCCAATAAAAAAGTAGTAATCAATCTTGCCCCTGCGGATATAAAAAAGATGGGAAGCTGTTATGATTTGCCGATTGCGCTTGGTATTCTGCTTAAAAACAAAACTATCACAGGCAGTATTCCGGCTGATACGGCTTTTATAGGCGAGCTTTCCCTTGACGGCTCGTTAAGAAGCATATCGGGTGTTCTTCCTATAGCTGCGGGCTTGAAAGAACAGGGAGTAAAAAACATTTTTGTCCCCTCTGAAAATGCAAAAGAAGCAGCGATTATCCAAGGTTTAAATGTGTTCGGAGCTGAAAACCTTGCTGATATTGTTAATCATTTTAATAAAGAAGCTCCCGCTCATAAAGAAATTAAGCCCATGAAAGTAAATATCAGCGAATATATGCAGGAACAGACGGAACGGGACGGGTACTTTGATTTTAAGGATGTAAAAGGGCAGTTTAAGGCTAAAAAGGCAATGGAAATCGCTGCTGCAGGCGCACATAATCTGCTTATGTCGGGACCTCCGGGGTCAGGAAAAACACTTCTTGCAAAATGTTTTTCTTCTATTCTTCCGCCTTTGACGTTTGATGAATCAATTGAGCTTACAAAAATATACAGTATAAGTTCAATGGTTAATCCCGCAAGACCTTTAATTACCCAGCGTCCTTTCAGAAGCATTCATCATACGGCTTCTGCTATAGGCATTATAGGCGGAGGAACAAACCCTAAACCGGGGGAAATAACTCTTGCACACAGGGGAGTTCTGTTTCTGGACGAATTTGTCGAATTTCCAAGAGGGGTTATTGAAGTATTAAGACAGCCGCTTGAAGACGGCAGGATTGTTATTGCAAGAGCAAAAATGAGGCTGGAGTTTCCCTCCGATTTTATTCTGCTTGGGGCGATGAATCCATGCCCGTGCGGTTACTTGGGCGACAGCGAAAAACACTGCACCTGTTCTGAATATCAAATTAAACAATACCGCTCTAAACTTTCAGGACCTATCCTCGACAGAATTGATATTATAATAAATGTTCCCAGACTGCAGGTTAATGAACTGATGGAAACACCGCAAAAAGATATTGAAACATCGGAGCAAATAAGGCATAGAGTTGCTAAAGCAAGAAATATTCAATTGGAAAGATACAAAGGGCTTGGTATTTATACCAATTCACAATTGACTCCCCGTTTCATTAAGAAATTTTGCAAACCTGACAAGGACGGCTGTTTTATTCTTCAAGAAGCCGTAAAGAGTTTCGGTCTGTCTGCAAGAGCATACGACAGAATACTTAAACTGGCAAGAACTATTGCTGATTTGGACGACAGCAATAACATACTTCCAAAACATATTTCACAGGCTGTTAATTACCGCTCAAATATTTAATTTAATTACTGTCTGTTTTAATTACATTCCCGTAGAACCAAAACCGCCTCCGCCCCTTGCCGAATCCGAAAGCTCTGCCGTTACCTCTATTTGCGCTTTTTCTACTTTTGCTATTATCATTTGCGCAATTCTATCATCGGGATTTATCGTATATTCTTCATTTGAAATATTAACAAGCCCTACGCAGACTTCGCCCCTATAATCAGAATCAACCGTTCCTACCGCATTTATAAGCGTAATACCATGTTTTACCGATAAGCCCGAGCGGGGTCTTATTTGAGCTTCATATCCAGACGGTATTTCTATCTTAATCCCCGTAGGAACCAAAATCCGCTCCAGCGGCTTTATGGTTATCGGTTTTTCTGTTGCCGCATATAAATCCATGCCTGATGCCCCTTCTGTTTTGTACTCGGGCAAATGTTTATTATGCTTAAGCCTTGTTACTTTCATTTTCATCGCTTATCTCCTTAACAATTTTGTATAACATTTGTTTATTTGTAATTGATAAATTTTTGGACAGATTATATTCGCCTTTTAATTCCATTGTATATTTATGTATGGGTTTATAATCGTATGTAATCTTAAATCTGTTCGTAGTTATAAATTCACCAAAGAAGTTCAGTGCTAATATTGTATCCATGCAGTCAAGCTCTTTTTCTAAAGCGCCGGCTTGCGATATTGTGCTTAAAACATAGCAGAATGCTATCTTAATACCGTATTTTTTAAATTCCAATATAATCGAATCTATGGTCGGAGAAATATAATATATAAAATCATCTACATAATTAAAATCTTTATAAAGCAAAAATAAATTTTTTCTATAATAGCCTTTCTGCAATGGCTTCGAATAAATGAAGTTTTCTATTAATCTTTTATTTATTCTTTGTTTCCATATTTCGACTTCCTGAAATGTTAATTCCAAATCTTCCTGTTTCTTTTTTATCTTATTTAAATGAGGCGCTATTATAAACAACAATTTTGAATTTTCCAGCAGACTGCCTGAATTGCTGATTTCGGATAAATTATCGGAAGCATAATTATTATTTTGAATATTATTCTGAGAAAACGTTTTGCGGTATGTCTTTTTTCTGGTTTGTTTTTTTATTCTTTTTTCTTCTTCTTCGATTTTATCTAAAATTGAATAGTATGCATTATTTATAATAAAATCAAACGCAAGTCCGATTAATAAAGAAACAGCTCCGATAATAGCAAGCGAAAAATCAGCCGACATCCCGACTCCATGCGGTTTATAAAATTTACTCACCATCTGGTAAGGCACCTGAAACAGCGGTGCAAACAAATATAGCCAGTCCACATCCAAACAGTTTAAAAACCAAAATATAAATCCTAAAAATGCATAAAAGAAAAATATAAAGCGTAAAAATTTTGCACCATTTAATAATTGTGCAAGATTTTCAAGTTGTGCTAATTTTCTGTTATTTTTGCTCTGCATTTAACCTATAAAATTATATTATCAATTAACCTAGTTTTTCCTGCTTTTGCTGCAATCGCAACAAGGGTATTTTTACCTGCCGTTTTAACCTTCTCAAAATTTTCATAATTTCGAAATTCTATATATTCCGGATATACATTATCTTTTAAAATATCAAACCCTGCATCAAATAAAACTTCCGTATCCGTTATTCCGCTCTTATATAACTTTTCTATTTGATTTAAAGCTCTTGAAATGCTTAATGCTCTTTTTCTTTCTTCTTCCGACAGATATGAATTTCTCGAGCTTAATGCAAGCCCGCCGTTTTCTCTTACTATGGGACAAGATACCATATTTACGTCTACATTCAAATCTTCTATCATTCTTTTTATTATATACTGCTGCTGAGCATCTTTTTGTCCGAAAAATACATAATCACTCTGCGCTATATTAATTAATTTAAGAACAACCGTTGCAACGCCGTCAAAATGTCCTGCCCTTGATTTTCCGCATAAACAATCCGCTGCATTATACGGCGGGCATACATAAGTTATTTCATCATTCGACAGCTTTTTATCTCCGTACATCTCTTTCTGCGCAGGCGCAAAAATAATATCAACGCCCAGTTTTTCACACAACTCTTTATCTTTTTCTATTGTGCGGGGGTATTTATCGTAATCTTCATTGGGACCAAATTGTATAGGATTTACAAATATACTTACGACAACCTTATCACACATATCTTTTGCTTTTTTTATTAATGACGCATGACCGGCATGCAATGCTCCCATAGTGGGAACAAGCCCTATTGTCTGCTTTTTTTCCTTATAATTTTTTATATGGTGTTTAATTTCCTCAATACTATTTGTTAATATAATGCTCAAGTTTCATCCTCTCCTCATCGTTTAAACTAAAAGAATTTTCATCTGACGGGAAATAATTATTTTTTACTTCCGTTCTGTATTCCGTAACAGCCTGCTTGATTATTGTTTTTATATCGGCATATTGTTTTGCAAATTTTGGAACATTTCCGTGATACCTGCCTAAAATATCATCTATTACAAGCACCTGTCCGTCGCAGTACTTTCCTGCTCCTATCCCGATTGCCGGTATTGATAAATTTTCGCTTATATATTTTGCGCACTCTGCCGGCACCATCTCGAGAACTATTGAGAATGCTCCGCTTTCTTCAAGCATTTTTGCGGATTTTAAAAGATTTATTGTATTTTCGTATGTTTTTCCCTGTACAAAATACCCGCCTATCGTATTTATGTACTGCGGGGTAAATCCTAAATGACCTGCTACATTTATTCCGTTTTGAGTTAAATGCTTTATTTCATCAAGTATAAAATCATTCGCCCCTTCAAGTTTTACCGCTTTCGCTCCTGCCTGAATTAATCTTCCGGCGTTGATTACGGTTTGCTCTTTTGAAACGTGATACGAAAGAAACGGCAAATCCGCAATTACCATTGCTCTTTTTACTCCCGATGACACCGCTTTTGTAAATGTGAACATATCTTCTATGGTTACATTTATCGTGGTATCATACCCTAAAATCGTCATTCCAACCGAATCTCCAACCAATATGGAATCTATTTTGCATTCGTCTATATACTTTGCGGTAGAATAATCGTAAGCTGTCAGCATAGTAATTTTTTCTCCGCTTGACTTCATTTTTTGAAATGTTTTCGCCGTTACGGGCTTTATATCATTTGATGCCATGAGTTCTGCCTTTTTCTTTTTTTCTAAACCAATAATAAATTACTCTTGCAAGTCTTCCGGACGAATGCCTTACAAAAGATGAATGACCGTCCTCAAAACGTCTGTTTTCAATTAAATTCTTTTGCACTATTTCTATACCCATCCTGCTTACTTCATCCCTGTCCACAATAACAGGCTCTGAGCCTGCATCTTTATACGAAGCCAGCAATTCGGGCGGAAGCTCGTTATTTACAAGAACTGCATCTATTATTTTTTTATATCCGGCATGATTTATAAGGGTTTTTATATGGTCCGAAACTTTAAATCCGTCAGTTTCTCCGGGCTGAGTCATAATATTGCATACATATATTTTTTTTGCCTTTGAATCGTTTACGGCTTTTGCTATATCGGAAATTAAAAGGTTCGGAACTACGCTTGTATATAAACTTCCGGGACCTAATATTATCAAATCGGCATCATGAATTGCAGATGTTACATCCACAAGCGCCCTGCAGTTGTCAGGCTCGGAAAATAAACGCTTTATTCTTTTACCGGATTCCGGTATATTTGATTCGCCTTTTATTATGGTTCCATCATCCATTTCGGCTACTAAACGCATATCATCCAATGTTGACGGAAGCACTCTTCCTCTTATCGACAGCACATTTGATGATTCTTTGACTGCTCTATACATATCGCCCGTTATAGAACACATTGCGGTTATAAATAAATTGCCGAAGCTATGGCCTGAAAGTCCTGCGCAATCTTTAAACCTGTACTGAAACAGCTTTGTTACCAAATCCTCATCATCCGCTAATGCGGCAATGCAGTTTCTTATATCTCCGGGAGGCAGTACTCCCAGTTCTTCCCGTAATTTACCGGAGCTTCCGCCGTCATCGCCGACCGTTACAACCGCTGTTATATTGTTTGTTATTTTCTTTATCCCTCTTAACATGGTTGACAGACCCGTACCTCCGCCTATAGCAACTATTTTAGGACCTCTGTTTAATTTGCGCCTTCTGTATAAATCTTCTAAAAGTGCGTGTCTGTTTCTTTCGCTGTGAATATCAAGTATGGAATAATTTGTTCTTAGCCAGCCTATAAAGAAGAACATCCCTCCGACTACCGTTAAAAACCATCCGAATATTTCGGACGGAAGCATCTGGGTTATTCTCATAATCATACTTATCAAGGTATATACGGGTTTCAGGTTGCATATAATACATATTCCGACCGCTGCAAACACAGCACCTGTTATAAGCAGGAAAAACCATCTTTTTATTTCCAGACCGGGAAGAAGCCAGCCTGCATCCCTTGGTATTTTTTTAAAAAAACCGCTTAATTTCATATTTATACCTTCTCTACACCCAGCCTGAAGTTTCCGCCCTATTGTAATTTGAATTTGTCGGTTTTACTATTTCATTTGCCTTAATCATAATTTTTGAAATGCCGGGGTTTTTTGTATCAAAGTGGATGGTATTGCAATCTACCGGCATAAATATGCCGTTTCCCAATTTTATTTGAGATGAAAACATTATTGTTCTTATTCTGTTTAATACATCCTCATCACTTACATATTTTTGAGATTCCCAGTCCGGTTTAAATTCCTGAGTATAATATTTATCCGATAAAACTTCTCTGTTTACAACCAAGCCTGTTTCTTCCCCGACTTTCGTCAGAATTTCATTATCCAGACACGTATAATTAAGCCATTTATCAAATTTTTTTACCGCTTTTGCAATTTTCAGCGCAAAATCAAAATTTTCGCTTGCCAGCTTATACATAGCGCCATGCGGTCTTACATGGTCTATTACCAGATTATAAGATTTTGCAAATGAAGCAAGCGCACCTGTCTGATATATTACTATTGCCTCTATCTCGTCATCAGAAAGGGACATCGGCCTGTAGCCTAATCCCCTGATATCATTAAATCCTATATGAGCGCCTATTGTTAAGTTTTTTTCCCTGCATTTTAAAAGAAATTCCCGTATTAACAACGGGTCCCCCGCATGAAATCCGCAGGAAATGTTTACGGAGCTTACATAATCCAAAAGCTCCATTTCCCTGTCATTTTTGTATATTCCGAATCCCTGCGCTGCATCTATATTAAAATCAATATGCTTTAACGGCATTTTATTCCCCTTTACCAATATTGTTTTTTCTTTATTTAAATATTATCCGACAGTTTATATTATACACTAATATCAAATATATGGCATTTATTAAGATTAATTTTGACTTTTTAAGATATATCATTAATATTAAGTAAAATTCATCCGAACAGATGTACTATGCGGTGCAAAAAAACTGCATAATTTTGGTATGGTAGTATAAAAAATCTAAAATTATGCCGTTCAGATACAGGTTACAAAAAGTTCTTGACTTCAGAATCAGAAAAAAAGAAAACCAATTGCAGGCTGTTTTAAAAGCAAAAAGAGAGGCGGACAGAATTCAAAATCTGATAAATGACAATAACAGAGAAATACAAGGTGTTATTCAAACAATGAGAACTTCATCCGATTTTAGAATGATGGATTCTTATGACAAATATCTCAAACATCTGTACGAAAAAGGCGATGAACTCGATAAACAAAAAGCTGAAGCTGAAAAAGCCCTTGCTTTGGAAAAAGAAAAACTTGCCGAATGTGAAAAAGAAGTAAAAGTTCTTGAAAAACATAAAGAAAAAGCGCTTGATACATACAAAGAAGAATTAAGGCAGGCAGAAAATAAACAGCTTTCGGAAATTGCGGTGCAGAAATATTTTCAAAAAACAAAATTAAAGAAAGAAGAAGAACAGGACGATAACTGATTTATGAAAATAGATTCACAATTAAAACAAAATATAGAAAGCAGTGAAACTCAAATTCCGTTAATGAGTGAAGATGCGCAAATATTGGCTTCCGAAAATATTTCGTTCGGCGATTTGCTTTCCATAAAATTAAATAATACGGATTTTCTAAGTTCCGATAGCCTGCAGGAAGGCTTTGATTTTATTTTTGACTCTGTTTCCATGAACATTGAAGATGCGCTTTTCTTTATCAGTCTTGCCCAATCAGGCCTGTTTTTTGCGAATGTCAATCAGGAAGGACAATCTTTTGAACTTATAAAAACAGAAACTGCGCAGAATACAATTTCCAAAAGGACGGTTGAAGTTACAAATCAGTTATCAGAATTGATTGAAAAAGCAATGAATACGAAAAAACCAGTGCGGATATCTTTTGATAATAATATTTCGGTAATTATTAAGATTGATAAGTCCGGAAAAGTTTCAGCGGAGTTCATTCCGGGAAACAGCGAAGCAGAAGCCTATTTAAGAAACAATATAGCTTCTTTAAAACAAAAATTTGATGAACAAAATCTGCCTTATAATGATTTATTATACAGACAGAACAGACAAAACAGACAAAAAAAGAATAAAGGAGAATGAAATAATGCGTGATGCCTTTATAAATGCCTTAAATACCCAGAAAGTTACAAGCGAATGGATAAATGATATATCCGAAAATCTTACGAATGCTTATACTCCGGGATACAGGGAAAAAAAATTCACGTTTAAAACTTTTCTTGACGGGTCTATTGCAGAAACAAATTTGAGAAATATAGGCCAGGGGAAGTCTTCTCCGGGTACTTCCGATGAAAATATTTTCCTTGAAGGCGCAGGTTTCTTTGTTTTAAGAAATGATAAAGGAAGAATTGTATATACAAGATTAGGCGAATTTAAATTTGACGGCGAAGGAGTTTACAGAAGTTCCGACGGACAGGCGGTGCAGGGCTATATTCTTAATGATAAAGGCGAAATAATGAACGGTGCAAAAGCCGTTGACGCCGATTCATTTGTTGATACCGCTTTTGACGGCGGTGCATCATCTGTTCCCACTACAAACATAAAACTTTGGATTGACCCGAGCAACGGCAAATACTTAGGCAAATATGAGGAGTTTGAATTTAAAGACGACGGTATTTTATACGGTAAAGCAGACAACGGAAAAATTAAGACTCCTTTATACAAAGTTGCGGTTATTAATTTCCATAATCCTCAAATGCTTTATCAGGTTGCAGACGGGCAGTTTGTTGAAACGGCTGAGTCGGGAAAACCTGTTGTAGGCAGAGGCGAAGTGCGGGGCGGTTTAATCGAATTATCCAATGTGGATTTTGATGCGAATACCGCTTATTATCAGCAGGCTCAAATGCAGATGGAACTTGCAAATCAGCTTATTAAATCGCATAAACAGCTGTTGATGAATGCTATAGAGCTTATGAGTTCGAGCTGATAAGTTTTTAATTATGAAAAAATTATTTTGCACAGTATTTTTATTTTCTATTGTTTTATTTACAACCGGTGCAGGCTACGTCGGAACTTTGCCTGATGTTGACGGCGAGTTTTCGTATCTTAGAAAAGATATCAGCGAAAAATCTTCTGCGCCATTTTCCGTACGGGAACTGGATAAACAAAATGAGGCGCAGTTAAACCCCATTCCCCGCCGGAATGAAAATTATGTTGACATAATTATTAAAAAGGACAAAACTTCACGATATGCAAATGATATGAATTCTGTTATTATAATTCTTGAGAAACTTCGAAAATGTATGAATACCGATAATGATATTCAGAAATTTAATGCAATTATAAGTAATTTAATTGATAATACCGCATATATAAGAGAAGAATATAAAGATAAGCCGGAGAGCAATTACCTTTCTTACGGCAGAATTTATGAACTTTCAAAACTGGCAGGCGATACGGCTAAATTCAGAATGAACGGGCAGACCGCAGAAAAGTATATTCCGTGTTCCTCCCCTGATAATATCTATACAAAAGAAAATTTAAATAAAAAATTAGAAACCCTCTACGCTGATGTAAATGAAACAATATTTATACTTAAAAATCTGGAATAAACTTTATTTTAAATTCCACTTTTCTTTTAAATGTTTTATTGTTCCGTCTTTTTTCATTCTTGCAACGATTACATCCAGAGTTTGCTTCAGCTTTTTATCATCTTGCTGTTTTATTCCGATGGCATACGGTTCTTGCGATATTCTGTGTTTTAACATTCTATAGCCTTGATAATCGGTCAAAAATCCTGACAGTATTGTATCATCAGAGCTTATGGCATCGCCTTTCCCCTCTGCGAACGCCTCGAATGCTTCTTTGTACGTTTTATATCCGACAAGTTTTGCTGTCGGTATAATTCTTCTTATATTCTGCTCTGTTGTCGAGCCTTGCACTACTATTGTTCTTTTCCGCTTTAAATCAGAGAATGTATGTATATTGCTGTCTTCTTTAACCAGAGCCGTTTGACCTGCAGTATAATAAGGCTCTGAAAAATCAATCAAATACTCTCTTTGAGGCGTTATAGACATTGTTGCTATAACCATATCAACCCTGCCGGACATTACGGCTTCAATTCTGCCTCCTGATGTTACGGGTACAAATTTTATTTTTCGTTCTTCTCCAAGAATTTCTTTTGCAACATATTTAGCTACGTCCACATCAAACCCCGCCGGTTTTCCCGTAGAATCATTTATAAACCCGAACGGTTTTGTGTCGTTTCTTATCCCGACTACAATTACATCTTTTTCTTTTATTTTGTCCAATGCGTTTTTTTCCGGCTTCTTTCCGCATCCTGCAAGAAGCACTATAGATATAATAAGTATGCTTAATGCTTTTTTCATTCAAAATCCTTATTTAAAAAAATAACTTTATAATAACTAAAATTCAAAGCCCCTTCCGCCTTTTATAATTTTTTCTATATTTTTCTCCACTGCTTCTTTCATTTTGGAATTTTTAATTTTTTCTATCTCTTTTTTAATAAGTTTTCCGCCTGTTATTTTAGTCCTGCCTGAAGCATAATCGGCCAAATATTCCTGAAGAGTCATTATTGCATTCGGATGGCAGTAGTTATGTATTAATCTGCTTTTGCAGATGCTCATAAATTTTTCGCCCGTCCTGTCTGCCCTGTAGCAGGCAGTGCAGAAACTCGGCAGATAATTCAATTCCATAAGCCAATTTACCACCTCGTCTAAAGTTCTTTTATCGTTGACTTCAAACTGGCTGGAATCTTCATCTTCTTTTTCCTGTGCATAATATCCCCCGACGCTTGTTTTTGAACCGCCTGAAATTTGTGATATTCCAAGTTCAAGCAGTTCTTTTCTGCATTGTTTATTTTCTCTCGTTGATATTATCATGCCTGTATACGGCACTGCTATTCTGATTGTTGCCACAATTTTTTTGAACAATTCATCATCTATACTGTTTTTGAATGTTTCAGGGTCAATATCATCCGCTTTTCTCACACGAGGCACGCTTATTGTGTGAGGCCCCGTATTATATACGGCTTCTAAATGTTCGGCATGCATTAATAAACCGGTAAACTCGTATAAATAGTTTTCTAAACCGAACAGAACGCCTATGCCGACATCATTTATACCCGACTGCACAGCTCTATCCATAGCTTCGGTATGGTATTTATAATCATGCTTAGGACCTGCGGGATGAAGCATTTCATAGGAATTTTTATTATAAGTTTCCTGAAACAGTATATAAGTGCCTATTTCTGCCTCGTGCAGCTTTTTATAATTTTCAACCGTGGTTGCGGCAATATTAACATTAACCCTTCTTACCGCTCCGTTTTTATGTTTAACCGAATATATCGTTTTTATTGATTCTATAATGTATTCTATCGGATTATTAACGGGGTCTTCGCCGGCTTCTATTGCTAAGCGTTTATGCCCCATATTTTGAAGCGCTGTTACTTCTTTTGCTATTTCTTCCTGTGTCATCTTTTTGCGGGGAATATGCCTGTTTTTCGAGTGGTAAGGGCAGTATGTACAGCTGTTAATACAATAGTTTGAAAGATATAAAGGCGCAAACAAAACTATTCTGTTTCCGTAGTAATCTTCTTTTATTTTTTTTGCAAGCGAAAATATTTCCTTATTTCTTTCTTCATCGCTGCATTCGAGCAAAACAGACGCTTCTCTGTGGGTAAGCCCTTTCTGCTCGCGGGCTTTCAATAAAATTTCATCTGTTAATTTCAAATTATTTTTATTTTTTTCCGCATAATCAATCGTATCGAGTATTTCCTGATGAGAAATAAATTCTTCGGCTTCTTTTGACATTTTATTATACATAATATCACCCTTTTTTTATATTATATCTCATCAATTTTTTTAATAATGATATATTTCAAAGGTTTTTGAATTACAGCCTGATTATATTTACTTCTCCGAGTGTTTTTAAAATATCAATGTAGTCATTTCTGCATGTAAATAATATGACCTGATTTGTTTTTGAAAATTCCATCAGGCATTTCAGAGCATTTATTGTTCTTATTTTATCAAAATTTACAAATGCATCATCTATTATTACGGGTAAATCAGGTTTCCCGTTCGGATGCATTGTTATTCTGTCTTTCGAATAATTAACGGCATAGCCCAGTCTTAAAGATAAATATAACTGCTCTTTCGTGCCTCTTGATAATTCCATCCATTTTTTTATTTTTGTTCCGCCCGCATTTTGGATTTCTTCCAAATCCAAATTAATTTCCGAATATTTTTCGTTTGTTAATAATGACAAATATTTCCCCGCATTTTTTACATCAGGCTGATTTTTATTAAAATTGCTTTTAGTTCTCTCTATTATCTTAGTTATCAATTTTTGTTTTAATAATTCAAAAATTTTAGCCCTGTATTCTTCAAGCAGTATGTTTTTTTTATGTTTTATATTTGATATTCCTTTATATTCTTCTAGACTCCGTTTTATATACTCTAAATTTTCTTTTTCTTTAATTAAAGAATTTCTCCCGGATTTATTATTTTCAAGCTCAAGCTCTATATTTTCAGTTTTATATCTGCTTAATTCTTCCGATATATCTTTCTTCTGCTCTTTTAAATCATTTATTAAATTTACGGTTTCCTTTTTTAACAGCAGGTTTTCCTCCTCTAAATTATTTTTATCCTTTATTCCGCTTTTTATTTTTTTTAATCCGCTTATAAATAAAATTATATTCTCCGGTTTTATTAATGTATTAATCCCGTTATCTTTGAGTATTTTTTCCATATCGGATTTTATCCGGCTGATTTTATTATTATCCGAATCATTCTGCACATTTAAAGAGGCTGATTTTGACAGATTAAAAGAAATTTCTTTTTCTATGTTATCCGCCTGCTCTGATAATTTTTTATAATCATCCAGCTTTAACTGAATTTCCTGCTTTATCGTTTCCAGCTTTACCGCCGATATTGAATCATCGGTTTTTTCAATATCGCTGTTGTACTCTTTTGCTTTTATTTTCATATTATTAAGCAGGTTATTTTTCTTTAAATCAAGATTTTCAGCAAAAAGATTTTTTTCTTTTAAGAGTTTTAATTTCCTGAAAAAATATACTCCGGACATTATAATAACTACGGCTGTCAATGCCGATATACACTGAAAATAATATTTTGTATTATATGAAAAAACTGCCGAAAAAATAGTTACGGCATTTAGCATGAGCAGTGCATAAAATATTCTGGCATCAGGCATACAGCTTAAAATATCATTTTTATTTCCGCTGATTTGGCTTAAAATACTGTTGTATTGCGCTAAATTGTCCGATAAAAACAGATGCAGTTCTTTCAATTTTTGATATTCCCCGTTTGATAACAATTTTTTAACGGAATATAATTTATCATTTTTTAATTTTATTATATTTTCTTCCATCGCTTCTTTTTTCGTATTATTTGAAATAAGTTCTTTTTGTATTTTTTCCAGCTCTGATAAAAAATTTTTAATTTTATTTATATCATCCTGTTTTATATCAAACTTTTCAATTTCATCAAATGTTAAATCTGCCGAATATATATTGTTTATTTCCGCAATTTCATTTTTAATGCTTTCCGCAAGCGAATTTATTTTATCTGTGTTTTTAGTTATCAGTATCCTATTTGTATTGAGTTTTTCCGATACTTTTTGCAGTTTTAAATATTTATTGCTTCCGGAATTTAAATTTTCATTCCGCTCAATATCCGCTGGATTTTCTCCCGCTATAATTTTATCCGCAACAGCCGATATATACATTAAATCTTTTATTAATAACAGTTTTTTTTCCTGTTTTTCCAACAGCGAAATTTTATCTTTTATACCCTCTAAATCAGCTGAAGCCTTGTTATATTTATCTTCGTTATCCGATTTTGACTTTATTTCCTGATTTATATCGTTTATTTTATCTAAAATTTCCCCCGCCTCTTTTGTAAGTCTGTTATTTTCTCCGTATATTTTCTTTGCTTTATTAAATGCAATTTGATAATATTCTCCGAGTTTTTCGCAGTTCGGGTCTTTTATTGCATTTATAAGAGCCTGCGTATCTTTATTTTGAATACCGGCTAAATCATCTAAATTTATTGTAAAACCCTGCTCAAAATAATTCCGGTTTATCGTTCTTTCTATTATGTCATAGCCCGCTGTGCGATTTTTATCATCAAAAATTGTGCATCGCAAGTTTATTCTGCGGTTATATTTTATATCCGCCCTGTAATGCATATTAGAAAATATAAAATATATTCTGCCTGCATCCGTTCCGTTTTTTCTGAATAATCCGTCTTTTAAAAACTGCATTAAAGAGCTTTTTCCTGCTTCATTATTCCCGCAGATTATATTCATGTTCTCTTTAAAATCATATCTTACTCCGGTTATAATATCTTTTTCCGATTTATCTATAACAGCACCTTCAAAAATAAATTTACTCATATCTGTCCTCATTATCGGAATACAAACTGCCGGCTATGCTTTTGCATTCATTGCCTGCCGTTTTTATAACATCCTGTTTCAGTTCCTCAAGTTCTTCGTTAGTATAATTGCATTTTTTTACAGCATTTATAACTGATGAATAAACTTCATCATACAATTGATTTGCTAAATCTTCATTACCGGCCGTTCTGTATAACTCGCCGAATATTCCTTCATCATTTTTTAAAATATCTTCCCTTATGCATGGTTCTGATTCATTTGAAAATTCAAGCATATATACTTTCTTTGAAAATTCATTCCGGATTTTTTCCGCTAATACACTGCCGAACTCGTCATTAATTTCATTATAAAACACTGTCTGTCCGGTTAAACTTATTTTCAATAAATATTTTTCACAGCTGTCGTTTAAATCTTCCATAAACAGCCTGATTCTGTCAATAACCAGCTGAAAAGCCTCAAGCGTGTTTAATGCGTTTGTTATATCCGCTTTGATATTTTCAAACCTTATTACGTCTGATTGTATAAATTCGTTTTTTACTATATTTTTTGACTCGGCTTCAATATATCTTATGCCGTGCATGCCCGTTTCTTTTATATTTCTGCCTTGAACTGTGCCGGAATATATAATATTTGAATCATATTCGGCGGGAGCATGAATATGCCCCAAAGCATAATAATCATAATTAAGCTCTTTTAAATCACTTACACTGCATGGCGCATACTCACTGGATTTGCCGGCATTTAAATCACAATGAATAAGTCCTATATGAAAATCATAATCACCGGCTTTTGAAAAATATTTTACGGGATTTTCGTTAAAAGTTTCTTCTCTGAAACTAAGCGCATGCACCTTGCAAATATATTCATTCTTTTTGTTAAAAACGGGAAACTCGCCGTAAAAATCGGTATTTAAGCCTATTATTTTAATATTTGAATTATCATCATAGTTAAATGTATTTTTATTATACGAACTCAATGCATCATGATTTCCGCAAATCAGAAAAACTTTGATACATTCACTGTCTAATCTGTCTAAAAATGTTTTTAATAAAAGTTTAGATGAGAAATCATGCTCGCTTGAATTAAATGTATCGCCTGCGATTAATACAAAATCAACCTGCTTTGAAACGGCGGTTTCATATATTTTTTCAAGGCATTTTTCTACAGCTTTATTGTAAATATCCGCCAACTCAAAATTATAAGAAAATTTTGAAAACTGCGAAAATAATCTGCCTAAATGAATATCTGCCGTATGAAGGAAAGAAAACCTCATAAACTTGCTCCTATAAAATATCTCTGCTGATTATAGCATTAAATACGCAAATTAAAAAAGAGAAACATTATGTTTCTCTTTTATTACCGTTATGTTAAACATTAATACCTGTAATGAGCAAATGCTTTATTTGCTTCAGCCATTTTATGAGTATCTTCACGCTTTTTGCATGCAGCGCCGGCACCGTTTGAAGCATCCAGAAGCTCATTGGTTAATTTTTCAATCATAGACTTTCCGTTTCTCTTTTTAGCCGCTTCAATCAGCCATGTTGAACCTAATACCATTCCTCTGTCCGGTTTAACATCCAAAGGAACCTGATATGTAGATCCGCCTATTCTTCTAGCTTTAACTTCAAGCAAAGGGGTGGAATTTGCTAAAGCCTTTTTGAATATTTCCAACGGCTCATCTTTTGATTTGGTTTTTAAATTTTCTAATGTAGAATAAAAAATTCTCTCTGCAACAGATTTTTTGCCCCGCCTCATCAGCCTGTTAATAAAACTTGCTATATCAACGCTATTATATACAGCATCAGGAGCAGGTATTCTTCTTGCAGCTTTGCTTCGTCTTGACATTTTTAAATCACCTTTCTTATTTCTTCTTAGCTCTCTTAGCTCCGTATTTAGACCTTGACTTGGCTCTGTTTGCAACACCTGCCGTATCTAATGTACCTCTGACAATATGATATCTCACTCCGGGCAAATCTTTAACCCTTCCGCCTCTTATTAATACCACAGAGTGTTCCTGAAGGTTATGACCTATGCCCGGAATATATGAAGTAACTTCAAATCCGTTTGTTAGTCTGACCCTTGCTACTTTTCTAAGTGCAGAATTCGGTTTCTTCGGCGTTGTTGTGTAAACTCTCGTACATACTCCCCGCCTTTGAGGGCAGTTTGTCAGCGCCGGTGATTTAGTCTTATCAGTCATTTTTTGACGTTCTTTGCGTACTAACTGTGCTATTGTTGGCATTTTTTCTCCTTATTATAATATTCTGCGGAATACGTTCAGCACAAACTCAACCGCTTCCTTTATGTTTCCGGACTTTATTTATTTAACTTCCAGCCGTACCTCCGTCCGGTTAAAACTCAAATAAGCAAAAACTGCCGGAAACAATCTGACTATAATTATTGATACTACAATAAAAATTTATTGTCAATATAAATAAAAAGGTAAAATAAAACAAAATTAAACAATGCTGATAAAGCGCCTGTTATTGCAAAATTTTTGTCATTGCGGGGAGTGAAGCGGGCGGAGCAGTCCGGAAGAAAAAAACAATATTTTAAGATATGTTATCGCATACAATCTAACTGTTTTTATTTTTCAAGGCATTATCAAGCGCAATTTCAAGCGATGCTATTTTTCTTTGAAGCGCTTCTTTATCATCCGTATCTATCTCGCTCTGCTGGGACAGCTTTTCTGTTTTTCTTGCATAAAATTCCAGCTGTTCCCTGTATTTAAGGCCAATATTTAATGAACATAAAATTCCGGATATTTTGCCTGTTATATATGTAATTAAAACAAAAAGCCAAGTATTAATTATAAATATATTTCCGTCAATGTTCATTGAAAACTGGCTTGCCGTTTTGAAATGCCAGTTAATACAGCAGATATAAGCCAATATTGCCAGTATAATCACGGAAATTGCATTTAAAATTATTTTATTAATCATTTATTTATACTCCTGAGATATGTTAAAACTTTTGCTAAATCTTCATCCAAATCTATTTTAAGCTCAATTATACCATTATTTTTTAATGCGGTAAATTTAAGTTTATATGCCTGCAAAACCTGTCCGCAGGTTTTTACTTTGAATGTTTTTTTACTGTATAAACCGTCATTGACTACGGCATGTCCGGTATAATTTGAATGGACTCTTATTTGGTGTGTTCTTCCTGTCTGCAATGTAAATTCAACAAATGAATATCCGTTGAATTGTTCAAGAACTCTGTAAAGTGTTACCGCAGGCTTCCCGTTCGGAATAACCGCCATTTTTTCGTGAGCCGAGGGATTCCTTCCTATAGGTTCGTCGATAATTCCCGTTTCATTTTTAAAATTGCCGTGTACGACTGCTAAATACTGCCTTTGAGCTGTTTTATTCTTTATCTGCTCTGCTAAAAATTCGTGCGAAATATTATTTTTAGCAATCATTAAAAGCCCTGATGTATTTCTGTCAAGCCTATGCACTATTCCGGGGCGCATAACTCCGTTAATATCCGAAAGCCCTTCATAGCCGTATTTATATAATAATGCATTAACCATAGTTCCTGTTGTTTCTTTTATTGTAGGATGGGTCAGCATATTTTTCGGCTTATTCACCACAGCCATATCGTTATCTTCATATACTATATCCAGAGGTATGTTTTGAGCGGGTATTATAATCTGCGGATTTCCGCTTAATAATATTGTTATTATATCGCCGTTTCTGATTTGAACGGATGTCTTTGCCTGTCCGCCGTTTACATAAATTTGTTTTTTCTTTATCAGATTTTGCACCTGAGAGCGGGATTGGAATAATTCCGATTTTGATAAAAAAATATCCAATCTCTGCGGACACTCAAGAGATTGGACATTTATAACATATTCTTTTAACATTCTTCTGCCTATTTTTTAAACAGTATGGATAATATTAGCCCTATTGCGCCTAAAACTATCATTATATCCGGAACATTAAATACCGGAAAATTACTTAGAAAATCACAGTGGATATAATCTATTACATAGCCGTAGTTTATTCTTTCAATCATGTTCATTGTTATGCCGGAACTTAACAATGCCATTGCGGAAATCGCTGCATGAGACAGTTTAGCTGAAGCTAAAAGGACAATGAATGTTAAAGCCGCAACTGCAATAAAAGAAGCCATGATTATCATTTCCGGCTGACCGGAAAATAAATTAAATGCAGCCCCCGTATTATGAACTTCATATAATGTAAGCATGCCGTTCCCGCACTGTTTTGTCGGCGACATATTAACAGCACCTATAACAATCGTTTTCATTCCGAACGATATTAAAGCAAAAACTATCCATAATATAAAATATTTAATAATTGAACCTAAGTTAAATATGCCTGAATTATTTTTTCTGCGTTGTTTTATATGCCTTGCCATATAATTACTCCTTATCTTTTAAACCGCTTTCAGCGGAAAATACATTTACTCTTTTCATAACAAAAGCAGCGCCCGTCATATCTATATTTACCGCCGGCGGTTCGACTTTTGCCCTTGTTATTAAAATTGAAACAGCCGCATATTCATTATGATTGTTTGTATTTGATTTTAAAATTCTTGTCAAACAGTCCGATTTAATATTCCTGTACACATCTTTTTTATTTTGCTGAGGATATACTATATCTTCATTTACTATTGAGCCGACAACAAATGACCCTCCGGGCAGTATTGTTTTTATACCCGCTTCATATTCCGAGCCTGCCGGAACGCAGTCAGGCGCCGAAATGTCTATATCCATGTATTTTGCTTCGCCGTATTTCAGCGATATTTTTTCATAAGCAACATCTGTTGCCGAAATTTTCCACTTATTATTTTCTTTTTGGAGATAATCAGTATAGCTTATTTCAGAGTTTACAATTCCTGAACCCGAAATTTTTTCGAGCGGTTTTGATGTTTCACCCTCGGCAATTTCTTTTACTTTTACCGAAGCATAGTCGCCTGAAACATTTATACTCTCTATATCTGTTTTGTATTTAACATTTTTATATACATCGGATGAAATTTTCATCATATTAATAACTGTATTTTTGTTAAATCCGTCATTATTAATATATGATTCCGAATACAGGGCTTTTAGTTTCTCAATATCCGAAGAAGCCGAGTATTTATTATATTTTTTTATAAAAGAATTAATCTGAGCTTCGGGAGAGCGTTTAAATTTATCCCTGAAACTTACCTGCTTTATAATATAAGATTCTTTATTATTCGGATTATCTCCGCATTCAGTATCTAAATCAACTTTTTCATTCTGTTTAATTTCGGGCAGAACAGCCGCCGCCATCGCTTCAGAAGCGCAATGCACAAACAAAGCCGAAATAAAAACGGATATAATAAAATTTTTTTTGAACATCTTTTCTTTATCTCTCAATTCTACACCGATACCGCATATTATAAGTTTATAACATTAATTTAAAATTGCATATACATAAAATTAAGTATTTTTATAATTTTTTGATAATATTTTATTAATAAAGGACAGAAATATGCTTCTTGTAATTGATATAGGAAATACAAATCTTACGCTGGGTGTTTTCGATGAGGGCGGAATAATTCATTCTTGGCGGTTATCAACGCAGATAACCGGAACAGAAGATGAATACGGCATATTTATTACACATCTGCTGATGCGGAATAATTTAATCAGCGAAATAAAAGAAGCCGTTATATGCAGTGTCGTTACTCAATTAACTGATAAAATCGATACCGCCGTAAAAAAATATTTATCAATTAATCCGCTTATAATCTCGCATAAAATACGCACGAATGTTGTTTTAAAAACGGATAATCCTTATGAAATAGGCGCCGATAGAATTGCAAACAGCGCCGCTGTATCCGGATTATATAAAATTCCTGCTATTGTTGTCGATTTTGGCACTGCAACCACTTTTGACGTAGTTAATCAAAATAATGAATTTATCGGCGGAATTATTACTGCAGGCATGAAACTGCAGGCTGAAGCTCTCGGCGCAAAAACTTCAAAACTTCCGAAATTAAATATTGAAAGTTCTTCTTCGGTCATAGGTCATAATACGGCAGAGGCAATGTTATCGGGCATTGTGAGAGGACACGCCGCAATGATTGAAGGTTTAATTATTGAATGCGAAAAGGAGCTTGGGGCTGAAGCATTAATTATTGCTACCGGCGGATATTCTTCAATAGTATCCCAATACCTTCACAGAAAATTCGACTGTATTAATCCTGATTTAACTTTAACAGGCGCTAAAATCTTATTTGATTTAAACAGATAATTTTTTAATTTTATAAATTAAATCTGTAAGCTCTCTGACGGCTCCCCGCCCTCCCCGTTTTTCCGAAATAAAATCACATATATTTTTTACTTCCCTGACTGCATCGCAGGGGCAGCAGGCAAGCCCTACCTCTTTCAATACACAGATATCGGGCAGATCATCACCCATATATGCAACCTGAGAAAAGTCAAGATTGTATTCATTAAGCAGTTCTTTCATTGCAATAATCTTATTTTTTTGGTTCATATACAATTTTGTCATGCCCAGATTCTCAAATCTGTGCCTTACAGCCTCCGATTCCCGTGCTGTTATGACAGCCGTTATAATTCCCGCTTTTGTAAGAAGAACAATGCCTTGTCCGTCTTTTGCATTAAATATTTTATATTCCATTCCATTATCATCGTATATAATACCGCCGTCCGTCATTACGCCGTCCACATCAAAAACGACCATTTTAATTTTAGAAACTTTATTTCTCAATTCAATATTAAGCATTATGCAACTCCGGCTTTTAATAAATCATGAATATGGATAATTCCTATAGGATTCTTATTCTTATCACAAACCGCAAGCGAAGTAATTGAATACTTTTCCATATAGCCGAGTGCTTTTGCCGCCATATCTTCGGCATCTATAATCTTGGGATTTCCGGTCATTACCGTTTTATTCTTTAAAACGGAAATATCCGGATATATTAATAAAATACGTCTTATGTCGCCGTCCGTGATTAATCCGGTTAATTGGTTTCGGGAATTAACAATTAACGCACAGCCTAACTTTTTCTTTGAAATTAAATCAACCGTTTCCAGAAATGTATCGTCTTCATGCGCAATAGGCAGAATATTTTTGTCTTTTAACATTAAATCTTTGACAAGGTACAGCACGCCTTTTCCTAATGTGCCGGACGGATGATACAAAAGAAAATCGTCAAGGGAAAATCCTCTCTTTTTTAATAAGCATACCGCTATGGCGTCGCCCATTGCCAAAGTAGCCGTAGTACTCGCCGTAGGAGCCTTCCCGAGCGGACATGCTTCTTTTTCAACCGATATATCAAAATAAATATCGGCGCATCTGCCTAATGTAGAATTTTTATTACCGGCTAAAACAATAAGGGGAACGCCAAATCGTTTAATCAGCGGTAATAAATTCAGCAGTTCCGTTGTTTCTCCGCTGTTGGATATTGCTATAACAACGTCATCTCTTGTAATAATTCCGGAGTCGCCATGAGTACTTTCTGCAGGGTGGAGAAAATATGACGGTGTCCCTGTAGAAGACAGAGTTGCTGCTATTTTGCGTCCGATTAATCCGGATTTTCCCATACCTGTAACAATAACCCGCCCTTTTGATGAAATAATCACGGAAATTGCTTCTTCCAAATTACTGCTGATTCTGTCCTGCAATTTTAAAATGGAGTCCGCTTCTGTTTTCAAAACATCTTTTGCCAGTTTCTGCATTTCAGTTTCCTGCATAAGTTCCACAATATTACCTCTTTAAAAATATTAAAAAACTTTTATAAATTCCTTATCAGAATTATACAATAATAATAATTTTAGTGTAAAATATTTATTATGAAAAAAAATCCGCAGAAAATCTGTCTTCTCAAAACTGATATTATATGCACTTTTTTTATTGTTACGGCATACATTTTAATATTTATCTTATCCGGCGGAGATAAGGCGTTATACAACGGATTAGGCATATATGCTTCAATCTTTATCGGATTTTTATACTATTTTTATATTTTGTCCATGTCCGGAACCCGCCTTAATAATTTAAAAAATGAAGCAAAATTGATTAATTATCCTTTATACATTGCAATATTCTTTATATTTTTAGCCCTGCTTTTTCTGTCAAGTTTTATTGCATTATCTGTTGTAAATAAAGATGCCTTAAATATTACTTTTATATCTGCTTTCTTTATTAACCTGATTTTTTCCGTATTTCCCGCAATCCTGCTTATCCTGTTTATGTATTTTATAATGCCTGCATTCATTATTCCCGGTATAAAAATTAAGAATACCGGAAGCAGAAATAAATTAAATATTTCTAAAATACTCTTCCTGCTGTTTTTAATAACCGGTGTCATTAATGCTTTTTTATTTTCATATAAAAAGATGAGAATTGATACGCTGGAAAAATACGAAGTTTCAAAAATCATGATGCATTTTTCCGCTAAATATTTAAAATTCAGCCGGTCTATCTCTCCATATTCCAAAAAAAAGATGGAAAGCGGTAAAATTCAAATACCTTTTTTATATACAAAAGAAGCTGTTCCTTTTGATACTTATGAGGATGCCCGAAGATTTTGCAGTGCGCTTAATGCAAGAACAGCCGATTATAAAGAAACTTATTATATTTTGTTTAACAAGTTTGATACGTTCGGCAATAAATATTATTGGACAAGCAATAATGACCAAGAACATAACATAGTGATTCATTTTAATAATATGTCATACACGGCAGAAAGACTGCCTGAAAATGTAAAGCCTATGGTGTATTGTGTTTCTGATATTGAAAATAAATTCGGAAAAACAAAAACTAAATATTTTTACAGAAATGTAAAGCAGGAAAGAATTGAAAAAATAAAATCAATGGTTGAAAAGCCTTTTAATATAAGTAACTTTAACAATATTATAGGCGCTGAAACTCAAAATAATACAGAAACAGATAACCTGTTTGCATCCGAAAAAAAATACGTGAATTTCAGCATAAAAGAAGTTCCTCCTGATGTATTTGAACGGCTGGCTGATGCAGGCTATAATTACAATCCGTCCGTATCGGTAAAACAGGAGTTTGAAACAAATGATAACGATATGCAGAATCGTTTGGGCAGAAACGCAGACGGAAAGGAAGTAAGGCTCTGCTATTATCCTTTCGTAGACTATGACGGATTTAATATGTATAATGAAGCACAAATTTATAAACAAAGTTTTTGTTCGCCGTCATTTGAACTGCTGAACCGCAGCCCCGCATTAAAAACCCGCAGCGAAAAAGATGCCTACTGCTATTCAAGAGGCGGAAGACTGCCTAATATTCCGGAACTGTACGGAATCATAAAAACTTACGGAACGGTCAGCCCCGGAATAAAATATTGGACAAATAACAAGCTGGCTGATACATCTTCCGATACAATGCTTAATATACTTGTGTATAATGAAGATTCCAGATTTGTTAAATTAAAACCCGTTGCAAGCGGGGAAAACGAATCTGCATATACATACTGCATAAAAAATTCCCAAAATCCATCAAAGGTAATAGCAAATTATATGTCCAGATTTCAAAATATTGACGGAAAAACACTTGCTAAACAGCAGTGTCCGGACTGCATATATTACGAAATGCCTGATGTTGTATTAAAAAAATAACGGAAAAATAAATTTTTCCGTTAAAATTTTTCATGTATAATATAAAAAGGGCGGAAAGTTTTTAATCGCATACAAAAATTTAAACATTGAGGGGAATATGACAGCTGAAACAGTTAAAAATAACAGATTTTCATTCTCTTTTAAGAAAAACAATATAGACGAAATGTTTTACAACTTAACCGAAAATCCCGCCGGATGCGAAAAAAAAGACTTCCGTCTTATGATCAGCACTATTTATCAGCTGGTTGAGGATGAATTTGCCTCTACTTTTCAAAATTTCAGCAATGTAATAAAAAATACGGATTTTTATATTATAAAAGAGCAGAAAGAGCTTGAAGTTTTTGTTACTCCGACAAATAAATTTGATTTTTATTTAAAATCAAAAGGCTCAATGTATAGATTTTCGCCGGCTTCCTGCACTGTTGAAACAGACGGGGATAAAAAAATTTTAACAGGCTATAAGATACCGCTTGATTTAATTTGGGAGTATTTTTCAGGACTTGACCGCATTGCAGATAATGAAAATGTTACGGAAACATTTAAAATATTTAATATTATTACACAGTTCGTAAAAAAAACGGTTGAAAAAATGTATTTTCTGCCAAAGGTAAATACGGCCGATAAATTATTCAGCATCAGCTATGAAATGTTTGCAATAAATGATTATTTAAATGAAACACTGCAGGAAATATATTCTCTCGATTTTTCAAAAGTATCAGGCATTAAAAATATAGCAGATGTACTAATTGAAAATTATATTAACTATGTAATTTTTAAATTTTTAAAATTTAAGTCATACAAATTCAAAGATATAGTATCTTCCGTTTATTTTATAAAAAAAACAAATAATAAAAGATATATACGCTCGTTAGACTTAGCAGAAGCCATAAGCGAGTGGCTTGACGAAATCTATATCGGCAAATATCCCGTAAGCCCCCGGCTTGACATTGAGAAAATACAAGATGATAAATTTAAACTCACGATTTCGGTTAAATCAAATGATAAAAAATTAAATGAAAAAGAGCCTCCGAAACAATTGCCCGATATATATA
Source organism: uncultured Muribaculaceae bacterium (assembly GCA_964491345.1). GTDB lineage: Bacteria > Cyanobacteriota > Vampirovibrionia > Gastranaerophilales > Gastranaerophilaceae > Avigastranaerophilus. The sequence continues at coordinate 71,438 of CAZBFV010000004.1, forward strand.
AAGAAGGGGAATACTGGGGGCTTAAGAATACCTATATCGTAAATATTGTTGAAAAACAGCTTAATTACACAATAAGATACTATAAAGAACTTGAACGGCTTTTTGAAGATGACGAAAAGCTGTATATGTATTTGTCATTGAATGATGTATATAAGCTAATGATACATACAGCATATTATCTTAATAAAGCCGGAATTAATATTAATTTCCCGCCGAATTTCGGCAATATAGTTGTACCGAGAGCTTCAATTAACGCCAAAATCAAGACCTCGAGAGAACAGGATGTTGCGGATATATTAAACGGCAGAAACGGAAATATAAGTCTTGCCGGAATATTTGATTTTTCTTTTAAAGTAGCCGTCGGCGATGAAAAAATTTCAGTGGAGGAATTTGAAAAATTAATAAAAGATGCCGACGGAATCATAGAATTTAAGGATAAATATATATTAATAGACAAAGCAGAAGCCCGTGCAATTATAGATAAATTAAAATCACCCAAAATTGATAAAATTACAAGAATGCAGATGCTTCATGCCGCCTATTCCGGGCATTTAAACGAATATGAATTTGATTACGATGAAGCATTTGCCAATGTAGTTAAAGATTTGGGCAAACCTGCCGAAATCACTGCTCCGGTAGGTTTAAACGGCGAATTAAGACCATATCAGCTGAACGGTTTAAGATGGCTGTATGCAAATACTACAAAAGGATTCGGCTCTTGTATAGCGGATGATATGGGTTTAGGCAAAACAATTCAGGTTATAAGCTTAATTTTAAAATTAAAAGAAGAAGGAATGCTGAAGTCGCCCGTGCTTGTGATATGTCCTACAACGCTTATGGGAAACTGGATAAAAGAACTTAATATGTTTGCCCCCTGTTTAAAAGCAAGCGCATATCATGGACCTGACAGAAAACTTGATTTAAAGGCGGATATATTAATTACAACTTTTGCAATTTTAAGAATTGATATAGAGGAAGTCAAAAAGACCGCATGGGGTATGGTCATAGTAGATGAAGCACAAAACATAAAAAACCCCGATACTTCACAGACAACAGCAGTTAAAACATTAAAATCGGATATAAAAATAGCTATGACCGGCACTCCTGTAGAAAATAAACTGACTGAACTATGGAGTATATTTGATTTTATAAACAAAGGTTATTTAGGTTCGATAAGAGATTTTCAAAAATGCTATGCTATACCGATTGAAAGATTTAAGCAGTATGAACAGGCGGATAAACTAAAACTTTCAATATCTCCGTTTGTATTAAGACGATTAAAAACAGATAAAACGATTATTGATGATCTGCCCGAAAAAATGGTGCTTGATGAGTACTGCTATTTAACAAAGATACAGGCGGCATTATATGAAAAAACATTAAACGGTTTGATGAATGATATTTCGTCGCAGACAGGCATAAACAGGCGGGGCATAATATTTAAATTAATTACGGCTCTGAAACAAATATGCAATCATCCGTTCCAATATTTAAAATGCGGCGAAATGACAAAAGATGTTTCCGGCAAAACGGAAAAATTCATTTCTTTATTATCTCAAATACTTGATAATGATGAAAAAGTCATTGCATTTACGCAGTATAAAGAGATGGGAAATATTCTTTCAACGGTTATACAAAATGAACTTAATGTTACTCCTTTGTTCTTTCATGGCTCGCTGAACACTATGCAGAGGCAGAAAATGCTGCAGGAATTTGAAACAAACCCCAAACAGAAAATAATGTTATTATCGTTAAAAGCCGGAGGCACGGGGTTGAATTTAACATCGGCAACGAATGTAATACATTATGACTTATGGTGGAATCCTGCAGTAGAAGAACAGGCAACCGACAGAAGCTACCGCATCGGACAGAATAAGAATGTTATGGTTCATCGTTTGGTAACAATCGGTACTTTTGAAGAAAAAATAGATGAAATGATAAAACAGAAAAAGGAACTTGTCAATTTAGCTGTCTTTGAAGGCGAAAAAGTTATTACGGAACTTTCAGATGAAGAAATATATAACATTTTCAGCTTAGGCAATTAAAATTCAAATATTTAAAATTCATAATATCTATATCTGAATTTTTTATTCCATTAGGAGAAGCCAATATTCTAAACTCTTTTAGTTTAGAAATTGAACCTGCCTTATTTATAGATGCCATTTTTACACCGTCAGGTCCGCTCATTTTTACGGAAATTGTTTATATATAAACTGCCGGATTATTCTGCCGGAAAAACTAGTCAAAATTAAACAGGTCGCATTCTTTAATATCAAGAATCATGCATAATCTAAAAATAAGACCAAGACTTATTCCCCTTTTAGCCGTTTCAATTTTAGCCAAATGCTCTCTTGAAATAAAAAGCATTTCAGCCAGCTGATTCTGCGAAAGATTCCTGTCCTTTCTTATTTTTGCTATATTTTTTCCGAGTGCAATACTTTTTTCTACTGTGTTCATAATAATTACATTATGTACCTAATTAAAATATTTGTATGTAGTCTAATAGGTTACATTTAAGATTAATTTAAAAGTATATAGGTAGCGGATGCTTCCTGAGCTGAAATATTGCCTGAAGGAATTTTTAAGACTTTAACATTAACAGTCGAATCATTTTGAATTATAGAGATAATATCTCCTGCTTTAAGCTGTTTGGAAGGCTTTGCGGCAATGCCGTTTACTAATATTCTGCCCTGAGATGAAACTTTATTAGCGGCCGTCCGCCGTTTAATCAATCTTGAAACTTTAAGAAATTTATCTAACCGCATGCCCCGATTATAACATTAATACTAAAGATAATTAACTTTTTACAAAAAAGATATATAATTGTATAATAATAAAAATAGCAAATAGGGGAATTCGGATATGACAATCGCAGTTGAACAGGAAGGATTAATAATTCAGGTAATAGGACCTGTAATAGATGTTGAATTTAAATCTGGTGTTTTGCCGGAAATAAATGATTCGATAGAAATAATTGTTGATGAGTCTTCAAAAATTGTAGCGGAAGTTCAGCAGCATTTAGGAGAAAATAAAATTAGAAGTGTTGCAATGTCGTCAACCGACGGTATAAAAAGAGGAATGAGAGTAATAAATACGGGTGAGCCGATAAAAATACCGGTCGGAAAAAATATTTTAGGCAGGATATTAAATGTTTTAGGCGAACCGGTTGATAATGAAGGACCGGTTAATGCGGATGATTATCTGCCAATTCACAGAAATTCTCCCGAATTGGTTGACCAAAATACCGATATAGAAATACTGGAAACAGGTATAAAAGCTATAGACTTGCTACAGCCGTACCAAAAAGGCGGGAAAATAGGTTTATTCGGAGGCGCAGGCGTCGGAAAAACAGTATTAATTATGGAATTAATACATAATATAGCCTCCGAGCATTCCGGTGTATCAGTATTTGGCGGTGTAGGAGAAAGAACAAGAGAAGGCAACGATTTGTGGAATGAAATGAAAGAATCGGGTGTTATAGATAAAGTTGCTTTAATATACGGTCAAATGAACGAGCCTCCGGGGGCGAGAATGAGAGTAGGGCTTTCTGCATTGACTGCGGCAGAGTATTTCAGGGATTTTTCAAAACAGGATGTACTTTTGTTTATTGATAATATATTCAGATTTGTACAGGCAGGTTCGGAAGTATCTGCATTACTGGGCAGAATGCCGTCTGCTGTCGGTTATCAGCCCACTTTGGCAAATGAAATGGGGGAACTTCAAGAAAGAATTACATCTACAAAAGACGGTTCAATTACATCAATACAGGCAATATATGTACCGGCTGATGACTTAACCGATCCGGCGCCTGCAACAACATTTTCCCATTTGGATGCTTCAACAGTATTATCAAGGCAGATAGCTTCATTGGGAATATATCCGGCTGTTGATCCTTTGGCTTCAAACAGCAAAGTGCTTGACCCTCTTATTATAGGCTTAGAACACTATAATACAGCAAGAAAGGTCCTTGAAATACTTCAAAAATATCAGGAATTGCAGGATATTATTGCGATACTGGGCATGGATGAATTAAGCGAAGAAGATAAAGAAACCGTAAACAGAGCAAGAAAAATACAGAAATTTTTATCTCAGCCCTTTTCTGTCGCCGAGAAGTTTTCGGGTATTGACGGAAGATATGTAAAATTAGAAGATACAATTGCGGGATTTAAAGGCATTGTTGAAGGACAGTACGATAATATTCCGGAACAGGCTTTTTATATGGCGGGAACAATAGACGATGTTCTTAAAAATGCGGAAAAAGTAAAATAGGTATAAGCAAATGTCTGAAAAAAAGATACATCTTAAAGTAATCACACCTGAAAAAATTGTTTATGAAGATGATGTAGATGCGGTATATGCACATGGTCAGGCCGGAAGTTTCGGTATTCTGCCGGATCATATACCGTTTATGGCATCTCTTGCCGTCGATACCGCAAAAGCGGAAAAAGACGGAGAAATAATAAATTTTTCTGTTATCGGCGGTGCATTGCAGTTTAAAAATAACGAAGCAATAATATTAACGGAGGCTGCAGAATTAGGAAACGACATTGATGTTACACGTGCGCAGCTGGCAAAAGAAAGAGCAGAGGCAATGATAGGCAGTGCAGCAACAAAGCGGGATATAAAAATTGCAAATGAGGCGCTTGCAAGAGCCATGACAAGATTAAAGGCAGCTTCAAAATAATATTTATAAATCATTCATATATACGGTAACAAAGCATGAATATATACATATAATGCTGTTAGGGAAATTTGTATGGATATATCAGGCGGATTAAATCAGCCCGTGGGTTTTTATCAGAAAAATACGGGAAATAATATAAATTATGCAATGAACGGGGATAACCTGCTGTATACGACCAATGCTTTTATGCAGGAAATGCAGGTTCAGAATAATGTAAAAAGTCCTCAATTACAGGCAAAAAACAGGCGGAAGAATAAAAATAAAAGATTAAACACTGTAGATACCGATTATTTGCCTTATAACAGCGGATTAACCCTTGATATTCCAAATATGGAAGACAGCGAGAATTTTTTTATCAAAAATAACGAAAGATTTATCTTTAATAATTTTAATAAAATATTAAAATATGTAACAAGTTCAATTCCGCTGATAAATTATTTCTATTTAAGAAACAAAGAAAAGAGAATAAAAACGGCAGTAAGCAGATTAAGCAATATTAATCAAAATGTTGATGAAATAATAAATACAACTGCGCCGTACGGTGAAGAATCGGAATTATATAATGATTTAGCCGATAATCTGACCAAAGCCGCCAATATTATAGGCGAAACGAATAAAAAAGACCGGTAGAACGGATTGTAAATAAATTCATAAACTTATATTAATATTTCATGTTTTTTTCTTTACTATTTAAAACATTTACAATATTATGTTAAATGATAGCATTTATATATTGCAAATAAAAACTATCAGATATAAAAAGTAATAGAAATAAAGAGGGTGGCATAAGTTGCCTCTGTTAATATATTGCTTGAGTTGTATAAAAAGTAATAGAAATAAAGAAGGTGGCATAAGTGGAAAATTTTGTTCCGGATATTTTTGGCAAGAAAGAGAATAATACCGCTAATTCAACACCGTTGCAGACAGGCGGTACACCGGCAGATATAAAGGTTATAGGTGTCGGCGGCGGAGGCGGAAATGCAGTAAACCGCATGATTAAAGCAGGTCTGGGCGGTGTGGAGTTCTGGGCATTAAATACCGATGTTCAGGTTCTAGAGATGTCATTAGCCGAAAATAAAATCAGGATTGGAAGCAAATTAACAAACGGATTAGGAGCAGGCGGAAATCCGGAAAAAGGCGAGAAATCGGCAGAAGAAACAAGAGATGAAATAGTAAATGCTATCGGAAAAGCCGATATGGTATTTGTAACAGCCGGAATGGGCGGCGGGACAGGCACCGGAGCTGCGCCTGTAGTTGCGAGAATAGCTAAGGAATTAGGTGCTTTAACAATAGGCGTTGTTACAAAGCCGTTTTGTTTTGAAGGTAAAAAGAGAATGAATCAGGCGATTCAGGGCATCGAGAAGTTAAAAGAAACAGTTGATGCTTTAATAGTTATACCTAACGATAAATTGCTTGAAGTTGTGGATAGAAGAACAACAATGAGAGAAGCATTTCAGGTTGTTGATGAAGTGCTGCTAAGAGGTGTTCAGGGTATTTCTGATATAATAACCGTTCCCGGAATGATAAATGTTGATTTTGCCGATGTAAGAAGCGTAATGGAATCGTCAGGTTCGGCATTAATGGGCATAGGTCGGGGAACAGGAGAAGGCAGAGCATTGGAAGCTGCTAAAGCGGCAATAAATTCGCCCCTGCTTGAAACATCTATATATGGTGCTTCAGGTATCATATTAAACGTTACAGGCGGTCCCGACATGACATTACATGAAGTAACGGAAGCCGCACAATTAATTCAGGAAGCTGTTTCCGATGATGCAATATTCCATTTTGGTGAAGTTATTGATGAAAGGATTCAAGGTGAAATTCAAATTACGGTTATTGCAACGGGTTTTGAATTAAAGAAAAATCAAGTTGATAAATTCGCCCAGCAGGAGCAGGAAGAAAAACCCGCACCAAGTGCAATGGATTTATTTGGCAGCGGCAATGTCAGCCATCAGCCGTCGCCGATGCCTAAAATTTCAAAATCTGCCGCTGAGTTTGCTAATAATATTCTCGATATACCGGAGTTTTTGAAAAAATAAAAAATAAGAGTTTTGAAATATATAAAAGCCCTATCTTCTTTGAAGTACAGGGCTTTTTAATGTTTATTAAATACAACAAAATAATATACAACTGACAACCTTTTTTGTAATGTCGTAGTTGTTGTATGTTAAAAATTCTGCATTAAAAATTTTACAACTTATGACTTAATTATTCTTAGCCTCTCTTAAAATTATTTCGTAGCCTAAAGTGTCAGCAATATCATTCATTTCGGAAAACTTAAGAGTATTATATTTAAGTTTATTATAAAAGCCTGCATAGCAGCTGCTGTATTCTTTTTCAGAACTCAACTTAAAAAGGAGTTTTCTAATTGTAGTCCCTCTATATGCACATATAGTTTTTACAAAATTTAACAAAGTTATTTTCTCAAATTTATATTCCATATTTAAAGCATATATTGAATTAAAAATTTTAACAAAAGATTGACATGTTATATTTATATAGATATAATTTATATTATTTTAAGTATATAATATAATAACTAAGAGCTGATATGAAAACAGGTCAAAAAAATAGCATAGAAGAAACAAAATTATCTTATAGGAGCTTGTTATCTTTAAATGAAAAAGAATATCCCAAATATTTGGAATTGATATTTAAAAAAGAAACAGGAACTGATTTGGATTTAGATAATCCTATAACTTTTAACCAAAAAATCCAATGGCTGAAATTATATGATTTAACTCCGTTAAAAACCAAATTGACAGACAAAGTTCTTGTCCGTGATTGGGTTAAAAATCAAATCGGAGATGAATATTTAAAGCCTGTATTATGGATTGGCAGCAAGTTTGATGATATTCCGTTTGAAAAATTGCCGGAAAAGTTTATTATTAAAGCCAACAACGGATGTAAATGGCAGTATAAAATCAAGAGCAAAACGAAACTTTTAGGCAATAAAGATTTATTTTCTTATGTAAAGCGCAGATTTGACGGCTGGATGGTGCAGAAATTCCACCTTTTCGGCGGGTTTGAGCTTCAATATAGAGATATAATTCCTCAAATAATAATTGAAGAGCTTTTGCCTGTTAATGATGATTCCTCCAGCGAGTTTGAAATATACTGCTTTAATTCAGAGCCGATGTTTTATCAGGAGATTAAATATTCGATTCCGGCTGTGTGCTGTGTATATAACAAAGATTATTCGATATCAAAAATAGAGTTTAATCCGGAGTATATAAAAATGGAAAAACCGCCTGATAAATTTTTAAAACGTGCGGTGGAACTTTCAAAGAAACTTGCGGAAGGTTTTAAGCTCGTAAGAGCAGATTGGATAAAATGCGAAAACAGGCTGTACTTTAACGAAATGACATTCACCCCGTTTTCAGGCTTTTTCAGATTTAAAGACAAAAATACGGATGAATATTTAGGGTCATTGCTAAAAATCAAACAAAACAAAGAAAATCCGCCGTCGGATTCGAAATACCCCCCCCCGCTATTGAACGTGCGAGAGGGAAAAAACTCCGGAGAGAGGATAATACCGGAAAAATCAGTAAGGAGCTGAAACAGGAAAACTAATTATGTATCAGCAGAAATAAAAAAGTAAAAAGAAAGAAGAAGAAAAAATGAGTGATTTTGATTTACTTAATGATAACCAAATTAATGAACTATATAATGACGTTTTAGAATCTGGTGAATCTTTGCTCATAGCTAAAACCCAATGTTATGTAATTGACATTTTAGAGTGTCCTAGCACACACGTTATAAATGATTCTTGTACCGGCGCTCGCACCGAGTATGGAAACTTTTGTAATAATAATGATGCCTCATATCATTATTATACATACACCTATTATAGGTAAACATAAAACATTAAATTTTAATTCATCATGCGTATTTTTGCCTGCAACAGCAGAGTTTATATGCCGGTGATTTTTTAACTTGTGGCGCAGAGTGTACAAGATGAGCTTCCATAACAGTTTTCGTGTAAACCTGTTATAGATTTGTTTGTGCCGGAGGGGAAATGTGCTTTGGTTTTCATAACATTCATAACCTTTCTGTTAATTACTTCTATTTGATTTATTGTATAAGAATTTAATAAAGTTATCAGGCT